>NZ_CP069303.1:3027272-3330000 GCF_016839145.1 Shinella sp. PSBB067 | reverse complement strand
CTCTGGATCGTTCATTGTTGGTGCCTTCGGGTGCTTCTGATGGACGGTCGGATTATCGTTGCCTGACCGCGCGATACCGGATTTGATCTCGAGAAGCTGGTCTTAATGACAGGCTGCAAGCGAGCTGCTCGGCGTAGCTCCAATAAAGCAGGCCTGTTGAACACGTCGATGGCATCATTGAGTGGGTTGGGTTGTAAAAGGTAGCCCTGCCCGCCGCATTCCTGTTGGGATGACGGCTAGATGGTGAGCATAGACAATGAGAACGATCAAGTGTCGTAAGGGCAATTGGTGGATGCCTTGGCATGCACAGGCGATGAAGGACGTGATACGCTGCGATAAGCCGTGGGGAGCTGCGAATGAGCTTTGATCCATGGATCTCCGAATGGGGCAACCCACCTTAAATGCTTGGAGAATCCAAACTGACAGAGATGTCGGCTTGGGTTTCCAAGCATTGAAATAAGGTATCTTACCTTCGAATACATAGGGGTAAGAAGCGAACGCAGGGAACTGAAACATCTAAGTACCTGCAGGAAAGGACATCAACCGAGACTCCGCAAGTAGTGGCGAGCGAACGCGGACCAGGCCAGTGGCAATGCTGAATGAAGTGGAACGGAATGGAAAGTCCGGCCTTAGCGGGTGATAGCCCCGTACACGTAGAACAGGCATTGTCCTTGAGTAGGGCGGGACACGTGAAATCCTGTCTGAACATGGGGAGACCACTCTCCAAGCCTAAGTACTCGTGCATGACCGATAGCGAACAAGTACCGTGAGGGAAAGGTGAAAAGCACCCCGACAAGGGGAGTGAAATAGAACCTGAAACCGGTTGCCTACAAGCAGTCGGAGGCCGCAAGGCTGACGGCGTACCTTTTGTATAATGGGTCAACGACTTAGTGTGTCGAGCAAGCTTAAGCCGGTAGGTGTAGGCGCAGCGAAAGCGAGTCTGAACAGGGCGTTCAGTTCGACGCATTAGACCCGAAACCGAGTGATCTAGCCATGAGCAGGTTGAAGGTTGGGTAACACCAACTGGAGGACCGAACCCGCATCTGTTGCAATAGATTGGGATGACTTGTGGCTAGGGGTGAAAGGCCAATCAAACTCGGAGATAGCTGGTTCTCCGCGAAATCTATTTAGGTAGAGCGTCGACCGAATACCTCAGGGGGTAGAGCACTGGATGGGCTATGGGGACTCACCGTCTTACTGATCCTAACCAAACTCCGAATACCTGAGAGTACTAGTCGGCAGACACACGGCGGGTGCTAACGTCCGTCGTGAAAAGGGCAACAACCCTGACCTCCAGCTAAGGTCCCCAAGTCATGGCTAAGTGGGAAAGGATGTGAGACTCCCAAAACAACCAGGATGTTGGCTTAGAAGCAGCCATCATTTAAAGAAAGCGTAACAGCTCACTGGTCTAATTAAGGGGTTTTGCGCCGAAAATGTAACGGGGCTAAAGCCATGCACCGAAGCTGAGGATTGGACGCAAGTCCAGTGGTAGCGGAGCGTTCCGTAAGCCTGCGAAGGAGGACCCGTGAGGGCCTCTGGAGGTATCGGAAGTGCGAATGTTGACATGAGTAACGATAAAGGGAGTGAGAGACTCCCTCGCCGAAAGACCAAGGGTTCCTGCTTAAAGTTAATCTGAGCAGGGTTAGCCGGCCCCTAAGACGAGGCGGACACGCGTAGTCGATGGGAACCACGTTAATATTCGTGGGCCTGGTGGTAGTGACGGATTGCGTAACTTGTACATTCTTATTGGATTGGGTGTGCAGGGAAGCGGTTCCAGGAAATAGCTCCACCGTATAGACCGTACCCGAAACCGACACAGGTGGTCAGGTAGAGAATACCAAGGCGCTTGAGAGAACTCTGCTGAAGGAACTCGGCAAATTGCACGCGTAACTTCGGAAGAAGCGTGACCCCAATTTACGCAAGTGAGTTGGGGTGGCACAGACCAGGGGGTAGCGACTGTTTATCAAAAACACAGGGCTCTGCGAAGTCGCAAGACGACGTATAGGGTCTGACGCCTGCCCGGTGCTGGAAGGTTAAGAGGAGAGGTGCAAGCTTTGAATCGAAGCCCCAGTAAACGGCGGCCGTAACTATAACGGTCCTAAGGTAGCGAAATTCCTTGTCGGGTAAGTTCCGACCTGCACGAATGGCGTAACGACTTCCCCGCTGTCTCCAGCAGAGACTCAGTGAAATTGAATTCCCCGTGAAGATGCGGGGTTCCTGCGGTCAGACGGAAAGACCCCGTGCACCTTTACTATAGCTTTACACTGGCATTCGTGTCGGCATGTGTAGGATAGGTGGTAGGCTTTGAAGCAGGGACGCCAGTTTCTGTGGAGCCATCCTTGAAATACCACCCTTATCGTCATGGATGTCTAACCGCGGTCCGTTATCCGGATCCGGGACCGTGTATGGTGGGTAGTTTGACTGGGGCGGTCGCCTCCGAAAGAGTAACGGAGGCGCGCGATGGTGGGCTCAGACCGGTCGGAAATCGGTCGTCGAGTGCAATGGCATAAGCCCGCCTGACTGCGAGACTGACAAGTCGAGCAGAGACGAAAGTCGGTCATAGTGATCCGGTGGTCCCGCGTGGAAGGGCCATCGCTCAACGGATAAAAGGTACGCCGGGGATAACAGGCTGATGACCCCCAAGAGTCCATATCGACGGGGTTGTTTGGCACCTCGATGTCGGCTCATCGCATCCTGGGGCTGGAGCAGGTCCCAAGGGTTTGGCTGTTCGCCAATTAAAGCGGTACGTGAGCTGGGTTCAGAACGTCGTGAGACAGTTCGGTCCCTATCTGCCGTGGGTGTAGGAATATTGACAGGATCTGTCCCTAGTACGAGAGGACCGGGATGGACATATCTCTGGTGGACCTGTTGTCCTGCCAAGGGCATAGCAGGGTAGCTATATATGGAATGGATAACCGCTGAAGGCATCTAAGCGGGAAACCAACCTGAAAACGAGTATTCCCTTGAGAGCCGTGGAAGACGACCACGTTGATAGGCCGGGTGTGGAAGCGCAGCAATGTGTGAAGCTTACCGGTACTAATCGCTCGATTGGCTTGATCGTTCTCATTGTTCATGCTCATCGAATGAAATTCGATGAGCCATCTCTTCTGTCCTGACGCGCCAAAGCGCTCCGGACGGGCAGCGCCATCAGGCGCGATGGCCTCTGGCCTTGCGGAGCTCAAGCTCCGTTGCCCAAGGAAGAAAAGACGTGTTCACAAAAATTAAGACAAACGAAGGCTCAAGCCTTCTACCAGCTTCTCAAAAGATTGCCCTTAGCCGACCTGGTGGTTATGGCGGGGTGGCTGCACCCGTTCCCATTCCGAACACGGCCGTGAAACGCCCCAGCGCCAATGGTACTTCGTCTCAAGACGCGGGAGAGTAGGTCGCTGCCAGGTCTGCTAAAGGCAATCAAATCTTCTCAAAACAAGCCTCGGCCCAAGCCGATATCGGGCCGCCCTCAAAGCGGCCCTTTTGCATGCAAAAACATAACGCGGGGTGGAGCAGCCCGGTAGCTCGTCAGGCTCATAACCTGAAGGCCGCAGGTTCAAATCCTGCCCCCGCAACCATCTTTACTTGCGATCCACCCCGCCCACCGGCGGGGTTTTTCGTTTGGGCGGAAATCATAAGGATTCCAGCGAGATCGCCCTGGACGTCGATCTCCACCTTACCTTCGACAGGGGTCAGCAAAATCCTGTCCACGAGAGAGCGCAGGATGTCCGCTGCCTCTATCCGCGTCTCTTCCTCTTCATCCTGCAAGGCCTCGTAGAGCTGCTGGACGCGGTTGCGATATTGCAGCGCCATGGAGGGATGGAGAAGTGGAGGCGGCTCTTCGGCTTCGGCTAGGAACAGCGCCAGCTCCTTCTTCCGGGCTTCCAGCAGGACCATCTTCGCGTTGATCGCATCCGCTGCGCCGCCCTTGAGGATCAGGTTGAGCAGTGTATCGAGCTCCCGGTCGATCCTGGCGACCTCCGCCTCGGCCGCGGCGATCCCCGCGCGGCCTTCCATGCGCAGCCGGTTCATTTCCTGGGTGAACACCTCGCAGAACCGGGCGAACAGTTCGGGATCAACGAGGCGGGTCCGGAGCGCGTTGAGCACCCGTGCTTCGAGTTCCTCGCGCCGGATGTTGACGCGGTTGTCGCAGGTTCCCTTGTTGCGCGCTGTCGAGCAACCGATCAATGTGGCTGAGATCGCCGAATAGCCGCCCCCGCAGCAAGCGCAACGCGTGAGGCCGGAAAAGAGATACCTGGGTCGGCGGCGATAGTTCATCTTGCGGATATCGGCGACACCGCTCTCGTCCCTCTCCGTCCGGTTTTCGCCCTGTCGCGCCTTCACGGCCTTCCAGAGATCGTCGTCGAGTATGCGCAGCTCCGGCGCCTCCTGAACTACCCAATCGGATTCGGGATTGGGGCGAGCCTGGCGCTTGCCTGTATCGGGGTCCTTCACGAAGCGCTGGCGGTTCCAGACGATCTTGCCGACATACATCTCATTGTTGAGGATGCCGTTCCCCCGCTTGGGGTTGCCGTTGATCGTGCTGAAGCCCCAATCTCCGCCGGACGGGGCGGCGATACCCGCCTTGTTCAACGCGAAGGCTATGGTCTTGGCCGACTTGCCGGCGGCATAGTCGCGGAAGATGCGGCGGACGACTTCGGCTTGAGCCTCGTTGATCGTGCGGTCTCCGCGGATCGGTTCGCCGTTGGCGTCGAACCTCTTTACCACGTCATAACCGTAGGAATTGCCGCCGCCCGATTTTCCGGCCTCAACACGGCCACGCTGCCCGCGGCGGGTCTTGTCGGCCAGATCCTTCAGGAAGAGCGCGTTCATCGTGCCCTTGAGCCCGACATGCAACTCGCTGATCTCGCCCTCCGACAGGGTGAGCATCTTCACGTCGGCATAGCGCATGCGCTTGTAGATGCCGGCGATGTCTTCCTGATCCCGGCTGATCCGATCCAGCGCCTCGGCCATGACCAGGTCGAAACGGCCGCGGCTGGAATCCATGATCAGCGCCTGGATGCCAGCGCGCTGGATCATGCTGGAGCCGGAAACGGCGTGGTCAGAGTATTCCTCGACAATGGTCCAACCCTGCTTCTCAGCATGAAGGCGGCACATCCGAAACTGGTCGGCGATGGACGCGTCGCGTTGACTGTCGGACGAATAGCGGGCGTAGATCGCGATCTTCAATGCGCGTCTCCTCTCTGCATCAAGAGGCGCGCTTCCCCCGTCGCCTCGTCGCCTTCACTTCCTCCGCGTAGCATTCCCGCGCAGCTTGCCGCGCCAAAAAGTCCACCAAACGCAAAAGCCGCGGGTCGGGATCGCCACGAGGAGTAAAGGTAAGTTCCGGTTCGTTGAGCAGAAGAGATTCGAGCAGCTCTTCGCGCTCGCTTCTCTTCATTTTCGCCGGAGTATGGGTTGATCGCACGCTCATGCCCGGTAGAGTTTGCCGGATATGAAGTATAAGCAACTGAAAACACGATAGAATGCTCGGCGACTATTGCTGTGTTCCGGCGTATGCTGGCGCGGCGCGGCGTACGTCCGCGCGCTGTGGCATAGCGAAATAACCTGTTCGCTTTTGTCTCCGAACCGACCATCGGTCGCACCGAGATGGCATTTTTCAGATCGCTCAACATGAACGCCATCGTAGCGTATTGCGTTTTACGATACAATCTCTTATCATGCGGTCAAGGAGAAAATTTATGGCCGCCAATGCCGAACGTAAGGAATATCCAATCTCGATGCGACTGCCGGAAGCGGATGTCGCGATGATCGATCGCGCGGCAACGCTGCGTGGGCGCTCGCGAACCGACTTCGTGCGTGACGCTGCGGTGCGTGCGGCCGAAGAAGTCGTCATGGAACAAAGCCTGATCCGCATGAGCCCGCAAGGGTTCGCCGGATTCATAGAGGTTCTCGCCGCCCCGGCAGCTCCGGTTCCCGAAATGGTCGAACTGGCCAGGCGGCCGGCGCCCTGGGAAGCCGGTTATGAGCCCAAGCGGTAAATCGTGGCGCTATCGGCTCCCGAACCACTCACCGCCACGCATGACGTGTCGGAGTTCTCCTGTGGAAACCCGACGCTTGATCACTGGCTGAAGACACGCGCTCTGTCCAATCAGCAGAAGGGTTTCACGGCCGTTCTCGTTGTTCACGAGGCTGGACGTGTCGTCGGCTACTACGGTCTTGCTCCGACCGCCGTTGTCCCGGGAGTGCTGCCGCGCTCGATCCGCACTGGTCAGCCGCCCGATCCGGTCCCCTGCCTTCTTCTCGGCCAGCTTGCCACCGATACGGAATGGTCGGGGCGCGGCATTGGCACGGGCCTGGTAAAGCATGCGCTTCAGCGCTGCGTTCAGGCCGCAAGTCTGATCGGCGGGCGCGCGCTGATGGTCAACGCCGTGGATAATGAAGCCGCGCAGTTCTGGCAACGGCGTGGTTTCCTTCCCACGCGGGACGATCCGCTTGTTCTTTTCCGCTCGATGGCCGCGATCGCAGCCTCACTCGCTGACGCCCAAACCGGCATTTAGCGGATGCGGGGACGCGCACCATCACGGTACTCCGGCGCCAGATCCGCGCGGCCTGCTGCCGAGCCCGTTCCGGGGCCGGACCTTGTCGGACGGTCACGCCAACATCGGCGAGATAACGGTGAAAGGCAAGAATTTCCGGTGAAATCACATTCTGTACTTGTTATCGTTTGAGGTAATATCGCGAAATCGGCTTAATACAGTACATGACGTCAAACCCTCCAACGAAGCATCACTATATTCCAGCGTTTTACCTGAGAAGATGGGCGGGTGGCGACGGCAAGGTCACGGAGTTCACCAAACCGCGTCATGACATCGTCGCGAGAAGGATCATGCCTGATCGCACCGGGTATCAGGAGCGCCTGTATGAACTGAAGGGCTTTGAGCCGAGCCTTGCGCAGCAGGTTGAAGAAAAGTTTTTCAAGCCGCTCGATACCTGGGCGTCCAACGCGCTCACCATGCTCGAACGACACGGCCACCAGGCGCCTTGGGACAGCCATAGCCGCTCGGCGTGGACGAGGTTTCTCCTGTCGCTGCTGCTGCGTTGCCCCGAGGATATCGAGGCTTTCAGGGAATGGTGGCACGAGGATTTCAGCCGCACCGACGCTGACGCTGAAGCGCGCTATCAGGCTGCGCGCGGCGCTGAAGATCCAGAGACCTTTGCCGAGTTCCTCGCCGGCCAACCGCTAGGCATCAAGGAACGCCATCAGTTCCAGGTCTTCTATTCCCTGGTCGACCACGACAGCGTTGGCGGCAAAATCAACGAAATGGACTGGCGCGTGCTGCAATCACCGCCAGCCGCCCCCGCATTCCTGACCTCCGACCGCCCGATAATCAGGACGAATGGCCTCGATCAGGAGGGTGACCATATCGCGCTGCCGATTGGTCCGCGCCTTCTCTTCATCGCCTCCCATGATCGCGGCTTTCTCGATGGAGTCCTGCGCACAAACCAGATCGCTCTCGTGAAGGAATGCAATCGGCAGGTCGTCGAAGGCGCATCGCGGTTCGTCTACGGCATGGATCAGAATCAGGCGCGCTTCATTCAGAACCGCTTCGGCAGGACGCCACAGCCGCGTCTGATGGAAAGCATCGTTCAACGGCGACGAGACGAAGCGGCGCGTCAGGCCAAATAGCGTGTTCGAACTAGGAGTGTCATAATGGGGGGAACAACAAGAATGAATTTCCTGAATCTGGACGACAAGGAACTCGATCAACACATCTATCGCATCATGCCGCAGGAGTACGTTTTCACGCTGTTCAGCGACAGCCAGAACGTCCTGAGCAAGATCAGCAATTGGAAGGATAAGTTTGAGAATTTCCAGCTCAACCTCGGCGGAACGTTGGATGGAGAACGGTTCGATTACGGTTTCAAGGATGATTTCGTCGGCCAATGCTGGACGCGGCACAGCCTCTCGGAAGCGATGTGGGGAATTTATGCGAACGATCCGAGTAAGAGGTATCTGCGTATCCGTTCGACGCCACGCAAACTGCTGACATCGCTTGCCGCAGCTCACCCTCGCATGCCTCAAGACACCTGTTTTGTAGGCGCCGTCAGCTATGAAACCGAGCCGGTCCTGAAGGAATATCTGGCCAACAACGGACGCCTGGAAATCTCGGCACGAGGACTCGTCCGATCGCTTCTTCTCAAGCGTCGGGCCTTCAAGCACGAGGCCGAAATACGCTTGCACCACTTCGGCGATGCGGGCAACTGCGATCCCCGCGGTCTTTATCGGTATCCGGTCGACCCTCACGATATGATCACACAGATCATGGCCGATCCGAACCGGGATCGACGGGGCTGGAAGGCCGACAGGGCGGCAATCGCGAAAGCGACGGGCTTCTCGGGCCAGATCAAACGTTCGAAGATCTACGATCCTCCCGGTTGGGATATCCCCGCCTTCACCTCTTGAAGCCTTCGGCCTGAGGCAGTCGCTGTTTTCATGGCGCCGAAACGGATACCACGGTGGTGCGATTCGCTCCCGTTGATCAGGCGAGCGCCTCAACGCCCCAAATCGAGGTGTCCGGGAACAACCCCTTTTCTGCGATTGCGGCGAGCGCCGCCGGCACGTCCGGCACGAAGAGCACCACGGCAAGATCCGTCATGGCGCGTGAGCAGCATACGTAGAAAAGACGCCGGGTGCGATCGAGGACCGTCTCTTCGCCAGCCTCAATCCGGGCTTGGTCATTCTCAGAAAGCGGTACGTAGCCGAAGTATTTCCCGTAAGAGTATTGGTGGAACGCCGCCTCCTCGTCATCCACCACGACGAGGACCCGCTCGAACTGCGCTCCCTTCACCCCGTGGTGCGTCGCGAACGGCGACTCCTCGGTGAAGTAGCGGCGGTACGCCCAGAGCTCGTTGACGCTACAGGCGAGTAAAGCCTGAACATTTGCGAAGCCGCTGCTACCGTCGTCCACCGGCCCGTCAACGAGATGCGGTCCGAAGCGGTCATCCAGTCGAAGCAGTTCCGTATCGTGGACGTGCCGCATTACCGCGCCGACTGTCGCTTGCGAACCGTCAGCAAGCATCGCTACAAGGTGATCGACCGCATGCTGCAGTCCTGTCAGCACAGCCGCCGCTGGCTGGCCACGCAGGCGATCGGGCTGGAGCTTGGGGCTGGCAAGACGCAGGATCGACATGACCGTAAAGCGGTCGCCTTGCCGAACTGCCGAGACGATCGGCAGGATCTGTTGCGCTATAGGTCGAAGCGGCCAGGCGGAGCCGTCAGCGATTCCTTCGGCAAAGCTGGTCGGGGCGTGATCGTTGAGCGCAGAGTAGAGGCTCGGAAAGCCGAGCCGGACGGCGGCCATCCGGTGAACCAAGACCAGCAGCCTGACATCGCCCTCGGAGACATCGCTCAGCCAAAGCTCGTCTTCGGTTTGCGCTGCGAGCCATGCACGAACCGCGGCGAGGCGAGCGCTTCGCTGATGGTCGGCCGGCAGAACGAACAGGTTGGCCGTGCCAACCACGGGCTGTTCTACTTCGCCGACCTTGATCCGGCGTCCACGTGTCTGGACGAGACCGTCGCCGCCGGCGCGGATGGCGTTGACGACCGCGAGAACTGACGTCGGGCAACGAAAATTCTCCGGCTTGCTGATGTTTGCCCAGCCTTCGTCAAGCGGAACAGCGCCGCTGCCGCTCATATAGATCTTCTGCATCGGATCGCCGAAAAATCCGACACACAATCTAGGCTGCTCGGCTGCGATCGAGCGCAATGCCTCGACAACTTCCGGGTTGGTGTCCTGGCTTTCGTCGACAAAGATGAATGGGAAACGGCTGGCGATCACTCTGCGCAACAGTGGATGCGCGCCGACACAATAGGGCGTCAGTTTGAGGACGTCATCATGACCCAGAATACCTTCGGCATAGCTGCTGCCAGTGCCGTAGGTGAACCTATCCACCGACGCAATCGCGCCCAACTGAGCCTCGAGTTCGGCGATCTCGATCTCTAACCGCGCCTTGGTTCGTGGCTGCGTGCGTGGCTTTTCGTAATGCGCTCGCCGCTCGGCGATCTTCTCCTCGATTCTGACGCCAACCCAGGTTGCAATGTCGCTTTGGAACGGCCGGATCACCGACCACAGGAAGCTATGGATCGTTGAGATGTGGAATAGCGGCGAGACGCCGACATCCTCAGAAATCTCGCCGGCAGCGACTTCTGTATAGGTGATGCAGGCGATCTGCTGCCCCGCGCGACGCAGAGAAGGGCCACGGGTTCGAGCGAGATGGTCAAGGGCCTTGATCAGCGAGGTTGTTTTGCCGGAGCCGGCCCCTGCGACCATCACGAAGGAACGGGGAACTTCTCCATCAAGACAGGCACGAACCTCGACGTCCGCGGGTGTGTCCGGGCTGCCGATGCGACTGGTCATGCGGCAAAACCGTTGCCAGCGGCGGACACGGCGAGGTGGACGGCGCCTTCAGCGCCAGTGTCGCCGTGCTCGCCGTCAGCCCCACCATCGCTGCCTTCGTCTTCGCTCTCGTCCTCGTCATCAGGTTCCGGTTCGGGTGGCGCGATTTCACCCTCCAGCCAACGTAGCCCTTCTGCGATATATTCCGGCACAATCCACTTGGTCGGATCCTCAGCTAGCAACGCCAGAGCAAAGTCGGTCTTGCTGAAACTCTTCGCCTGAACGCGCTTGTGGATACGGCTGACGAGCTCAGCCAGCGTCTTTTCGTCGTTCTTCGCGATCCTCAACTGAAGCAGCCGGCGATCCTTGTGCTGGCACCACTCGAGGTTCTCAAGCGCGAAAGCCTCCTCAAGCGTTCGTCCTGCGAGCGCGGCCGTATCGTGACCCCAACTGACGTCAGTGCGGCATTGATAGGCAACCCGAACAAGCGCGTCATCGTCATTCACACGAGCCTGAGTCTTGTCGTCGGCCGTCGCATCCCAGAGCGCCTCGACGGTCCCGCATTTAGGCAGCCATTGCAGCAACGTCTGATTGGAGGTCGCCGCGCCTGGATGCCCGGCAATGCAGGCCTTGCCCGGCTTGTCGCCCGCCGCTGGCGCCGCCTCTTCGCCTTCATCATCCTCGTCAGCGGCGCCGAGATCGGGCTCCTCCTGTGCGGCAGCCTCACTCTGTTCCGTGGGCCCACCAGCTTGGCCTACGACGGCGTCTTCGCCTTCGGCCAAGACCGCTGGACCGAACACACTGTCAAGGTCGGTTATTATGAGGGTGGTGAGGCCGAGAAATTCGATCAGCGCCTTGAAGCGGTAGCCGAAAGCGCCACCAATCTCTAGAATGGTGAGATATGTCGATTGCAGTCGCGGAGCAGCAGTCTCGATCATTTGCGGCAGCAATAGCCGTTCGACATTGCCCTCAACGAGCACGGCGGCGTCTGCGAAGAACAGATCGCAATGCGCGAGCTTGAGGTAGCGTTCAAGGAAGGTGCGAATATCCGGGGCGGTGCTGTCGTAGAATGCAGAAAGGTTGAGCACGTCGGACGTCGACTCGGCGTTCGCGCGCGAACGCCGAAAATAGCGGATCGGCCGAAAGCCTCGCTCGTAGAGGATATGGGTCGAGTGCGTGGTGACGACGACCTGGCTTGTGTAAGCGGTCCGGTCGACACCCTTGAGCGCGAGGATGTCCATCACCTTGCGAATGAAAGCTTGCTGGAGCTGCGCGTGCAGGTGCGCCTCTGGTTCCTCGATGAAGATCAGATGGACCGGCGGACGGTTTTCTTCGATAGCCAGCCATTGCGCATGGAGGTCGAGCAGTTCAACGACCATAAATATGAGGTTCTTGAACCCTAACCCGTTGTAGCGGTCAGGCAATGTCGGGGGATCGGCCGCACCATCGTCTGGGCCGAGCGCATAGTGGACCAAGGCCGCATCACGGCTGCTCATGATCTGTGCCGGATCGAGCGCGGAGCGGATCATCATGCGAGGGTTGGAGAGTCCGGGATATCCGAGCTTCGATAAGCTCTTCAAGGTCGGCTCAAACACTCTCTCCAGATGCTGGTTGAGCGCGATCTCCGATTGAGCCAATGCGCGAAGCGCCTCGAGGTCGTCACCCTTCTGCTCAAGATTGCGCCCGTAGAAGCGGCTGAGGACTCGCGACAGGTCCTCGGCCCGACCTCCTCCAGCGCTGTCGGACAGGTGACGCTGGGCGTCCAGGAAATCGATGCGCAGGATGCTGTTGAGAATTTCGCGGCCGCTGCGATCCCGACCCGCAAGCGACGAGGGTATGTAGCCGTCCTCGGCGACCATGTCGGTGTCGAACCGCGCCGGATCAAGCACAAAGTAGCGCAGCTCATATTCATCATGCAGAGTATCGCGCAGATAATCACGAAGGTGTCGTGGCGCCGGGTCAAACACCGGAGCGCCGTTCGCATCTTTCTCGACTGCAGCGAGCGCGCGCTCGCGGGCCTCAATGAAACGGTCACGTGTCGCGTCAGGGTCTATCGGCGCATAGGCAACACGCATCCCGACGAGGGTGCTGTCCCAAGCGAGACTAGGCAGCAGGTCAATGGCACGATGAACATCCTCCGCCCCGATTTCCAGCCAAATATCGACTTCCATGGTCGGCAACGCCAGACTGTCGTCGCCCGCACCGAATGCCACGATCCCCGGCCATAAATCCGCGCTGAAATCATGGATGTTGAAACGGCCATGGCCGGTGAAGAGCTGGAGTGCGTGGCCGACGGACGTCTTGCCACTATTATTAGCGCCGACGAAGATGGAAATATCAGATGCGAAGTCGATAACAACATCTTGTAGCCGTCGAAAGTTGCGGACAGCAAGCTTCCTTAAATGCATCGTTCCCGCCCTCCCGATTCGTGCTCGCCGGAATCCAATGTAACTTGATCTAACAGCTATTTGTGCTCTGCTCTATGAGCTTTTAGCAGAAGATCGAGTGCCGACCACGTTCCGGTTCGCCGAAGTTAGAGTAAACAATCGGCCTCTCACATTGGTGGATTTGCGTGCCCACGAGACTTCTCAAATCATAGCAGAGACCGCGTGGCCATTTCGCAGCCGAGCAGCAGCAGGCAAATCAGGAAGCCGCGGCGAAAGGCGAGCGGGCTGATCCGGTTGCGAACGCGCTGCCCCGCCCACATGCCCGCCAGCGCTGGCAAGACTGCGAGCGCCGATAGCGAGAGACGATCGGCCTGGAATGCCCCATGCGCGCCAAGTCCGATGGCGAGCGCGATCGTCGACACGGTAAACGAGAGGCCGAGAGCCTGCACGAGGTCGTCCTTCGACAGACCAAGCGCCTGGAGATAAGGAACTGCCGGGATGACGAAAACGCCGGTTCCCCCCGTCACGGCTCCTGTGATAGCGCCGATCAGCGGTGACAGCCACGGCTCGGTACGGCGCGGAACTCTGATCTGGCGCGCGAACAGTGTATAGGCCGCATAGACGACGAGCGCGATGCCGAGAAACGCTGTCGTAAGCTTTGTGTCGCCGCCGGCGATCCATGTCGATCCGAGCACGGTTCCCGCGACGACAGCCAGCATCATCGGCCAGAGCCGCCGCAGGAGCGGGACGAAGTTCGGGCCGGCCAGGAGCTGCCAGACATTGGTGACAAAGGACGGCACGATCAGCAGGCTTGCGGCCGCTAGCGGCGAGACAAGGGCACCAAGCACGCCCATCGCCACGGTAGGCAACCCCATGCCGGTGACGCCCTTGACGAGGCCGGCCGCGAAGAAGGTCGCAACGACTGCGGCCAGTAACGGTGTGGAAAGATCAAACATTGCCCATGACTGTCGAGCGGACGTCTTCGCGCAATGCGGAAAGACCGATGCGTGACTTCGGCTATGCCGAAGGCAAAAATGCGACTATACGTTCAGCATGCGTTTCGACCTGATTGATCTGCGCCTTTTCCTGGCCGTCGTCGATGCCGGTAGCATCACCCATGGCGCGGCCGATGCAGGGATGTCGCTGCCGGCTGCCAGCGAGCGGTTGCGCGACATGGAGGCCGCAGGCGAGGTCCTGCTGCTCCAGCGCGGCCGGCGGGGCGTCAGTCCGACCGAAGCCGGCGAGGCGCTCGCCCACCATGCGCGCACGATCCTGCATCAGATGGCGCAGATGCGCGGTGAGATATCCCGCTACGCCAAGCGAATGCGCGCAAGCGTCCGCATCTTCGCCAATACGGCGGCGGTTACGGAATTTCTGCCCGCACGGCTCGCGCCCTGGATGGCAGCCCATCCACAGATCGACATCGAACTGAAAGAAAGGCAAAGCTCTGAGATCGCGCGCAGCGTTGCCGCGGGCTTTGCCGAAATCGGTATCCTGTCCAGCGCCGCCGAGATCGCCGACCTCATATCGCACCCCTTCGCCATCGACCGGCTGGTAGCCGTCTTCGCGCTGGACCATGATCTTGCGAAAAAGCCCCAGCTTCGCTTCGCCGATCTGCTCGATCATCCTTTCATCGCCTTGGCGGACGGAGCTTTGCAACAGCACCTAGAGATGCAGGCTGGCCAGCTTGGGACGAAGTTGAAGTTGCGCGTAGCGCTTCGCAGTTTCGAAGGTATCTGCCGAATGGCCAGCGAGGGCGTCGGCGTCGGCATCGTACCGGAAACGGCAGCGCGGCGCTTGAGGCGATCCGCACGTATTGCAATGGCTCGGCTTCAGGACGGCTGGGCGACGCGCGAACTGTCCGTTTGTGTTCGCAGCGAAGCGGAGCTGACCGCGCCCGCGCGCAGTCTGTTCGAGCATCTGACATCGGCAACGCACGCCTGATGGGCCGTGATGGACATCATCTCAAGCCAGGCCCTCCAGCTCGAGCGCCTGCTTCACCGCCAGACGTTCCAGCACCTTGTTCATCAGCTGTGCCCAGTTCGGCCAGCTCGTGTCCATCTCAAGACCGATCCGCCGGCCCCAAAGCCAGAACACGACCAGATAGGCATCGACGACCGTGTATTGGCTGGGCACTGCCCATTCGCGGCCATCGGACAGGATATGGTCGATATGATCGTAGGCGGTGAGGATGTTCTCCATCCCCTTGCTCTTCACTGCCTCATGGAGCGCCGGATCGGCCACGAACCGGTGCGGACGCCAGAGCTGGCCATAGCCGATGCCGTGTAGATCGATCGAGATCCAGCTCAGCCATTCCAGGCATCGGGCTTCACCGGCCGGATCGGCAGGCAGCAGTTTCGCCTCGGGATGGCTTCGAGCAAGAAACAACAGGATGGCGACGGCTTCGGTTAAAAGGTCCGGTGCGCCTCCAGCGCCACCGGGAACGCCTGTCAGCGCCGGCACGCGGCCTTTCGGGTTGAGCGCCAGATAGTCCGCCGTCGTCGTGCCTTCGCCGTTTTTGGCTGAGCGGACCTCGGCCTCGTAAGGCTCGCCAATCTCCTCCAGCACGATGTGGATAGCGAGCGAGCAGGCGCCGGGCGAGTAAAAGAGACGGTGCATGAAAACCTCCCGTTCAAGGATCGATGACGTGGCCGCGCCATGGATTTCGGCCGTCGCGAAGCCACAGAAGCGTCTCCAGCCAGAAGCCGGAGGCATGGCTGTCGTGGAACAGGCCGAAATGTCCGACCGTGTCGCGGCCAAAGTCCGACGGCCGTAGCAGCACCGCGATTCGCTCGGCGCTGCCGGTGTAGTATTTCAACGTCCGGCGAATGGCGGCCGGCGTCCCAAGCTCGTCGTCGGACATGGCCACTGCCAGGATCGGCGCCGTGACGGCAGCCATGCGGTCGAGCGCGCCCCGCCTCACCGCGCGCGGATGGCTATGCTCGAAACGCGGCCGGCGAAAACTCCATTCAAGAGCGACGCCAGCCGGCAGGTCTTCCAGCCAACCCAGCCGGCGGCCGGGAAAATAGCCAAAGGCAAGTGTCAGCGCGGGCATCGCGACATGCCATTTGAGAAACAGGTGGAGCCGCCGATGCAAGGCGTAGTCGCCCCACCAGGCATATTGGGCGCCAACGGTCAGCATGCGCTCGATGCGGCGAGCACTCGCAGCGAGTCCCGGCAGGAAGCCGCCGACGCTGTGCCCGACCACCAGCACTCTGTCATGACGACCCTGCTGCTCTATGAACCTGATGGCGGCTTCAAAATCCAGCTCGCCCCAGTCACGCCAGCGATAGCCGCAGCCATGCAGACGGACGGGCCGCGACAGCCCGATGCCGCGATAATCATAGGTCAGCACGTCGAATCCGTGCTCCACGAGGAAACGGGCATAGCGATGGTAATAGCGCGCGAGCACCCCGGTTGCAGGATTGATAATGACGGTCCCCATAGGGTCCGCTTGCCGGACCCGCCAGAGATGGCCGGCAAGCAGAACACCGTCTGGTGAGGAAAGCTCGACCGGCTGTCCTTCAATAAGAGTGGTGTTTGAAGACGGGTTACGCATGCCGGAAGGATAAACGTGTAGGCCGGTTGAGTATATTCACTAGTCGGTATACATTCGGGCATGGCTAGATCACTGAGACCGACACGCGAGCGCATCATTGAGGCAGCCGGGAAGCTGTTCCACGCGGAAGGCATCCGCGCCGTGAGCGTCGACGCGGTCGCCGAAAAGGTCGGGCTCACGAAGCGAACGCTCTATTATCACTTCCGCAGCAAGGACGACCTGATCGCCGCCTATCTCGAAACGCGCGACCAGCCGAACCTTGCGTTGTTCCAGCACTGGTTCGCCGAGACCGAGGGCAACACGGCGGACAAGGTGCAAGGCATTTTCCGCAATCTGGCGGCGTCTGCGCGGCATCCCAAGTGGAAGGGGTGCGGGTTCCTGCGCACTTCGGTCGAGCTCATCCACCTGCCGGGACATCCGGCGATCCTCGCGGGCCGCGCGCACAAGAAGCGGGTCGAGGACTGGCTCTGCGTCGTGCTGGAGGAAATCCGGGCCCCCGACGAAGCGCGCCGTCTCGCGCGGCAGATCGTTCTTCTTCTCGATGGCGCATTCGCCGTCGTGCTTCTGCACCGGGACACCAGCTATATGGACAGCGCCGGCGAAGCGGCTGCGCAATTGGTCCGCGGCTGATGCGAATGAACGAGTCGCAGGTCCGTCGAGATTGGCCTGCCGACTTGCGGCGATTTGGTCGAGAAGCTACGGCAGGAGGACCTGCGCATCGCTTTTGATCTGCTCATAGACGGGTTGGCGGATGCGGTTTCGGCTTGAGTAACCGTTTTCGGATACCTCGCCTGAAGGGCGTAATTACTGATAGTCGGCTTTGCGTTTTCCCGGGTTTACGATCCGATAGAACTTTGGGGGAAAGTCTTCCCCCTGGCCGGCGCCGAAGTCGCCGGCACACCCCCTTCTGCGGGGAGACCCCGCAACGCCCCCCGAGAGTCAGAGTGCGGACTGGGTTAGCCGTGACGGGTTGAGGGCTGGGAGAGAGGCTCCCGGCGCCCGTCGCGGAGAACCGCGATGTCCAGACATGACCGCACCCCTCGCACCGGCTCCGACCGGACGAACCTTTACGACGAAATCACCGACAAGATCATCGCCGACCTCGAGGCCGGGCGCTTCCCGTGGGTGCAGCCCTGGGGCAAGGCCGAGGCCAAAGCCCCGCTTGGGCTTCCGAACAACGCCAGCACCGGCCGCGCCTATAGCGGCATCAACATTCTCATCCTCTGGGGCGCAGTCGTACAGCATGGCTTTCCCGGTCAGGGCTGGCTCACATACCGTCAGGCGGCCGCGCTTGGCGGAAATGTCCGCAAGGGCGAGCACGGCACCACCGTCGTCTATGCCGACCGCTTCATCCCCGAGGACGAGAAGCGGCGGGCGCGCGAAAGCGGCGAGGAAGCCCAGGCCATACCTTTTCTCAAGCGGTTCACCGTGTTCAACACGGCCCAGTGCGAGGGCCTGCCCGACGACATCACCGTTGCCGCGCCGCTCCCGCCGCCCGGCCTCATCGAACCGACGGTCGAGGCTCTCATCAAGGCGACCGCCATTGACTTCCGCATTGGTGGCGATCGGGCCTTCTACATGCCTACGCTCGACTACGTGGCCGTGCCACCGCCGCAAGCCTATTTCGAGCCGATCAACTGGCACAGGACCGCGCTCCACGAGATCGGCCACGCCAGCGGCCACCACAGCCGGCTGAACCGCGATCTCTCCGGTTCCTTTGGAACCAGGAAGTATGCGTTCGAGGAGCTCGTGGCCGAGATGAGCTCCGCCTTCTGCTGCGCCTCGCTCGGCATCGTCCCGACCGTACGACACGCCGATTATATCGGATCGTGGCTGGAGGTGCTACGCGAGGACAATCGCGCCATCGTCCGCGCCGCCTCGCAGGCCAGCAGAGCGGCCGACTGGATCTTGTCCTTCCTTCCCGAGACCGATGCTCCCGCCGCCGGCGCAATCGACAGAAGGGCGGCGTGATGCGTTTTCGTCGCTGGCATCGGTCCGCACCCTATGGAGACACGTCGCGTAAACGCGCGGCATTTCTCCGCAAGCAGCGCCTCCAACGCGAGGCGCTGCCGCTTTTCGCCGAAGAGATCGCCGCCGGTCAGCTCTCCGTCGACGAGGAAATGGCCCGTCGAGCTGTCTGGTGGGACGAGGCCGAACGCGAGCGCCGCCGTCAGCGCGCTGCCTGGTGGCGCAAGGGCCGCGCTCGGCTCTTCGCGCTTCCGGACACGCTGCGCGCGCGGGTGCGCGAGATCTGGCGGGCCTGCCCGTATCCGGCCGATCCGGCGAGCTTCGCCGATTTCCTCCATCAAATCGCGGTCGGGAAGCTAAACCCCTGGCGGCCACCATGGAAATTCCATGAGGACCGCGAGGCGCGGATCACGCGCGACCCGGCGACGTTCGACCAGGCCTTCCGCCAGATCGGCCGCAGACAGAAAGGCGACGGGCCGAAGACCACACCGGCCGACGAGCTGCTGTTCTGCGGGAATCTCGGCTCAGGCATCATTTTCTTGCGGTCGCGTGTCCGACCGATTGAGCGCCACGAAAGCTTCTACGTCTCCTACAGCCACCGCCCAAGCGTCTCCAACGACAGGGGCGGCCACTTCGTCGAGATCGAGGTGATGGGGGAGTGCTCGGATGCGGAGCTGTCAACAATAAAGCGGATCGCACAGGCCGCCGATACGCGCCTTGTCGTCATCCGTCGTGCAGCGCGCAGGATCCAGGCCACGGAGGGGGGCGGCCACCTCACACCGAGCCCGCCTTAGCCGCCGGAGAGGAAGAGGGGGGATGGGGATTTATGACGGGTTTAGGGCTGAGAGAGAGGCTCTCGGCGCCCGTCACGGAGTAGCCACCATGGCCCGAGCCAAGAAGAAGCCTGCCCTCGAACTGATCGAGTTCTCGCGAGCGCGCGACATTCCCTTCAACCGCATCCGTTTGTCCCACGACAATGTGCGCGAAACCGATGTCGAAGCCGGTCTCGACGATCTCGCCTATGACGTCGAACGACGCGAAGATCTGATCCAGGGCATCAACGTCCGCGCCATCCTCGATGCCGACGGCAACGAGACCGGAGATTTCGAGACGCCGGCCGGCGGCCGCCGTTTCCGCGTCATCGCCCGGCTGGTGGAGAGGGGCCGCTTCCCCGCCGATGGTCTGGTTCCCTGCATCGTCAAGAAAGCCAACGCCAAGACATCGGCCATCGACGACTCGCTCGCCGAGAACACGTTCCGGCTCGCGCTTCATCCGCTCGACCAGTTCAAGGCATTCAAGCGGATGGTCGACGGCGGCATGACCAACGCCGAGGTCGCGAGTGCTTATTTCACCACGGAGCGCTATGTGGATCAGCGCCTTGCACTGGCGAAGGTCTCGCCCACGCTCCATGCCGTCTATACAGAGAACAGCATGACGCTGGCGATGCTCGAGTCGTTCACCGCGCACCCGGATCACGCACGGCAGGAACAGGTCTGGGACGCCGTCCGGCAATCCCACCATCGCGAGCCCTGGCGCATTCGCAACATGCTGACCGAGACCAGCGTTCCCGCATCCGACAAGCGGGTGCTCTTCATCGGCCTCGACACCTATGTGGCGGCCGGCGGGCCGGTTCTGCCGCGTTACCTCTTCGACGATGAGGAAGACGGCTGGCTCGACGATGTGCCGCTTCTCGATCGCCTCGTCGCCGAAAAGCTTAAAGGGGTCGCTGCGGCGGTGGCCGCCGAAGGCTGGAAGTGGGTCTCGGCGGACCTCTATCTTCCATACGGCCATCAGTATGGGCTGCGACCCATCCCGGGCGAAATCGATGATTTGACCGAGGAAGAAAATGCGGCCTTCCTGGCGCTGCGCGACGAACACGCCGACCTCGAAGACAAATATCATGCGGTCGACGAACTGCCGCGCGAAATCGACTATCGTCTTGCGGAGCTTGAAAAGCAGATCGAGGCCTTCGAGCGTCGCCGGGTTATCTACGACCCCGCCGAGATTGCCATCGCCGGCGTCTTCGTCACTGTCGATGAGGATGGCGAGCTCGTTGTCGATCGCGGCTGGGTCCGTCCCGAGGACGAGCCGACCGCGTCCGTCGAGGGCGAAACGCCGGAGATCGAGGGCGACGGGGATGCCGACGGCGTGACCACGTCCGATGTCCAGCACGCCGTGATCACCGTCGGCGGTCAGCCGGTCGAGTTCGACGAGGAAGAGGACATGATCAGGCCTCTTCCCGAGAAGCTCGTCGCCGAGCTGACGGCACACCGCACCGTTGCGTTGAGCGACGCCGTGGCCGCCAATCCGCATATCGCCATGACGGCGCTGCTGCATCGTCTCGTACGCGACCGCTTCAAGCGGTCTCCGAGAGGCGCGACCGTTCAGGTCGAGGTTCAGGAAGTCTACTTCCGCGAACAGGGCATCGATCTCAAGAACAGCCCCTATGCGAAGTCGGTGGCAGAACGGCACGCCGGCTGGAAGGCAGGTATTCCGGCCGATGATGACGCTCTCTGGGATTGGCTCGACGCCCTCGATCTCGATAGCCGGCTGGCTCTTCTCGCTCATTGCGTGTCCTACGGCATCAACGCGCTCTACGAGCGGCCGAATCCGCACAGTGCCACCGGCATTTCTGAATACGACCTTCGCACCCGTATGGCCGAGGCCGACCGCCTTGCCCGCGTCACGGGTCTCGACATGGCGGAGGCCGGCTTCCGTCCTACCGTCACGAACTACCTCGGCCGCGTGACCAAGTCCCGCATCCACGAAGCCGTGCATGAGGCGCTGGGCGAAGAAACAGCGCGTCTCATCGACCACATGAAGAAGGATGAGATGGCGCGTCAGGCCGAACGCCTCCTGGCCGACACCGGCTGGCTGCCGGAACCGCTTCGCCTCTTTGTCGAGGAGCCGGCCGCCGACATGCAGGCAGTAGCCCAGGAAGATGATGTGGCGCTGCCGGAGTTCCTTGCCGGCGATGACAAGGCGGATGCGTCCAACGATCCGGTGGTTCTCGTCGCCGCCGAATGACACCGAACGTCGAGGCGGCTTCGGTCGCCTCGCATTTCATTCTTCCCACTTCACGGCCCGGCCTCTCGCCGGGCCATTTTCGTTTCAGGAGACCATCGTGGCCATTCCCGATCCAGTCCGCACAAACTTCAACACGCTGCTGTGCGCCGCCGGCGACGGCAATCTGGCGCTCACGGAGTGCCTGGACGCCGTCACCCCGTGAGCGTCGCTACGTCCTCTGCGCCGTGGGCCGCGCAGAGGGCGGCCATATCGTCATGACGCCGTTCGGCCATCTCGCCGATGGCAACCCCTTTGATGCTTACCTTCCGCCCGATCCCGACGATCCGAACGGCTTCATCTCAACGCCGGACGGGGGGACTGCGACATGATTACCGTCGAAGAGATACTGGCTGCGGACCTGCGCTGCCCTCCCTCGCAGCGCTCGCTGCCGTGGCCCGAAACCCGCAATGGCGTCACCGTCGTCGTCGAGCCGAAGCCGCATTGGGCTGCTGATATGGCAGCTTTCCGGCTTCAGGATCGGTCCTGGTGCTACTACGCCGACTGGATCGAGAACGGCCCAGCCGCGCGGTTCTTCGATCACCCCGAAACCAGCGGCAGCGACGTGATGACCAATGCTCACGCCATGCTCGCGCGCGAAATCGCGCAGGGGCTCTGGCGCATATGAAGAGGAAGAGAGCGGACGGGCCTGGCTGGTTTCGGACCGGCGAAGAGAGAGCGCTCACCGGACCTGTCTCCATCCTCTCTCAGGAGAACCAGGCCATGACGCTCCAGACCAGCGCACGCCACTTTGCGACCCTTGTACCGTATGATCGTCGCGAAAACTTCCTGCCGACATTGTTCGGTCTCCGGCACCTCATAATCGCGGAAAACGCCGTCTATCATTTCATGGAGCGGCTCAGTCCTTATGACTATGGCGGCGGTTTCTGGGATTTTTTCGAGCTCCGGGGCCGGCCTCTGTTCCTCGCGCCTACGTCCCGCAAGCGCATGCGGATCGAAAGCGGGATCACCGAGTTCCGTGGCGAGGTCTCCGCGGAGGCCGCGGGCATCATCGCGACCCTGTTCGTCCTGTCGCACCTCTCCATCCAATACGAATCCGATCATCTCGCCGAAGGCTATCATCGCCTCCATGACTATCTGGACGGACATCCCGAAGCATCGGCGATCTATCAGGCAATCGATTGAAGGACATCGAGCGTCCCGTCTTCCTGGCGGGGCGCTTTTTTCATGCCGGCCACGGCCGCCATTCGAGAGCGATAGAGGGAGAGGGGTGTCGGTTTGACCGTGACGGGATGATGGGCGGGAGAGAGGCTTCCGCCGCCTGTCACGGAGACTTCACGATGAACAGCTTCAGCATTGCCAACCTCGGCGCGAGAACCTTTCCCGCAGTCGCGGCGCTCACCGCCGCCCGAAAGCTTCCGCTGCGAATAACCTGCCTCGGTGAGGCCCGCTATGCCGGGAACGATCCGGATCTCGATTCCTGCACCCTAATCAGCACGGTCGATCTCTGCCAGTGCAGTTCCCTCGACGACGCGATCGCCTGCGTCGAACGCCTCTCCCGCCGCGATCGCTTCGAGACCGGCGAAGGCGACGCCATGACGTTCAAGCCTCGACTGTTCGTCGTTATCGACGGAGAACAATGCCAGGTTCTCGCTGGCGAGCCTTCGCATCGCAGCGTTCGTTGGTGCGATCCCGTCGCTTCGGATGGCGAAACGCGCCTCGTCGTCGCGAAGGCCAGCAAGCTGCGTGGGGAAGCGTCGTCCGAGGCGCGCCGGGACAATGCCGCTTCCGCCCAGGACCTGCGCTTCCGCGCCAGCATCCTTGAGGGCCGGCTTGTCCATGCCGACTGGCGGCAGACGGTGCGGGCCGCGCTGCTGAGGGCGGCGTGACGCCAGACCCCGGTTTTCCGATCCAGCCCGGCCACCGCGCCGGACACATTCATTTGAGGAGTATCCCAATGCCGAAATTTGTTGTCCGCAAAGGCCACGATGCCTTCGTCTACTACGAGACCGTCGTTGAGGCCGACACGTCCGAAGAGGCGCGAAGCCTCGCCAAAAGTGTCCACTACGATGGCGAATGGCTCGCCACCGGCGACGTGCAGGAGTTCGACGATTACGAAATCGACGAGCACAGCGGCGTGCGCCTGCTCGAACCGCGAGAGACCGTCGAAGCGTTTCACACCATCACCGTGACGGCCCGCGAGCGCGACGCCGTGCTCGCCGGTCTCTCCACCCTTCAGCTTGCTCTTATCAATGGGCCCCTCGATCCGGTGTTCACGGGCGACCTCACCAACAACGGCGCGCACGCCGGCCTCGAACTCCACGAGATCGACGAACTGTACCGACGCTTCAAAGTCTAGGAGGCGGCGGTGTACGCCACCTATCTCCGTCTCGACATTCTGGTCTGGGACAGCGACCGCGCCGTCATCCGGGCGGCGCGGCGCAAGCTGTCCCGCTCAGCCTGGAACGATCCCGAAAAGCGGGACGCGCGAAAGCGCTTCTATCGCGAGATGTTAGGCCACCACGCCGAGGCTCAGCGGACTGTGGCGCACTTCCGCCTCTGACCACGACACCACCGTATCCATCGACCATCGCCCGGCCGTCGCGCCGGGCTTTCTCGTTTTCAGGAGCCCGACATGGCCGACCACTTCACCCATTTCTCATGCCTGCTGGACGTCGGCACACCCGACAATGCCGCCCGCGCGCTTGCGCTTTACAATCAGCTTTCCGAAGACGGCGCATCCGAGGATCCGCCCTCGGACGGTTTCCTCTTGTCGATCCAGCCCGAGCACGGCGGCAGCAAGCTCTGGATGCGCGACGACGTCACCGGCGATCCGGAACGCCTCCTTCAGTTCGTCAGGATCTGCGCCGCGGAGTTTGGCCTGAAAGGCCGCTGGGGCTTCCAGTACGCCAACTCCTGCTCGCAGCCGCGTGTCGACGCCTTCGGCGGCGGCGCGCATGTAGTCGACCTCACCACTGGCAAGACGATCGCATGGACCTACACCGATGGGTGGCTTGCGTGGGTCCTCGGCGGAGGCGATCCCGATGAGTAAGGTGATCGAGACGAAGGTCTATCAACTTGCTGAGCTATCCGACGCCGCCAGGGAGAACGCCCGAGCATGGTATCGAGAGGGCGGCTTCGACTATGACTGGTACGCTACCATCTTCGATGATTTCGAGCAGATTTGCGAAATCCTCGGCGTTCGCCTGAAGGCGCGCGCCGTCCGGCTGATGGGCGGCGGAACCCGGCAGCAGCCACGCATCTACTTCACCGGCTTCTGGTCGCAAGGGGACGGCGCCTGCTTCGAGGCGTTCTATTCCTACCGGAAGAACGCCTCGCGCGACATCCGGGGCCATGCCCCGAAGGACGACCGCCTGCATGCCATCGCCGACGGTTTGCAGACCGTCCAGCGACGGAATTTCTATCAGCTCCGCGCTGATGTCAGCCACCGTGGCCACTACTATCACGCCTATTGCATGGCGATCTCTGTCGAGCGGGACAGTCCGACCTGGCAGGGCATGACCGCCCATGCCGGGGAGATCGTGACCGAGGCGCTGCGCGATCTCGCTGACTGGCTCTACCGGCAGCTCGAACGCGAATACGAATACCTGACCTCGGATGAGTCCGTCGAGGAGACCATCATCGCGAACGAATATACCTTCACCGAAGCCGGCCGTCGCTTCGGCTGACGCTGTCGAGCGTCCCGTCTCCAAGCCGGGACGCTCCTGGCATGGTCGCGTTGGCTCGCCTGGCGGGTCGTTGGGGCCGCGCTACCACTCACCCTTACGCCGGTCCACCGCGTATTCGAAGCGCAGCGCCCACGGCCGGATCGCCAGATTGTCATCCGTCCGCGTCACGCGCAGTCGCGACATTCCCGGCGCGACGGTCGGCGCAGCGTCGAAAACGACGGGGATCGTGTAAACCTCCCGTGCCTGCCGGTTCTGGTAGCGGGCCTCCGCTTTGACAATGACCGCGGGCGCGATGTCCCAGATCTCCGACAGGGCCGCGAGGCCAACCGCGATCGCGATGGTGCAGGCACGGAAGGCGGTCGAGGTCGACCAATGCCCCTCTCCGAAACCCGGCAAATCGGACGTGATCGTCGATGCCGCGAACGCCAGGATGATGAGCCAGTAGAATCTCGGCGCACGCGGAAGCAGCCATGTCCTCACGAGCTTAATCCTTCCAATATCGCGGTTTTTTCGGGATTTGCGCGAGCAAACCTGCGCCAAATCTAGCCCGCTCGATTGTAGATCAAAGCCGTCGTCTCAACGAGGTGACGGCCGGAAACCTCCGGCGGCGAACGGCTGCTCTCGGCGATTTCGCGGAAGCTGTGAGAGGAAGAGAGGGGCCGGGACGGATTTGAGCCGGTGCGGTCGAGAGAGAGCGCTGCGCGGCTCGATCCCGTCCGCTCTCCCGAGGTTCCCCATCATGAACGTTACATCCGCAACCGCGGCCGCCGAGGTCGCCGCATCGCTTCCGCCCGTCGTCGCTTCCGGCATGGCATCGGCGATCGTCGCGGCCGCGCAGCTTCTTCTGCCTCACCTGGAACGCGGTCAGCCTATCAACGCCACCGTGCTGCGCGGCGCGATGGAATCCGCATTCGGCGCTTCCGACACCGCCGGCGCGTGGGACTGGAAAACGGCCTACGAGGCATGCGAGGTCACGACCGTCCTCATGCTGCGCAAATACGGAAAGCCGCTTTTCCGCAAAGCCGGCTCTCCGCAAGCGATCCTGTCGCAACTCTCCAAGATCGCCGGGCTGGTGCCGACGCACACGCGCCGTTCCGACGAGGCGCAGAGCTTCCAGCAGTTCTCGACGCCGATCCCCCTCGGCCTGGCGGCGTCGGTCGCCGCGGCGATTACGCCCGCCGACCGGGTGCTGGAGCCCTCGGCCGGGACCGGGCTTCTCGCTATCCTGGCCGAGATCGCCGGGGGCTCGCTCCTGCTCAACGAGCTTGCCGACACCCGCGCCGATCTTCTCTCACTCCTCTTTCCGGCCCTTTCCATCACGCGCTTCGACGCGGCCCAGATCGACGATCACCTCGACCGGGCTCTCCTCCCGACCGTCATTCTCATGAACCCGCCGTTCTCGGTGTTGGCGAATGTCGAGGGACGCATCGCTGACGCCGCCTTCCGGCATGTCGCCTCGGCGCTGTCGCGCCTCGCGCCCGGCGGCAGGCTCGTGGCGATCACCGGTGCGAACTTCGCGCCCGACTCGCCAGCATGGTCTTCGGCTTATGCCCGTCTGCAGGAACGCGGCCGCGTCGTCTTTTCCGCCGCTATCGACGGCTCGGTCTATGCCAAGCATGGCACGACCATCCCGACGCGGCTGACCGTCATCGACAAGCTTCCGGCTGCCGATCCGTCCGTCCCGGCCGCGCCCGGGGTCGCGCCTGATGTTGCCACGCTTCTTGGATGGCTGGCCGAGCATCTCCCGGCGCGCCTGCCGGTCGATCCGGCGATCGCTGTGCCGGTCGCCGCGCCTGTCGCGGCCCGGACTGTGCGCGCCTACGTCAACCGGGCGGCCAAGGCGGCACCTGCTGTGACGCATTCTCAGCCGGAGGGCGTTCCGCTCGCCTATGAGACCGTTGACTGGAAGCCCGCCGAGGCCGGACGCCTCTCCGACGCGATCTATGAGGAATACGGCCTACAGACCATCCGGATTTCCGGCGCCGCGGCGCATCCCACCCAGCTCGTCCAGTCGGCGTCGATGGCGAGCGTCGCCCCGCCGAAGCCGAGCTATCGCCCGACCCTGCCGGCGAACGTGCTTGGTCTGCTGTCGGACGCGCAGCTCGAAACCGTCATCTATGCCGGCGAAGCACATGCCGACTTCCTCGCCGGCAAATGGACGGTCGACATCACCTTCGACAAGCTGTCCGCCGCCGTCGAGGACGCAAAAGGCGCTGTCCGTCTCCGCCAGGGCTTCATGATCGGGGACGGCACTGGCGTCGGCAAGGGACGCGAGTCGGCCGCGATCATCCTCGACAACTGGCTCCAGGGCCGGCGCAAGGCGGTCTGGATCTCCAAATCCGACAAGCTTATCGAGGACGCGCAGCGCGATTGGAGTGCGCTCGGCATGGAGCGCCTTCTGGTCACGCCGCTATCGCGTTTCCCGCAGGGCAAGCCGATCGCGCTGAACGAAGGCGTCCTATTTTTAACCTACGCCACGCTGCGCTCCGACGACCGCGGAGAGAGGGTTTCGCGGGTCAAGCAAATCGTTGAATGGTTGGGCTCCGACTTCGATGGAGTGGTGATTTTCGACGAGGCGCACCAGATGCAGAACGCCGCGGGCGGTAAGGGAGAACGCGGTGATGTCGCCGCCTCGCAGCAAGGCCGCGCCGGCCTGCGCCTCCAGAATGCGCTTCCGAACGCCCGTATCGTTTATGTCTCCGCCACCGGCGCGACCACCGTCCACAATCTCGCCTATGCGCAGCGGCTCGGGCTATGGGGCGGCGAGGATTTCCCCTTCGCCACGCGCGCCGAGTTCGTCGAGGCGATCGAGGCCGGCGGCGTCGCGGCGATGGAGGTGCTCGCCCGCGATCTGCGCGCCCTCGGCCTCTACACCGCCCGCTCGCTTTCCTTCGCCGGCGTCGAATACGAGCTCGTCGAGCATGAGCTGACGGCCGAGCAGATCCGCATCTACGACGCCTATGCCGCGGCCTTCGCCGTCATCCATAACAATCTCGATGCGGCGATGCAGGCGGCCAACATCACTGGCGGCGGCGAAGGCGGGTCGGGCACGCTGAACAAGCAGGCGAAGTCCGCCGCGCGCTCGGCCTTCGAAAGCGCCAAGCAGCGCTTCTTTGGCCATCTGTTGACTTCAATGAAGACGCCGACCCTGCTGCGCTCGATAGCCGCCGATCTGGAGGCGGGACATTCGGCCGTCATCCAGATCGTCTCGACCGGCGAGGCGCTGATGGAACGGCGGTTGGCGGAGCTACCGACGGAGGAGTGGAACGACGTCCGCGTCGACATCACTCCGCGCGAGTACGTCCTCGATTATCTCGCCCATTCCTTCCCCGTCCAGCTCTACGAGCCGTTCACGGATTCGGAGGGCAATCTGTCGTCTCGACCGGTCTATCGCGACGGCCAGCCGGTCGAAAGCCGGGAGGCCGTCGCCCGCCGCGACGCGCTGATCGCCAAGCTCGCCAACCTGCCGCCGGTTCCCGGCGCGCTCGACCAGCTTGTCCAGTATTTCGGCACGGACACCGTTGCCGAGGTGACGGGCCGGTCGCGACGCATCGTGCGCAAGGGCGGCGGCAGCGTCGCCGTCGACCGCCTTGTCGTCGAGACGCGCGCCGGAGCCGCCAATCTCGCCGAGACCCAATCCTTCATGGACGACGCCAAGCGCGTGCTCGTCTTCTCCGACGCCGGCGGCACCGGGCGCAGCTACCATGCGGAGAAGTCGGCGAAGAACACGCGGCTGCGCATCCACTATCTGCTCGAGGCAGGCTGGAAGGCAGACGCCGCCATCCAGGGCCTTGGCCGCACGCACCGCACCAACCAGGCGCAGCCGCCGCTGTTCCGGCCGATCTCGACCAATGTGAAGGCCGAGAAGCGCTTCCTCTCGACCATCGCCCGCCGCCTCGACACGCTGGGCGCGATCACGCGCGGCCAGCGCCAGACGGGCGGCCAGGGGCTGTTCCGCCCCGAGGACAATCTGGAAAGCCATTACGCCCGCGATGCACTGCGCCAGCTCTACCTTCTGCTGGTGCGCGGCAAGGTCGAGGGTTGCTCGCTCGACCGCTTCGAGCGGGCCACCGGCCTAAAGCTGATGGATTCGACGGGCATTAAGGACGAGCTGCCGCCGATTACGACGTTTCTCAATCGCATGCTCGCTCTCACGATCGAACTTCAGGGCATCCTCTTCACCGCCTTCGAGCAGCTCCTGACCGCCCGGATCGAGGGTGCGATCGCCTCGGGAACCTATGACGCCGGGCTGGAGACGCTGCGCGCCGAGAGCTTCGTCGTCGTCGATCGCCAGACGATCTACACGTATCCGCGCACCGGCGCGGAAACCAGCCTGCTCACGATCAACGAGCGCAGGCGCAACCGGCCGGTGACGCTCGACGCAGCTCTCGCCGAACTCGGCGATCCGCGCGCAAAGCTGCTCGTCAACGAGCGCTCCGGCCGAGCCGCCGTCCAGATCCCGGCGAGCAGCGTCATGCTTGATGATGGCGAGGTCGAACGGCGCGTCCGCCTGATCCGCCCGACCGAGGCCCACAATATCCCGGTGCGCTTCATGGGAGAGACCCACTGGGTCGAAACCGACCGGAACACCTTCGCCTCAGCCTGGAGCGCCGAGATCGCCGAGGTGCCGGAGTTCACCGACGCGACGCTTCACATGGTCACAGGACTGCTTTTGCCGATCTGGAAACGGCTGCCGAACGAATCGACGCGCGTCTACCGGCTCCAGACAGACGAGGGCGAGCGCATCATCGGTCGCAGGGTCTCGCCGAAATGGGCGGCGACCGCCACCACGACCGGCGCGGTAAGGATCACGTCAGACGACGCCTTCACGGCGCTGATGGACGGCCGGACGATCCTCGACCTCGCCGAGGGCCTTCAGCTTCGCCGCGTCCGCGTTATGGGCGCGAACCGCATCGAGCTGTCGGGCTTCGACGACACGATGCGCGAGCGCCTGACGGCCTACGGATTGTTCCACGAGATCATCTCGTGGAAGCTGCGCATGTTCGTGCCGACCGACGCGAATGGCCCGGTCGTGCTTGCCAAAGTGCTCGACCGATTTCCGGTCGAACGCATCGGCGAGCGGGAGGCCGCCTGATGTCCCGTCAAGACGCCTCCGAACTGGCTATCCGCCTCGGCCATCACGCCGAAGCGGTTTGCCGCCAATACTTGTCATCCGGCCGACGCGCCGGGCGGTACTGGCAGGTTGGCGATGCGCGCAACAGCCCCGGACGCTCGATGTTCGTGCGCCTGACCGGGCCTGAAACCGGCAAGGGCGCAGCCGGCAAATGGACCGACGCATCGACCGGGGAACACGGCGATCTCCTCGATGTCATCCGCGAGGCGCTCGGCCTCATCGACTTCAAGGACGTGGCAGAGGAAGCGCGCCGGTTCCTCTCGCTCCCTCATCCCGAGCCGGAGAAGACGGGGACGCCGACCGGCAGCACGTCCAGCCCCGCGCCGTCGGGATCGCCGGAAGCCTCGCGCCGACTTTTCGCGATGTCGCAGCCGATCGGCGGCACGCTTGCGGAAATCTACCTCAACGGGCGGTCGATCACGTCGCTATCCGGCGTCACCGCGCTGCGCTACCATGGTCGGTGCTACTATAAACCGGACGAGCATTCGCCCACCGAGATCTGGCCGGCGATCGTCGCGTCCGTCACCGACCTCAACGGCAGGCAGACCGGCGCGCACCGCACCTGGCTTTCGCCGGACGGTTCGGGCAAGGCGCCCGTCGATTCACCGCGACGGGCGATGGGAGACCTTCTCGGGCACGGCGTCCGGTTCGGCGTCGCGGATGAGGTGCTGGCAGCCGGCGAGGGCATCGAGACCGTGCTGTCGCCCCGTCAGGTCATGCCCCACATGCCCATGATGGCGGCGCTCTCGGCCGCGCACCTCGCCGCCATCCTGTTTCCGCCGACGCTCCGCAGGCTCTATGTCCTCCGCGATCGCGATCCGGCCGGAGATGGCGCACGCGACAGCCTGCTTGCCAGAGCAGCGAGCCTCGGGATCGAGGCGATTTCCCTGTCGCCGAAGCTTGAGGACTTCAACGAGGATCTGCGATGGCGCGGAGTCGACGCCCTCCGGGCGGCCCTGATGGAGCAAATTCATCCTGACGACGTCCGCCGTTTCGTGGACGGCTGAGGCGATCGGCGGGGGATAAGGCGCGGTAAAGGCGTCTTCACCTGCGGTCTCCGTTCATCATCGCAAGCGGCCTTTGCTGTCCGAGAGCCCGCAGCCACGGCCTTCTGAGAGGGCGATCGGCCCACAAACGGCCCGGCCGGGCAATGGCGCGGCGCCCGGCTATTTTCCGCCGGCGGCTGTGCCGCCTTTGCATCGCGAAGCAAAATAGCCGGGCTTGGCCATCGAGGCCCTCGCGAGAGACGAGGGCTGCCAGTCCGGTCCGCCTGTGGGCGTCGACGCCTGCGAAGGCCGCGATGGTCGCGGTCTCCAGACGAAGGACGCTCACGATGACGAACGAAGACGAAACCGCAGGCTACGAGCCGATCCACACCTCGTCCCCCACCGATCATGTCCTCAACGAACTCCAGCTCTACGGCTGGCGGCCGTATCAGGACGAACCCGATCCGAGGCCGCTTCCGGAGGGCAACGCCGTCGCCGCAGCCGTCGCCGATATCTTCGACGCCCTGATCGCCACGCTCGGCGACACGCGCCTCGAACCCGATCTCGAAGAACTGCTCTGGGGAGCCGTTAATCTCTTCCACCGCGCCACCGCTCGGGTGGAGCGCGAGCTGGACGACAACGAGCTTGCGCAGCGTCGCCTCCAGAAAGAACAGGACGGCAGCGAGGTGAAGTCGGTCGAGCTCGAACGCCTCACGGCAGAGGGCCAGACCATGATCGAACGGCGCAACAGCATGGAGCTCTTCCGCGATGTCTCCGCCGAGGCCTTCGAGCACCACACCGGCAGCGCCTGGCGGCCCCGCACCGGCTCGAAGGTCAGCCATCGCAACCTGACAGCCGCGATGATCGACTCCAGAGACTACCTTGCCGCGAAGCGCCGGGCTGAGAAGGAGGTGCTGCTGCCCGCCGGTCCGAAGGTCGCCGTCTCGGGCGGAACCAACTTCAACGACCACACCCTGATCTGGGCCAAACTCGATCAGGTCCATGCGAAGCACGCCGACATGGTGCTCATCCATGGTGGCGCGAAGACGGGCGCAGAGCGCATCGCTGCTCGTTGGGCAGAAAACCGCAAGGTGCCGCAGATCGCCTTCACGCCCGACTTCGAGAAGTATCCGGCGAAACAGGCTCCCTACAAGCGCAACGACACTATGCTGGAGGTGCTGCCGGTCGGCGTCCTCGTCTTCGGCGGCGGCGGCATTCAGGGAAACCTCGCGGACAAGGCTCGCAAGCTCGGCATCCCCACCATGCAATTTGATGGCGGCGCGTAAGCGCCGCCTTCGGGGGGCTGTCCGGCCCCCAAATACTTGACTAAAGGAGAAGTTGATGGCTTTGTTTGCACATCCATGCAGCACCGGCGCAGTAGCATAGTCGCAGGCGGAGCGTATTTGCGGGCAGCCTGTCGTAACCCTCAACCGTTCATCTGGAGGTTTCGATGTCGCTGATCTTGCTTGCTATCTCGTTGACGATAACGCTCTGCATCATCGCCTACAATTTTGCTATCTACGCCTTGCCCTTCATGGTCGGCCTCTCGGCCGCGCAATATGCTTGGGGGGCCGGCGCCGGGCTTTTCCTGTCCGGTCTTGCCGCCATGGGCGCCGCCTTGCTATCGATTGCGCTGGTGATCGTGGTTCTAGGCTTTGCCAGGAATCCGGCCCTGCGCCTGATCGCGCTGGCGATCTTCGCGATTCCGGCCACCATTGCGGGATACTCCCTCGTGCTCGGCGTCACAAAGAACGCGATTGACTCGACGATAGTGCTCAATCTGCTCGGCGGCGCGGGCGGCCTGTTCATCGGCATAGCCGCGATTGTCAACGTCAACGCCCTCGGCGTCTCGGTGTTTTCGCGCTGACCCGCCGACCGCGATCGATCACTGCCATAAGAAAACCAGGGCGGCTTGCGCCGCCGGATGTCCGGCTTTCCCGCTCAGGTCAGGCATGGAGCGTCGATGCTGTGGCCCCGTGCCGCCGTTTCCCGTCAGCATCACCCGGTCGCTCGGGATCGCCCGACCATCGGCATGACTCCCGCAGGCCGTGAACGGCTGTTGCGCCGTCGGTCAGTCCCCTTCGCGCCGTGAAAGCAAGCCGCGATCACCTTCATTCCCACCCCTCGCAATTCTGTCGGATCGCACCTTCCGCCATCGAAGCGGATGCGGCGCCATTCCGTGCCATTCGGCCGACAGCCTTGTTCGTCCTCGTCCCGGACAGCTTCCGCGAGCGAAGAAGCGGGTGGCCGGAAATGGAAGATTCCGGATGCCGCCCTGGGCGGCGCAGACTCATAGGGCCTGCCGTTTCGCTGCTGCCGGCAAGGACGATGGTTCGGCTGTGCGTCTCGGTTCGTATGCGTTCAGAGGCACCAATCCCTCCGACTGACGGATCCCCTAAGTCCGTTCGGTTTCCGGCCGCAACCCACGCGGCTCCGGACCGTGTTGCCGCGCAAGCGCGGCTGCCCGCCCCACTCCGGGCCTTATGGGCGAGCTGCCCGCAAGCAGGCAGTTGCAGGCGTCTCCCGCCGTCCTTGGCCGGGTCTCGTCGGAGGGATGGTCCCTCCGAGAGGCAACGGAGACCTACAATGCAGAACATCGTCATTCTCGCCGGCAACATCGGTCAGGACCCCGAAACCCGCTCCACCCAGGGCGGCACCCGGATCACCCACTTCACGCTGGCCACCTCGCGCCCCCGCTACTCGGAAGGCAAGGTTGTCCGGGATGAGAAGGGCTACCGGGTTCAGGACACCGAGTGGCACCGCATCACCGCCTTCAACGGCCTCGGCAAGACGATCCAGGAATATTGCGAGAAGGGTATGAAGGTTCTGGTTCGCGGCCGCATCCACTACACGAAGTGGACCGATCAGGAGGGCAACGATCGCTACGGCAGCGAGATCATCGCCGAGACGGTCGACTTCCTGAGCCGGGCGCAGCAAAGCGAAAACGGAGCCGGCCAGCGCGATCTCGACGACGACATCCCGTTCTGAGCGGGAAGGCCAGGAGCCCGGCGGCGCAAGCCGCCGGGTTTTCCCGCGTTTCCCGAGGGTCGCGATGTTCAGGATGAGCGAGGGCGAGCGGATCGACCGTTCGTCCTTGCTTATGAGAGGGGGGCAGGCCGCCCCTCTCAAACTCTCCCCGGAAGGGGCAGGGCACGCCCCGCCCCCTCCAGCTCCCCCACCCATGAAGGGGGTGAACCACCCCCTCCAAACCACCCCGGCCCATACGGACGCGGCCCCTGATCGGGGCCGCGGGCTATCTCTCTCTGACTGTCCATTTTACGCCAGCCCATCCGGCCTCAAGGACAGCGCGGCCCCTCCAATTTTCTTTCGCCGGCCCGAGGCCGACGCCACAAAATCGGCTCCTCCGCTTGCCGCGCGGCGGCCGCGTACCGCGGTCCCTGACCCCTCTGGGCTACAGCGTGGACACCTTTCGTCAGAAACGAAAGGAGACTTACAATGTCTGATTTCCACTATGTCGAACTTTACGCGAAGTTCGCAGGATTCCGCCTCATGGCGATGGCCAATCGCCTTGGCTGCAACGACGAATTCAGCCGCGGAGCACACGACGGGCTCGTGGAGCGGCTCGACCAGCTCGTCGATCTTGTGCGCGGTGCGCTTGCCGCGGAACGCGAACTCGCACTGGCACCGAGCGGCCCCGAGGCAGATGATCTGGGCGAGCGGATCTGGTGCGCCGGACAGGAGCTCACGCACTACTGGGGCGAACCCGATGGCATCGACCTTTTGCGCAACGACGTCCACGTCGACTGGTCTACCAACGAATGGTACGACAGCCGCACCGGACGGTGGCATTTCGTCGCTGACTTCCCTGCGCCCCGCGAGGAAGTGAGCGACGACCGCCTGTACGGCCTGTGCGCAATCACTCGCCAGATCGCCGCCGAGACGGGCATATACTTCAACACTTTTACCACAGACCTCTCCATCGAGGGCGAAGAGCCGGACGATGAACGCGAGCGCTACGAAGCGATTGACGGTCTCGTCTGGTGACAGCGATCGGGCGGCAGGCGGCCTTGGCGGCCTGCCGCCTTCACACCATCACGGGAGCGGGCGCGGCCGGATCGACCGGCCTTCCCGGCTATTGGAAAGGGGTGAGCCCCTCTCCAGCTCACCCATGAAGGAAGGGCTGGCGCCCCTCCTTCAAACATCCTCCCAAGGGAAGGGAGACCCCTCCCTCGAACCCTCCCATGGGAAGGAGGCGACGGTTCCCTCGCCCTCCTTCCCAAACCCATCCTCCTCTCCCGGACCGAGGCGATGGCTTGGGGCCACGCTCGCTAGAGCCGCCCCGCCCGAGGCCGGAAGCCGTGTGTGCCAGATCTCCAGCCTGTGCGACCGGCCGCGATTTTTCCGGCCATTTGAGGGCAACCGAATCAGCTACCGAGCTGGGTCGAGAAACGCAGCTATATTAGCGGCTTGAGCCCAAAAATGGGGTGGCTTTCTGCCGTAGGACGACTAAAATAGTCGTAGTTCTGGAGTGCATGCGGGTAGAAGTGGGAGGTGATTATGTATGATCACCGCCCGACAATCACGGGCCGCACGCGCGCTGCTGGGTTGGACACAGGAGACGCTCGCTGACAAGGCCCGAGTATCGCTGACCGCGCTCAAACGCCTCGAATCCGAGAACGGATTCGACGTTTTTGAAACCACGCGAGATGGCGTACGGCGCGCGCTCGAATCGGCCGGGATCGTTCTTCTGTCGACAGAAAAGGGAGAGGGGGTCCTGTTGCTGCATAAAGCTGACCAGCCTGGTTAGCGCTTTGCGCCATCAACAGACGGTTTGCTGACATAAAAGCACTGTATTGCTCTTCGGGACGGTTAACGAAAGTCGTGCACGTGACTATGGTACTCTGATGGGACAGGCGATACCGGCGTTCCTGGACGCGCCACCGTCCAGCGACACGCTTACGACTTACGACCGCGAGCACATGAAGCTCTATCTGCGGCTGCTCGACGCCGAGCGGGAGGGCGCCGACTGGCGTGAGGCTATTCACATCCTCTTCGGCCTCGATCCTCATGACGATCCGATGCGCTGTCGACTGATCCACAATTCCCACCTCGCACGCGCGCACTGGATGACCGAACACGGTTATCGCGAACTGGTTCGTGAAAGTCAGCGGAAGTCTGGATCGTGATGCGCTGAAGGCATCACCTGTTGATTTCAACGTGACTTCCAAAATCCAACCCGAACGGGAATTCTACAACCTCCAAGTCGCAATAGTCGCAGGAGGATCATCATGACGCCTGACGCATCTACATGGCGCTCGTCGGCTGAATACGACCATCTGGACACACTGACGCCATCCGATCTGGCCTGGGAATGGCTGCGCCGCAATGATGCTTACGATGCGGACTACGAAGCATCCGCGACTGAACGCGGCGCTCCGACCTCCGTGAACGAGCAGATCCAGCAGCGCTGGGGACTGCGATTTCCCTGTAGACCCTCTGAAGCCGCCTCCTGAAGCTCCGGTTTTCTGGCTCCCGCTCCATGACACGAGCGTTGTTGTACTGATCGAAGCGCCACTCGACTTCCGTGACACTGAAGATTACCCGCCTCTCCTCCCATGGAGCGACACGGCGCCGATCGGCGACGGTCGCGCCTCGTTCCGTCTTCCTTTGCCGAACGATGAGCGCGTCCAGATTATCGACTACGTCCTCGAGGGCCGCACCACATCGGTAGCCGCCATACCGCTCGGCATTGACGGCTTCGATCGGATAGAGGCGGTTTACCGCCTCCTTTCCGCCCTGCACGGGCGCGCCATCCCGCCCGACACGCGTTTGACGCCCCAGCAGCGGATCCGCCAGCGCAGAATGCTCCGCGCCTTTGACGGACATCGCGCTGGCGCGACACAGCAGGAAATAGCCCACGTCATCCTGAACCAGGAACGTCTCGATCGAGATGACTGGCAGGCGTCTTCTGCCCGCCACGTAATCAAGGCGTTGCTACGCGATGCCCGCAATATGATCGCCGGCGGCTATCGAAAGCTCCTCCGTCACCGCCGGCAATCCTGAGCCTCGCCCCGCCGCGGACGGTGGGCGATTTCGACACCCCCCAACTTCGCCCTGCAACTCGCCGCCTTTTCTCCGCCACCGTGGTCGCCGTCCGCCGCTTTCTCGCAGCGGCCGTCCCCAACACCACGGAGGCCCGACCATGCCACACGAACCCGTCTTTCTCCCGCCGCGCTTCCTGCGCACCAAGGAAGCGGCGGAATTCCTCAGCCTCTCCGCACGCACGCTCGAAAAGCACCGCACCTATGGCACCGGTCCGTCGTATCACAAGCTCGGCGGCCGCGTCGTCTATGCGATCGACGAGCTCGAAAGCTGGGCCGCCCGCGGCGCAGTGACGTCCACCTCGGATCCGCGCGGCTCGATCCTGCCAGCAAAGCGCCAGGCGCCCGTCCGGCCGGTCCACGCCGGCCGCTACGCACGCTGATCGCGGCCGGTTCCGTTCATGGCGGTGCGACGTCGATCCCTCTCGGAGCGCGGGCAGCTCGACCTGTTTCGCGCGCTCCCCGGCGACTTCGCGCCAAGAGACGCACAGGATCTCATGGCCTATCCCTTCTTCTCCCTCTCCAAGACCCATCGCACCGCACCGATCGATTTCGTCGCCGGCAAGGTGACGATCAGGGTCGAGGCCGTTCACGACCACGGCATGGCGACCATCTGGGACGCCGATATCCTGATCTGGGCCGCGAGCCAGATCGTCGAAGCGCGCGACGCCGGGCTTCGCACGTCGCGGCTGATGGCCGCCACCCCTTACGAAATTCTCTCCTATGTCGGTCGCGGCACGAGCGCGCGCGATTATCAGCGGCTGAAGGCGGCCCTCGACCGCCTGCAATCGACCACGGTGTCCACCTCGATCCGCCAGCCGGCCGAAGGCCGTCGGCATCGCTTTTCCTGGATCAACGAGTGGCAAGAACGCACCGGGCGCGACGGCCGCCCCGAAGGCGTCGAGCTGATCGTACCGGACTGGTTCTACAAGGCCGTTCTCGACGACGCTCTCGTGCTCACGATCGACCGCGCCTATTTCGACCTGACGGGCGGCCTTGACCGCTGGCTCTATCGCCTCGTGCGCAAGCACGGTGGCCGCCAGCGACACGGCTGGCGTTTCGACTTCCGCCACCTCCACCAGAAATCGGGGAGTCTGTCGCCGTTCAAGCGCTTCACCTTCGAACTGCGCGACATCGTCCGGCGCCAGCCGCTTCCCGGCTACACGCTGTTCCTCGAAACGGAACCCGGCGGGCGCACGCTGCTTGCCTTCGAGCCCGCGCAGGCCTGTGGACAACCTGTGGACGGCCTCGTGCTATCAGGAACCCGAAGTATCGTGCTATCGGGAACCGGGGGCTCGTGCTATCGGGAACCCAAACCAGACCTAAGTCTCAGCGCAGAAACAAGAAATCGCCCTCTTAACTTAGAGTCTAACCAGGAATCTAACTCTGTAGAGCGCGCGCGCGAGGTGGATAACCTCATTCGCGACGCCGCCAGAAACCTCAGCGTCGCCGCCAGGAAGAGCCTGCCGACGCCACCGGGCCCAGCCCGCGACCGTTCCGCTTCGCCGACATCAGACGACGCCCGAGCGCCGCGTCTCCCTCTCGATCCGCCGGGAGGACGCCGATGATCATCGCGCTCCTCAATCAGAAGGGTGGCGTCGGCAAGACCACACTCGCGCTGCATCTCGCCGGCGAGCTGGCACGCCGCGGCAGGCGCGTCACCCTGATCGACGCCGACCCGCAGGGCTCCGCGCTCGACTGGTCGCAGCAACGCTCGCGGGAAGGCCTGCCGCGCCTGTTCGGCGTCGTCGGCCTGGCGCGCGACACGTTGCACCGCGAAGCGCCCGAGCTCGCCCGTGACGTCGATCACATCGTCATAGACGGCCCGCCGCGCGTCGCAGGCCTCATGCGCTCCGCGCTGCTCGCGGCCGACCTCGTGGTGATCCCCGTACAGCCGTCGCCACTCGACGGCTGGGCCTCGGCCGAGATGCTGTCGCTCCTTGGCGAAGCACGCATCTATCGCCCCGAGCTCGTCGCCCGTTTTGCGCTCAATCGCTGCGGCGCGCGCACCGTCATCGCCCGAGAGACGGCGGAAACACTCGCCAATCACGATCCGCCGGTGCTCGCCAGCACCATCGGCCAGCGCGTCGTCTTCGCTGATGCCGCACAGACCGGGCGGCTTGCGTCGGACATCGACGCGCGATCGCCCGCCGCCCGTGAAGTTGCGGCGCTCGTGACCGAGATCGAGCGGCTGCGCATCGGGAGGGCGACGTCATGATCATCCTTACCAGTGATTGCCGCGAACTCATGCCGTCGCATGGGCCATTCGACATGATCCTCGCCGATCCGCCGTACGGCGAGACGTCGCTCGCCTGGGATCGGCGCGTCGAGGGCTGGATTGCGCTCGCGCGCGCCGCCCTCAAGCCGACCGGCTCGATCTGGGCCTTCGGCTCGCTGCGCAGCTTCGTGGCGACCGCTCAACGGTTCGCTGACGTCGGTCTTCGCCTCGCGCAGGAAATCGTTTGGGAGAAGCAGAACGGCACCGGCTTTCACGCAAATCGCTTCAAGCGGGTGCACGAACTGGCCGTCCAGTGCTATCCCGGCGAAGCGGCCTGGCGCGACATCTACAACGATGTCCAGACTACGCCGGACGCTGCGGCGCGAACGGTGCACCGCAAGCAAAGTCCTCCCCATACCGGCCACATCGACGCCGGTCACTACGTCAGTCATGAAGGCGGACCCCGCCTTATGCGCTCGGTCATCTACGTGCGCAACTGCCATGGGCGTGCCATCCATCCGACCGAAAAACCGTCGGCCCTCCTCGAAATCCTGTTCCGAACGAGTTGCCCCGAAGGTGGCCTGGTGGGCGATTTATTCGCGGAATCGGGCGCGGCCGGGGAAGCCTGCCGGCTGTCCGGCCGGCGCTATCTCGGCTGCGAGATCGACCCGGACATGGCTGCGAAAGCCCGCGCGCGTCTCTCCGAGCTGCCGTCCGACGGCGGAGGCGCGTCATGACGGCGCGCACCGAAAAACGCGGTTTTGCAACGCGGCCGGCCGATCCAGACGGCTGGATCAAGGCCGGCGACACCGCGCCCGCTCGTGGCGCCGCCGCCGTCTATTCTGCCCGACTGACCATCGACGTCACCCCCGCCATGCGCGGCCGCATCAAGGTCGCCGCCTTCAGCCGCGGAATGACCGTCGCAGACATGGTGCGCGATCTGCTCGCGCGCGAATTCCCCCCGACCGAAGGAGACCCTCCATGACCGGCATCGCGGCTACCCGCATGCGCGGCGGCCCGCTGCCGTCCGCCAACCCAACGGATGATCTGACCCGCGTGGAACTCACGTGGGTCGAGAAGAAGATCGAATACTGGATCAGGTTCGGCCGCGAGGCTCACGAGCAGATCCTCGATCGCCGCCGCCGTGTCGTCTGCTTTCGGCCGAACACCGTTTTCGCCTTCGTTCGCTGGGCCGCGAACGACTACGGCACGGTCATCTCGCGCATCGATATCGTGCGTTCGGTCGCTCCGGGCGCACCCTACCAGACACTGCCTTTCGTGCGGCCCGGCGGCGAAATTCTGCTCAAGGTCGAAGGCTGGCCGAAGGTCGAGAACGTGCTGCGTCACGTCGATGGCATCGACGCGCTCGGCATCGATCCGGCCGATGTCGACCCCGACCACTGGCGGCACGTCGCCCACTGGATGAACGCCGGCGAAGCGCCGCGTCCCTACACGTTCGATCGCCATCAGGCATGGCTCCGGCGCCGGGAGATCGTGCGATGACGCGGCTCGATTACCTTGCGCTGACCGCCTTCGGCGTTCTTGGCATCGCCCTCGCCAGCGCCACGCCCTTGCCGATGAAGCTCGTCTGGAACGCGACCGCGAGCGAGCCCGTCGGCTTCTACACCATCGATCCCGTTGGTCGTCTCGAGGTGCCCGACCTTGTCGTCGTGATGCCGCCCGAGCCCGTCGCCTTGTTCATCGTGGAGCGCGGCTACGTCGCTCGTGACGTGCCGCTCCTGAAGCGGGTGCTTGGCCTGCCGGGACAACGCGTCTGCCGCTCCGGGCGTGCAATCAGCGTCGACGACGTTCCGCTTGGCGATGCGCTCGACCGCGACAGCCAGGGCCGCGACCTGCCGGTCTGGCAGGGCTGCCGCCGCATCGGCGACGGAGAGCTGTTCCTGATGAACCACGAGGTCGCAGACAGCCTTGACGGCCGCTACTTCGGCCCGCTTCCCGCCACCGCGGTGATCGGTCGGGCGACACCGCTTCTCACCGACGACGACGGCGAGGGCCGCTTCGTCTGGCGCGCGCCGACGCGGTGACGGCGCGACCAATGCAATCCCGCCGCACAACAGGAGACCACGATCATGGCCAACATCGGACTTTTCACACGTACGGAATCAGGCTTCGAAGGGCGGTTCAGGGCGCTTGGCATCGACGAGGAAATCACCTTCGTCGCCGCCGAGCCTTCGGAGGCCAAGAACGCTCCAGCCTATCGCGTCCTGCTCGGCGACGAGGACGGGCTACCGATCGGCGCCGCCTGGGCGGCCGTCGGAGATCGCGCCGGCGAATTCTTCTCCGTCGAGATCTACAGCCCGTTGTTCGGCGGCACTCTGCGCGCCAACCTCTTCCGCGCCGGTGACGACGGCTCCGCCTGGGGCCTGCACACCAACCTCACTTCCAAGAAGCGGAAGGAGGACTGAATGGCGGCGGTCCAGCACCGCGCCAGCGCCGGCGGCTCGACCGCCGTCCGGCGCTCAGCGCTCCTCCTTCTTCTTTCCGGCCTGACCTTCGCCGCGGCCGAAACGCCCGCTGTTCTGGCGCAGGTTCCGTCCACCGTCGGAGCCGCGTCGGCGCATCCGCACGCCGCGAACATCACCGAGGCGTCGCGACGCTTCGGCGTCCCGGCAGCCTGGATCGTCGCCGTGATGGCTGCCGAAAGCGCGGGCGATGTGCGCGCCGTATCGTCGGCGGGCGCGATGGGCTTGATGCAGCTCATGCCCGACACATGGGCCGAGCTTCGCACTCGCCACGGCCTTGGCCGCGATCCCTATGATCCTCGCGACAACATCCTTGCCGGTACAGCGTACCTGCGCGAAATGTGGGACCGCTACGGCGACGTCGCAGCCATGCTCGCCGCCTACAATGCCGGCCCGGCGCGCTACGACGAGCATCGCTCGAAAGGTCGCCCTTTGCCTGCCGAGACGCGGGCCTACGTCGCTTCGCTTGCGCCCGCGCTGCGAGGCGAGCGGCCCTTGAACGGCGGCTCCATGATCCCGCGACCGCCCAATTGGCGCGAGGCGGGGATCTTCGTCGTGCGCGAGGGTGGCACTTCTGCCGCCAGTCCAGCGCAGGGAGACCGCGCGTCAGACGACGCGCTCCCATCCCTCACGGCGACCCAGGATTCGATCACCGCCTTGCAACGCCAAGAGCTGTTTGTCGCGGGCAATGCAGCGGGAGGCCGGCCATGAGCGGCCCGCCATCAAGGTGCATCCCCTCGGGCTCTGGCGTGCCATGGAGAACGCCGGGGGTGGGGGCAGGCGCAGCGACCGGACGATGGCAGGATAAAAGGGCGCACGGTGCGCGTCCGTCGGTCGGTTGTTTTTGTTCATGTTTTTGGCGCGTTCCGCACCGTGCAGCGTATTCGCGCACCGTGCGCCGCACGCCCATCTTACTGTTTTTGCGTGGTGTTTCGCACCGCGCGGAGATGCGTCATGTCCGATGAACGCGAATTCCGCGTCCGTCCCGGGCGCATCCGATCCACCCGCGCGCAGCAGGCTCGTCCCTTTGTCGCGCAGGCGCTCGCCGCTGCGAAGAAGGCAGGCGGCGGCGTCTCACGGTCCGGCCGCGTCACCTCGGGCAATCGATCCCGCTTCGGCCGTGGCCAGCGCGCCAGCATCCAGGCCAATCGCCTGATCACGTCGCGGACCCGCGGCGCCGTCGTCAAGGCGCGCGTGGTCCGCCACAGCCCACGGTCCGCGCCGCTGGGGACGCATCTCGATTATCTGCGTCGCGACGGTGTGACCCGTGACGGCGAGAAGGCCCGATTGTTCGGGCCCGGAACCGAGGACGCCGATGGGCGAGCCTTCGCCGAGCGCTGCGGAGACGACCGGCATCATTTCCGGTTCATCGTATCGCCTGACGATGCTCCCGACATGTCCGACCTTCGATCGTTCATCCGCGATCTCGTCGGCCAGATGGAAAAAGATCTCGGCACGCGGCTCGACTGGGTGGCCGTCGATCACTGGAATACGCAGCATCCGCATATCCATCTTATCGTGCGGGGCGTGCGGGACGACGGCCAGGACCTCGTGATCTCCCGCGACTACATCAAAGAGGGGATGCGTGACCGCGCGCGCGATCTCATCAGCCATGAGCTGGGGCCACGCACCGACCTTGATATCCGCCGCAGCCTCGAAAGCCAGATCACGGCAGAGCGGTGGACCCAGCTCGATCGGCAACTCGTCCGCGACGCCGGCAAGTCCGGCATCATCGATCTCGCCCCGCTCGCAGATCGCCAGCCTGACGAGTTTCATGCGCTGAAGGTCGGCCGCCTGCGCACGCTCGAAACCCTCGGCGTCGCCGGGCAGGTAGGCCACTCCCAATGGTTCATCAAGCCGGAAGCGGAAACCGTCCTGCGCGAACTCGGCGAACGCGGCGACATCATCAAACGTATGCACCGCGCGCTGACCGAGCGCGGCATCGAACGCGGATCTGCGAGCTACGTGCTGGCCGGCGAAAGCCTCGACGTGCCCGTCGTCGGCCGACTGGTCGAGCGTGGCCTTGACGACGAGCTGAAAGGGTCCGCCTACGCCGTCGTCGACGGTGTGGACGGCCGTACGCATCACATCCGGCTGCCGCACCTCGACGCAGCCGGCGACAGCCCGCCCGGCTCGATCGTCGAGCTGCGCGCCTATGAGGATGCGCAGGGTCAGCGTCGGGTGGCGCTCGCCGTTAGGTCCGATCTCGATCTCGGCGCCCAGGTGAACGCGACCGGCGCCACCTGGCTCGACCGGCAGGCCATCGCCCGTGAGCCGGTCGCGCTTTCCGAAGGTGGCTTTGGCTCGGAAGTCCGCCAGGCCATGGAAGAACGCGCCGAGCATCTGATCGGTGAGGGGCTCGCCGATCGTCAGGGCGGACGCATCGTCTTCGCACGCCGCCTGCTCAACACGCTGCGCGACCGTGAGGTCAATGCGCTCGGAGAAAAGCTCGCCGCCGAGACCGGGCTGCCGTTCGCTCAGGCCGGGACAGGCGAATATGTCGCCGGCTCCTATCGCCAGCGCTTTGCACTCGCCTCCGGCCGCTTCGCCATGATCGACGACGGCCTCGGCTTCCAGCTCGTGCCCTGGTCTCCCTCGCTCGAAAAGCAGATCGGCCGCCACGTCTCCGGCGTCTCGCGCGACGACGGCGGCGTCGACTGGGATTTCGGTCGGAAGCGCGGGCTCGGCCTCTAACCTCAGTCAGAAAGGATTATCGCCATGTCCGCCACCAAAATCCTTTGGGGACAGATCCTGATCGTGTTTGCGATCGTCCTCACCACCGTCTGGGGCGCGACGCAGTATGTCGCGTGGAGCCTCGGCTATCAGGCGCAGCTCGGCGAGCCGTGGTTCACGCTGTTCGGCGTGCCGGTCTACTTTCCGGCCGCCATCATGTGGTGGTGGTATTTCTACGACGCCTACGCCCCAGGCATCTTCGCCGTGGGCGGCGTGATCGCCGCGTCGGGTGGCTTCATTGCGATCGCCGTCGCAATCGGCATGTCGGTCTGGCGTGCGCGCGAGGCGAAGAATGTCGCCACCTACGGCTCGGCGCGCTGGGCGCAGGATCAGGAGATCCGCGACGCCGGCCTGCTCGGTCCGGACGGAGTCGTTCTCGGTCGATACGAGCGCGACTATCTGCGGCACGATGGCGCCGAGCATGTGCTGTGCTTTGCGCCGACCCGTTCGGGCAAGGGCGTCGGCCTCGTCGTGCCCTCGCTTCTCACCTGGCCCGGCTCGGCCATCGTTCACGACATCAAGGGGGAGAACTGGACGCTCACGGCCGGGTTCCGATCCCGGCACGGCAGGGTGCTGCTCTTCGATCCGACCAATCCGGAATCATCGGCATATAACCCGCTGCTCGAGGTCAGGCGCGGTGAATGGGAGGTTCGCGATGTCCAGAACATCGCCGACATCCTGGTCGATCCCGAGGGTAGCCTGGACAAACGGAACCACTGGGAAAAAACCAGCCATTCGCTTCTGGTCGGCGCGATCCTTCACGTCCTATATGCCGAGCCGGAAAAGACCCTCGCGGGCGTCGCCAACTTCCTTTCCGACCCAAAGCGGCCTGTCGAGTCGACGCTGAGGTCGATGATGAAGACTGCGCATCTCGGCGAAGCCGGTCCGCACCCCGTCGTCGCCAGCGCGGCGCGCGAGCTACTGAACAAATCCGACAACGAGCGTTCGGGCGTGCTCTCGACGGCGATGTCCTTCCTCGGCCTCTATCGTGACCCGGTGGTCGCTGCGGTGACGCGCCGCTGCGACTGGCGGATCAGCGACATCGTGGGCGGCGAGCATCCCACGACGCTCTACCTCGTCGTGCCGCCCTCCGACATCAATCGCACCAAGCCGTTGATCCGGTTGTTGCTCAACCAGATCGGGCGGCGCCTAACCGAGGACCTGCAGGCCAAGGTCGGGCGGCATCGTCTCTTGCTGATGCTCGACGAGTTTCCAGCCCTCGGCAGGCTCGACTTCTTCGAAAGCGCGCTGGCCTTCATGGCGGGCTACGGACTCAAAGCGTTCCTGATCGCGCAGAGCCTCAACCAGATCGAAAAGGCCTATGGCCCGAACAACTCGATCCTCGACAATTGCCATGTCCGGGTCAGCTTCGCCACGAACGACGAACGCACCGCCAAGCGCGTCTCGGACGCGCTGGGCACAGCCACCGAAATGAAGGCCATGAAGAACTACGCCGGCCACCGCCTGTCGCCGTGGTTAGGCCATCTGATGGTGTCGCGCTCGGAGACCGCCCGTCAGTTGCTGACGCCAGGCGAGATCATGCAGCTTCCGCCGACCGACGAGATCGTCATGGTCGCCGGCATCCCGCCGATCCGGGCGAAGAAGGCGCGCTATTACGAGGATGCCCGCTTCAAGGAGCGGGTGCTGGCGCCGCCGGAGCCGAAACGACCTGACAGCACCGGCCCGGACGACTGGAGCAGCCTGCCGATACCACCGCGCCCGGAAGAGATCGCGACGACCGCGGCCTCCTCGGACGATGAGGACACCACCAGTTCCGAACGTCGGCTGCAACCCGAGCTGAGCCGCGTAAAGCCGGTTGAGAAAAAGGCGCCCATCGAAAACGAATTCGAGATCGACCTCCCGGATGACGCCGAAGAGGAGGCCGTGGGGAACCGTCGCATGATCCGGCAGATGCAGGGCATCGCACGGCAGGTCTCTCTTGATCCCAACGACGGCATGGAGCTGTAGCCACCATGACCGTTCGCCGAAAAAAGAGAAAGACAACGATCTATCTCGACCCCGAGGTCGAAAAGACGCTGGCAGATTTCGCCGCACGCCGCGAGCAATCACAGTCCATGATCGCCGAGGCAGCCATCGCGTCCTTCCTCTCGCCGGACGACGCCGAACGGCGCGAAGCCATCTTTTCAAAACGCCTCGACCAGCTCGATCGTCGAATGACACGCCTCGAACGCGATGTCGGCATCGCGGTGGAGACCCTGGCGGTGTTCATCCGCTTCTGGATCACCACGACGCCCGCCCTCCCGGAGCCGGCGGCGCAGGCGGCGCGAGCGAAATCCAGCGAGCGTTACGAAGCGTTCATTACGGCGCTGGGTCGACGCTTGGCGCAGGGGCCGAAGCTGCGGCAGGAGATTTCGGAGGATAAGCCCGAATCGGACACCTGACCTCCTCGCGCGCGGCATCTGGGGGCGGGATCGACAAGTTCAAGAATAGGGCCGCGCCGCCGTTCTCCTGTATTTGCACGCCACACTACTACTACGACCGAAACTTGTTGAATCAGCCTAATTCCGGGCCCTTTTAATCATCCCCGATCCGGGGGTCATCTGTCGCGTCCCCACGAGAAATGGGGACGATATGGCATCCACTCACCAGAGACAGGAAGCGATCCAGCGCGGCGCTCGCATGCTGCGCACCGCGCTCGGACCCGCCATCGCCCGGTTTCTGGAGGAACCGGCCGTGGTCGAGGTCATGCTGAACCCCGATGGCCGCATCTGGGTGGATCGGCTTTCCGAAGGGCTGGCCGATACCGGCGAGACAATGACGCCCGCTGATGGCGAACGCATCGTGCGCCTGGTCGCGCACCATGTCGGCGCCGAAGTGCATGCGCGCTCCCCGCGTGTATCGGCCGAACTGCCCGAAACCGGCGAACGGTTTGAAGGCTTGCTCCCTCCCGTCGTCGCGTCTCCAGCTTTCGCCATCCGTAAGCCCGCCGTCGCCGTGTTCACGCTCGACGACTACGTGGCGGCGGGCATCATGACCGCCGATCAGGCCATCGCGCTGCGAATGGCTGTCGCATCCCGCGCCAACATTCTCGTCGCGGGCGGCACATCGACGGGCAAGACCACACTCACGAACGCACTGCTCGCCGAAGTGGCGAAGGGCGCCGATCGCGTCGTTATCATCGAGGACACGCGCGAGCTGCAATGCGCCGCGCCGAACCTCGTCTCGATGCGGACGAAGGACGGCGTGGCGACGCTCTCGGATCTCGTCCGCTCCTCGCTGCGCCTGCGACCCGATCGTATTCCGATCGGCGAGGTACGGGGCTCCGAAGCCCTCGACCTTCTCAAGGCGTGGGGCACCGGCCACCCCGGCGGCATCGGCACGATCCATGCCGGTTCCGGCATCGGCGCGCTGCGCCGCCTCGAGCAACTCATCCAGGAGGCCGTCGTCACCGTCCCGCGCGCGCTGATCGCCGAGACGATCGATCTCGTCGCCGTCCTCTCCGGTCGTGGTTCCGCCCGCCGGCTGGCCGAGCTCGCCCGCGTCGAAGGGCTCGGCCCGGACGGCGATTACCGCATCACCCCCGCAACCACCCCGAACGGAGAAGCTGAATGAATTCGCCCGCCATTCCGGATGTCACCAACCCGCCCGTCCTGTCCACGATCCCCGCCCATCGGGAGCCGCCGGTCGGCTCGCTCATGCGCGGTGCCTACAAGCGTCTCTCCGCATCGACTGCGCTCCTCACCATCATGATGCTGGCCGCCACGTCGCCAGCCTATGCCTCCGGCTCATCGATGCCCTGGGAGCAACCCCTTCAGCAGATCCTCCAGTCGATCGAAGGGCCGGTCGCCAAGATCGTCGCGGTGATCATCATCATCGCGACGGGCCTTGCGCTCGCCTTTGGCGATACGAGTGGCGGCTTCCGTAGGCTGATCCAGATCGTCTTCGGCCTCTCGATCGCATTCGCCGCGTCGAGCTTCTTCCTGTCGTTCTTCTCCTTTGGCGGCGGAGCGCTCGTCTGATGGCGGTCGCGTTCGAACAATTGGACGAGGTGCCGGGTTACACGGTGCCGGTCCACCGCGCTCTGACCGAGCACATCCTGCTCGGCGGCGCCCCGCGATCGATCGCCATCATGAACGGCACGCTGGCCGGAGCGGTCGGCTTGGGCCTGCGGCTCTGGCTGGTCGGGATCGCAATCTGGGCAATCGGCCATTTCATCGCCGTCTGGGCCGCCCGCCGTGACCCGCTCTTTGTCGAGGTCGGCCGCAGGCACCTGCGCATCCCGGCTTTCCTCGCGGTCTGAGGGAGGCGCTGCCGATGATGAACCTTGCCGAATATCGCGGCTCAGCATCGCGTCTTGCGGACTATCTGCCCTGGGTCGCGCTCGTTGCTACAGGCGTCGTGCTCAACAAGGACGGATCGTTCCAGCGCACCGCGAAGTTCCGCGGTCCCGATCTTGATTCCGCCGTCGCGGCCGAGCTGGTCGCCGTCGCCAGCCGTATCAACAACGCCTTCCGTAGGCTTGGCTTGGGCTGGAGCATCTTCGTCGAAGCGCAGCGTCACGAAGCCGACACCTATCCGGACAGCAGTTTCCCCGATCCGGCTTCCGGCCTGGTCGATGCCGAGCGCAAGGCGGGGTTCGAGGAAGCGGGCGCCCATTTCGTCTCCAGCTACTTCCTGACCTTCTTGTTCCTTCCGCCAGCGGAGGAAGCCGCACGCACCGAGTCCTGGCTGTACGAAGGCCGCGAACGTTCGGGCATCGATCCGCACGAGATCCTGCGGGCCTTCACCGATCGCACCGACCGCGTGCTGGCGCTTCTCGACGGCTTCATGCCGTCCTGCCGCTGGCTCGATGATGGCGAGACGCTGACCTACCTGCATTCGACGATTTCGACGAAGCGTCACCGCGTCCGCGTCCCCGAAACCCCGGTCTACCTCGATGCGCTTCTGGCCGACCAGCCGCTGACCGGCGGGCTGGAACCGCGCCTTGGCGACCAGAACCTGCGCATTCTAACTATCATCGGGTTCCCGACGGCAACGACGCCCGGGTTGCTCGACGACCTCAACCGGCTGGCCTTTCCATATCGCTGGTCGACGCGCGCGATCCTGCTCGACAAGACCGACGCGACGAAACTCCTGACCAAGATCCGCCGGCAGTGGTTCGCCAAGCGCAAGAGCATTGCGGCGATCCTGAAGGAAGTGATGACCAACGAGCGGTCCGTGCTCGTGGACACTGACGCGGCGAACAAGGCGGCGGACGCCGATCTCGCGCTACAGGAGCTCGGCGCCGACGTGGCCGGGCTGGCCTACGTCACGGCGACCATCACCGTCTGGGACGCCGACGCGCGCCTTGCCGACGAGAAACTGCGGCTGGTCGAGAAGGTCATTCAGGGTCGCGACTTCACGGCCATGATCGAGACCGTGAACGCCGTTGACGCATGGCTCGGCAGCTTGCCGGGCCATGCCTACGCCAATGTCCGCCAGCCGCCGATCTCGACACTCAATCTCGCCCACATGATCCCCCTGAGCGCCGTGTGGGCGGGGCCGGAACGGGACGAGCACTTCAATGCGCCCCCCTTGCTTTACGGCAAGACCGAAGGCTCGACCCCGTTCCGGTTGTCTCTGCATGTCGGCGACGTCGGCCATACCCTGGTGGTCGGCCCGACCGGCGCGGGCAAGTCCGTGCTGCTCGCCCTCATGGCTTTGCAGTTCCGCCGCTACCCACGCAGCCAGGTCTTCGCGTTCGATTTCGGCGGGTCGATCCGGGCGGCCGCGCTAGCCATGGGCGGCGACTGGCATGATCTTGGTGGCGGCCTTACCGAAGGCTCCGATGTCTCGGTCTCCCTCCAGCCGCTCGCCCGCATTCATGACACCTATGAGCGCGCCTGGGCCGCCGACTGGATCGTCGCGATCCTGTCCCGTGAGGGCATCACGATTACGCCCGAGGCGAAGGAGCACATCTGGACCGCGTTGACCTCGCTCGCATCCGCGCCGATCGAGGAACGGACGATCACGGGCCTCAACGTTCTGCTCCAGTCGAACGATCTCAAGCAGGCGCTTCGTCCCTATTGCGTCGGCGGCCCCTATGGTCGGCCGCTCGACGCGGAGACCGAACATCTTGGCTCGGCCGACGTGCAGGCGTTCGAGATCGAGGGCCTTGTGGGTACGGGCGCCGCGCCCGCCGTGCTCGCCTACCTGTTCCATCGCATCGGCGACCGGCTGGACGGCCGCCCGACCTTGCTCATCATCGACGAGGGATGGCTTGCCCTCGATGACGAGGGCTTCGCCGGCCAGCTCCGCGAATGGCTGAAGACGCTCAGAAAGAAGAACGCCTCGGTCATCTTCGCTACGCAGTCGCTGTCCGATATCGACAATTCAGACATCGCGCCGGCGATCATCGAGAGCTGCCCGACTCGGCTGCTGCTGCCGAACGAACGAGCCATCGAACCGCAGATCACGGCGATCTACAGGCGGTTCGGCCTCAACGACCGCCAGATCGAGATCCTCGCGCGGGCGACCCCCAAGCGGGACTACTACTGCCAGTCGCGCCGCGGAAATCGCCTGTTCGAGCTCGGCCTTTCCGAACTCGGCCTCGCGCTCTGCGCCGCGTCCTCGAAATCCGACCAGACGCTGATCGCCAACCTCGTCGCCGAACACGGCCGCGACGGCTTTCTCCCCGCATGGCTCGATGCCCGCGACGTCGGCTGGGCCATCGATCTTCTTCCCGGTTTTCAAACGCTCACCCCCCAGCCCGAAAAGGAGCTTTAGCCATGATCGTCCGTCGTCTTCGCAAATCCTCCGCGGTCCTCGCAGCGTCCATGCTGGCGGCTATGCCGCTCGCGATGTCGCCGTTTGCGATGTCGCCGGTCTATGCCTGGAGGATCGTCTACGACCCCACCAACTACGCGCAGAATGTCCTGACTGCCGCGCGTACGCTTGAGCAGATCAACCATCAGATCACCTCGCTTCAGAATGAAGCGACCATGCTCATCAACCAGGCGCGCAATCTCGCGAATCTGCCGTTCTCCTCGCTCCAGACGCTTCAGCAGAATGTTCAGAAGACCCAGCAGCTCCTGAAGCAGGCGCAGAACATCGCCTTCGACGTGCAGAACATCGACCAGATGTTCCAGCAGCAATACGGCACCGTCTCGATGTCGGCGAGCGATCAGCAGCTCGTCAGCGCCGCGCGCAGCCGCTGGCAGAACACCGTCGGAAGCCTGCAGGACGCGATGCGCGTCCAGGCAGGCGTCGTCGGTAACATCGACACCAACCGCACGCAGATGAGCGAACTGGTGAACCAGAGCCAGGGCGCGACCGGCGCGCTTCAGGCGACTCAGGCCGGCAACCAGCTCCTCGCCCTCCAGTCGCAGCAGCTCTCCGATCTCGTCGCGCTGCTCGCAGCCAACGGCCGTTCGGGCGCGCTGACGGAGGCCGAGCGCTCCGCAGCAGCCGAGCAGGGGCGTGAGCAGCGCCGCCGCTTCCTGACGCCCGGTTCCGGCTATCAGGCCGGCAGCGCGCGGATGTTCAACGGCAATTGAGGCCGGAAAGGAGCACCGTCATGGACAGCAAGATGCTGGCCCGGCTGGCCGCTGTGGTCTTCGTCGCCATCGCCATCACGGCGGCGGTCGTCGAGATGACCCGCAAGGATGAGGAGCCGGCGGGACCGTCGGCGCCTATCGTCGAGCCCGCGCGCGATCCGCTGCGCGAGGGCCAGCGCCGGTGCCAGCAGCTTGGGGCAACGGCCGCGAGCGACAGCGAATGCCTGCGCGTCTGGGCCGAGACACGTGATCGCTTCCTCGGCCGTCCGGCTGCGCCTGTATCGCCGTCGTCAGACGACAGGCGGTGATCCATGGGCGGCTCAGGGGTAATCGACAGCTTTCTTGGAACATTCACCCAATACATCGACAGCGGCTTCGGCATGCTCAGCGGCGAGGTGGCCTTCATCGCGACCACGCTGATCGTCATCGATGTCACTCTCGCGGCGCTGTTCTGGAGCTGGGGCGCCGATGACGACATCATCGCACGTCTCGTCAAGAAGACGCTGTTCGTCGGTGTGTTCGCCTATCTGATCTCCAACTGGAACAACCTCGCGAAGATCGTCTTCGACAGCTTTTCAGGTCTTGGCCTCAAAGCCTCCGGCACGGGCTTTACCGCGCAGGATCTCCTCCGCCCCGGCAAGGTGGCGCAGACCGGCCTCGACGCGGCACGGCCGCTGCTCGAATCCATCTCCGATCTGATGGGCTGGATCGCGTTCTTCGAGAATTTTATCCAGATCGCCTGCCTGCTTTTCGCCTGGGCGCTCGTCATTCTCGCCTTCTTCATCCTGTCCGTGCAGCTCTTCGTGACGTTGATCGAGTTCAAATTATCCACGTTGGCCGGCTTTGTTCTGATCCCGTTCGGCCTGTTCGGAAAGACCGCCTTCATGGCCGAGCGCGTGCTCGGCAACGTGATCTCCAGCGGCATCAAGGTCCTCGTCCTCGCCGTCATCGTCGGCATCGGCTCGACGCTCTTTAGCCAGTTCACGCAGGGGTTCGGTGGGCAGACACCGAGCATCGACGACGCCATGGCGGTCGTGCTCGCCGCGCTCTCGCTCGTTGGCCTCGGTATCTTTGGACCCGGCATCGCGTCCGGCCTCGTCAGTGGCGGTCCGCAGCTTGGCGCAGGCGCCGCAGTCGGCACGGGTCTCGCCGTGGGCGGCGCCGCGCTCGCCGTTGGCGGCGGTGCGATGCTTGCCGCGAAGGGAGGAGCAGCCCTCCTTTCCGGTGGGGCCGCGGTAGCCCGTGGCGGAGCAGCGGCCGCCGGGGCGGCATCGTCGGCCTATACGCTCGGTTCCATGGGGCAGTCCGGTGCATCGGGCGTGGCGTCCGGCGTCGCACGCGCGGCCGGTTCAGGCGCCACATCACCCTTGCGTCGCGCCGCCTCGCGCGCGTCCGAGAGCATGAAATCCAGTTTTTCCGACGGCGCCCGCGCCGGGCTCAGTGCCACCGGCGGCACGTCCACGATGGGGTCGGCCGGCGGCGAGGCAGAGCCTTCTTCCGTCGCGCCCGCGACGACGACCGAACAGCCCCCCGCATGGGCCCAGCGCATGAAGCGCGGCCGCCATGTCTCTCACGGCGTCAGCGCCGCCGCGCATGCCGTCCGTTCCGGCGACAGCCACGGATCCGGAGCATCCGTCAATCTCTCTGAAAGTGACCGTTCATGAATCTCTTCAAAAGGCCCGCCGTTCATTACGGCAAGACACCCCAACCAGAAACACCGTACCAGAGGGCGAGCCAAGTCTGGGACGAGCGTATCGGCTCGGCCCGCGTGCAGGCGAAGAACTGGCGCACCATGGCGTTCGGCTCGCTCATCCTGTCGGCCGGCTTTGCCGCCGCCCTGGTCTACCAATCGGCGCGAGGAACCGTCGTGCCATGGGTTGTTCAGGTGGACAATCTCGGCCAGGCGCAGGCGGTCGCGCCCGCCACAGCCGATTTCCGCCCGACCGATCCGCAAGTCGCCTGGCACCTCGCGCGTTTCATCGAACAGACGCGGAGCATTCCGGCCGACCCGATCATCGTCCGGCAGAACTGGCTTCGAGCATACGAATGGACGACGGATCGCGGCGCTGCGGCACTCAATGACTACGCCCGCGCCAACGACCCATTCACAAAGGTAGGCAAGCAGCAGATCGCCGTCGAGGTCTCCAGCGTCATACGCGCATCGCCCGACAGCTTCCGTGTCGCCTGGACAGAGAGGCATTTCGAGAACGGCCAGCTCTCCACGACCCAGCGATGGACAGCGATCCTGACCATCGTGATCCAGCCACCGCGCGACGCCGAGCGGATCAAGGTCAATCCGCTGGGAATCTACGTCAACGCCATCAACTGGTCGCGGGAGATGAGCCAATGAAATCGGCTTTCCGCAAATGCGCCATTCCGTCTTTTCGTAAATCCGTGCTTCCGGTTCTGCTTCTTTCCGCCACTATGTTGGCCGGCTGCGCGACGCCACAGAAGCCGCCCGAAATCACTTACGACCGCGACGTGCCCGCGTTGCCGGCCGTGCCCGTGGCTGTCACCGACGATCGACCGCGCCCGATCCATACCCCTCCGGGCTGGACACCGGCAAAAGGCGGCACGGCCGCCACCACGCCGACGGCCCGCGTCGAGAACGCCAACGCCGCAGCGCGGGTGCAGCCGCGCCGGGAGGGCTACTTCAACGCCATCCAGGTCTACCCATGGTCCGAAGGCGCCCTCTATCAGGTCTATGCCGCGCCTGGACAGATCACCAACATCGCGCTGGAGCCTGGCGAGAGTCTGACCGACGCTGGCCCGATCGCGGCCGGTGATACCGCGCGCTGGATCATCGGCGACACCGAGAGCGGCAGCGGCCCGACCCGACGCGTCCACATCCTCGTGAAACCGAGCCGCGTCGACATATCGACGAACCTTGTCGTAACGACCGATCGCCGCGTCTACATGATCGAGCTGCGCTCAGGCGCCAAGCCCTACATGCCTTCGGTGGCGTGGGCATACCCGCAGCCACGAGGCGGACAGGGGCAGACCGTTCCGGCAACGCCGGTCATTCCAGCCGTCGCTTCCCGCAACTACCGCTACGGCCTGAGCGGCGGCAACCCGCCCTGGAAGCCCGTCTCCGTCTATGACGACGGTCGGCGCGTTTACATCGACTTTCCGCGTGGCATCGTCCAAGGCGAGATGCCACCGATCTTCGTGATCGGGCCGGAGGGCGAGGCCCAGATCGTCAACACCCGCGTCCACCGACACATCCTGATCGTCGATCGTCTGTTCGGCGCGGCTGAATTGCGCCTCGGAAGCGGTGATAAGCAGCAAACGGTGAGGATTGTCCGTACCGACGGGAGGCCCGCGTCATGAGCGAGGCAAACAGCAATACGAGCGCTCCAATGCGCCTGCGGGCGGAGCCGCCGCGCGTAACCCGGCTGTCGCGCAAGGTGCTTGCGAGCGTCACGGCCGTCGCTCTGGTCGGCATAGGCGGCGCCCTGATTTACGCACTCCAGACCCGGAACGCCGGCCGCGACGGAGAGGAGCTTTACTCGACAGCCAACCGCCAGACCGCGGATGGTCTTGCCGGATTGCCGCGAGACTACACCGGCCCTGTTCTTGGCCCGCCCTTACCAGGCGATCTCGGACGACCCATTCTGGACGCGCAGAACCGAGGCCAGCCCGTCGTTCCTCCGACGATCACGACGCCGGCGGTCGACCAAGCCGAACAACGCCGCATCGCGGAGGAAGAGGCCGCGCGCACGTCGCGCGTCTTCTTCCAGACCCAGCCGGGCACGACCCCGGCAGCGCCGGGAGGTTCAACCACACCCGGCCTTGCCGGTGTCGATCTCGCCGGGCTCGCGGGTCAAGCCGGCCAGCAAACCGCGCAGGATCGACAGAGCGCTTTCCTCAATGGGCCGGTCGATCGCCGCACAACCTCGTTGGATCGCGTCATGGCACCAGCTTCGCCCTTCGTGCTCCAGGCCGGTGCGGTTATCCCGGTAGCACTTATCACCGGGATACGCTCCGATCTTCCAGGCCAAATCACAGCCCAGGTGACGGAAAATATCTACGACAGTCCGACCGGTCGCAGCCTTCTCGTTCCGCAGGGGACGAGGATCATCGGTCAGTACGACAACAATGTCCAGTTTGGCCAAAGGCGGGTCCTGCTGGTCTGGAACCGCCTGATCTTCCCGAACGGCCGATCTATGGTCCTCGAACGCCAGCCCGGCGCCGACACGCAGGGCTATGCCGGGCTTGAGGATGGCGTCGATTATCACTGGTGGGATCTGATGAAGGCGGCCGGGCTGTCCACGCTACTCGGCATCGGAACCGAATTGGCGACCGACGACGAGGACCGCCTCATCCGAGCCATCCGAGACGGGGCGCAGGACACCATCAATCAGGCCGGACAGCAGATCGTCCAGCGTCAGCTTCAGGTCGCACCGACACTGACCATCCGGCCCGGCTTCCCGGTCCGGGTTATCGTTACCCGCGACCTTGTGCTCGAACCCTACAGGAGTTGAACATGACAAAGCTCAAACTCGGTCCCCTGGCCGACGACAAGCCGGTGAAGGTGGCCATAGAGCTTCCCGCCCAGCTTCACCGCGACCTCACTGCTTATGCCGAGATCCTCTCTCGTGTAACTGGCCAATCCGTCTCCGATCCAGCAAAGCTAATCGTTCCTATGCTGGAACGCTTCATCGCGACGGATCGCGCCTTCGTAAAGCTCCGGCGTCATACTACTTAGATCGGAAGGTATCCAACGATCGATAAGCACGCGACAAACGATCGTGACATTTTCCTGGCCATGCTGAGGAGGCGTCGTAGAGCTGGATTATCATTCCTCCTGGACCACACCGCGCTGAACGGAAGGATGTCGTTGAGGATTGGACGGTAGGTGATACCGGGCATCTGAGCAGCAACCATCGCTTCGCTGACGATCGTCAAACCCTGCCCGATCGCCACAAGAGACAGGAGATTGTCTCGACCTACATATTGCGCTTGAATATCTGGATGATAGCCAAGAGTTGCCAACCGCCGTACCAGATAATCCCGTATCTCTGGGCCAGGGGCCGCATCGCTTACTACAAACGATTCGAATACCAAATCAGGCCATTCTAAACTCTCTCGTCCTGAAAGGTTATGGCCGACCGGCAACACTGCAAAAACACGCTCCGACCAGAAATGAGTGGTCTCGCACTCAGGCCAATCCTGAGTGCCGGTAAGAAAAGCGACGTCCATCTCGAACTTGCGGATAGCGGTTACGTGTTGCTCGGGGTGGCCTTCGACGAACTCTATTTTAACTTTGGCGTGGCTTTTGTCGTAGGCACTGACCAGTTCGGCCAGGAATCCCGATGCGATCGACGAGAATATTCCTATCCTCAGCCGCCCATTCTCCGCACGCCCGATATTACCCAAATCTTCGACGCTCTGCCGAATGAACCTAAGCACTCTGCGTGCTTGAGGCAGAAATCGTTCTCCCGCAAACGTGAGAGTAATGCCAAAATTATGACGGTGGAATAGTGACGTCCCTATATGATCTTCCAGATCACGGACGCACCTGCTGATGGTTGATTCCTGTATTTCTAACGATTTACCCGCCTTTCGAAAACTCCCTTGCTCCGCTGATGCAACAAAGTAACGCAAATGACGGATTTCAATCCAAGATTCATAGATTTTTCTAGCTTTATTGACCATGTATCCTATTTATAGGTGAGTGGAGCGGCGATAGATTTTTTAATACTATTCCAAGCAATCGTTTCTTATGACATTTTGATGTAGTCGCCTGGCGCGTCTGCAAGCGGCGTAATGACCGTGCTGGCGTTCAAGTGTCGCGCGGATGCGTCGCGCGCTTGAGACCTCTCGGCCATCCAATCCGCCCATTCCGGCCACCAAGATCCTGGCTTGACGGGCGTATTCTCCACCCAATCGTCGGGAGAGACATAGGTATCGCCGCGCGCTCGCCTACTGACCTGATACTGGCGCCGCGGGCGGCCCGGCTCACTGACGATTCCTGCATTGTGACCTCCATTCGTCAGAGCGAAGGTGACCTCCGTCGCTGTGAGAAGATGCAGTTTGTAGACAGAGCGCCATGGCGCAACGTGATCGGTGGTTGTGCCGACGCAGAATATCGGGAGGTTGATATCCCCAAGCGAAATAGGCTTGCCCCCCACCTGATATCGGCCGGATGCCAGGTCGTTCTGCAGGTAGAGACGACGAAGATATTGTGAATGCATCTTCGCGGGCAGACGTGTGCCGTCGGCATTCCAGGCCATCAGATCGTTCATCGGTCTGCGGTCACCCAAGAGATACTCATTGATGATGCGCGACCAAAACAGGTCGTACGAGCGTAGCAACTGGAAGGCCGCCGTCATCTGCTCGGCATGCAGGTAGCCGACTTCGGCCATCTGCGCTTCGAGGAGCGCGATCTGGCTTTCGTCGATGAGCAGACCGAGCTCGCCTGGCTCGCTGAAATCCGTCTGGGCTGCGAGCAGGCTCACGGATGCCAGCCTGTCGTCGAGGTCGCGGGCCATGGCGGCCGCAGCGATGGAAAGCAGCGTACCGCCGAGGCAATAGCCAGCCGCATGCACTCTGGCGCCGGCCGCAATCGTGTTGACTGTGGAGAGCGCAGCGTGGAAACCAAGGTCGAGATACTCGGCCATGCCCATGTCGCGGTCGCCGGGATCCGGGTTTTTCCAGGAGATGCAGAAGACGGTGAAACCCTGATCGACAAGGTAGCGGATCAGGGAATTGTGGGGCGACAGATCAAGAATGTAGTATTTCATGATCCATGCAGGAACGATCAGGATCGGTTCCGGATGGACCACTTCCGTGGTGGGCTCGTACTGGATGAGCTCGATCAGCCGGTTCCTGAACACGACCTTGCCCGGCGTGGCGGCGACGTCCTTTCCTACGACAAAATTCTCCGTCCCGGCCGGGGGCTGATTGGCCATTCGGCGCGCGATGTCGTCGAACAGGTTGGAGAGGCCACGCGCCAGATTGGCTCCGTTTTCATCGAGGCTTTTCCTGATGACGACTGGATTAAGCATCGCGAGATTACTGGGCGAAAGCATCTCCATCCACTGCTCCACACCGAAGGCGACGAGACGCTGATGATGCGGGTCAACGCCCCAGACATCGCGCGTGGCCTCTCCCCACCAGCGACGTTGCATTTCGAAGGACTGTCCGAACAGGTTGAACGGCCATTGGCCCCATGAGGGGTCGGCGAACCGCCGGTCCGACAAAGGTGGCAAGGCGCCAGCACTCTGACCATCGTCACTCTGGGAAAGTCCTGCCTTGATGATGGTCTGGATTCGCTCCAGTTGATCAAGCGCCAATCGCGAGAGTTCGGCGCGCTTACCCGGACTTGTCGCGAGATGGCTTGCCCAGTCCATCCACGCGAGCAAGGGCGATTCCGGTGAAATCGAAGACCATGCACGCGACCACGCTGCGTGCGCCTCTTCGTCCAGTTCCTTGCTCGATTTTTCTTCTTTTCTTGATTCCATCTCAGTCACTTCCACCCGCCGCGACCATCGGCGGGCCCGGCAAACATTTCGGTTCCTAGTTAGTTGAGGCCGCCCGAAGCTCGGGTCACGTCCTCTGGGGGCGTCCACGCCTCGGAGGAGATTTCGCTTCAGATGTGCCGGCGGCCGGCGCTTGCGTCGCCTGGGGGGACGGCGCGGCAGGTTCCGAACCCGTCACTGGCGGCGTTTCGGCCTCAACCGCTTTTGCCTGCCGGGCTTTCTCCGCTGCGCGCCCGAACATCTCCGTCACCTGCGCAAGGGCCGCATTGCCCGCATCCGGGAGCGTGTCGCCGCCAGCGTGCGCCAGTTCCGAGATGATCATTGCGACCCTGTCGATCTCGTCGGCGTCCGACCCTTCGAGCAGCGCAGGGAGCGCTTCGATGGTCGCATCGCCCTTATAGGCAAGCAGCAGGGCCTGTTCGCGCACGAGCCGCCGGAAGAAGCCGGGATCGAAACCGGAATGAGCACCGTCGTTCCAGAACCGGGCAGCGTGGTGGTAGAGACGTTCGTCGATGCTGCCCTGGTGATGGAGGACATGGAACAGGGCGCGAAGGGAGGCCTCCAGCAGCCCGCCCTTGTGCAACTGGTCGTCCAAGCGGGCGACCATCTGCCGGACCATCTCGCGGTGCTCGGGGGTATCACCTGGATGGGGCCGGGCCGGACGCGCGTCGTCCATCGTCTGTCCGGCGAGAGCCTTCAGTCCCGGCGAGCCGTACAGGACATCGAACCACATCGCGTAGATCTGGTCCCGGTGGTCGCGATATCGATCCAAGAAATGCTCGACTGCACGCGACAGGTCCTGCTGCATGACGAGGAACGGATTGTCGGAAGGCACCGGCTGACGGTTCTGGCGAACCTCGCTGGCGAGCTCGCTCACGGTGCTCGCCAGCGGATGGTCGCTCGACCATAGTTCGAACGATGCCCGCAGCGGATGAAGCGCCTGCAGCCATCGGGCGGAGTAGGACGTCGAGAAGGCCCGTATCCAGGGCTGCAGCGTGTTGCGGTAGAGAGCCAGGTTGATGTCGGAGACCCGGGCGGCCGCGGCGAAGCGGCAGTCCGATTCCGGATCCGGACGGACAATGTCGCGAACTTCCCCGATGCTGCTGCGCCTGACCGACATCAGGTGGGAGTCGGCGAAGTCGCGGACGTCCTGGGGCGTGGCGTCGACCGTCGCCCGATAGATGCCCGCGGGGAAGAGGTCGATCTGGTCGATCATGCTCGCGAACTTGCGGTGCTCCTTCTTGCCGACGCTGCTGGAGACGAAGATGCCGAGATGGCCGATGCTGTCATGCGTGGTGTAGAGGATGGTCTGGTCGTGGCTGAGCACCTCGTCGTCATCGCGATAAAGGTCGGTGATCCAGCCCAGGGCCTGCGCAGGCGGGGTGATGTTGTCGCCGTATGAGCAGAAGACGACGATCGGCGAGCGGATGTTGCGCAGGTCGATGCGCAAGCCGTCGGAGGTCATGAGTTGCGCGGTCGAGAGCTTGTTGCCGATGAACAGGTTGTCGACGATGTACTGCATCTCGACGTCGTTGAGGAAGACGTAGCCGCCCCAGTATTTCTCGAAACCGATATAGCGCTCGGCCTCGGTGTCGGCGCTTGCGTAGACGTTGTACTGCTTCGACCAGAGCGTGTTGGCGGGATCGAGGTTCTCGAAGTTCTGCACGAGCCATGCGCCGTCGAATCGGCCGGCGCCTATGTCGCCGGTCAGCGCGGTCAGCCAGCTCCCACCGAGCAGGCCGCCGGCATAGCGCATCGGATTGTTGCCCGCCCAGTAGGACAGCGGCGTGCCGGCTACGATCAGCGGCCCGAACAGGTCTGGCCAGACCGCCGCCGCCATCAGCAATTGCCAGCCGGCCTGACAATTACCGATCACCGCCGGCTTGCCCTTGCTTCCGGGATGCAACCCGCCGACTCGCTCGACGAAGGCCGAGAAGGTGCGCATGACATCCTCGATGGTCTGGCCGGGAACGGGATCGGGCAGGAAGCCCACGAAGTAGCACGGGTGACCAGCCTTGATCGCGGCGCCGATCTCGCTGTCGGGCTTAAAGCCGCCGATGCCGGGCCCATGCCCGGCGCGCGGGTCGATTACGATGAACGGGCGCCGCGTCTCGTCGGCCTTCTGGCCGCCGGACGGTACGATCCGCACGAGCGCATAGTTGGTCGGTCGCGGCAGGTCCGCCCCCGACATGACGGATTCGAAGGGGAAGTTGAGGACGCCGGGACTGCCGTCCCGCAGCTTGTCGCGATACTGGTCGCCCACCTGTCTCTCAATATCCGCATACAGGATCGAGCGCTGCCATGCATCGATCCCATAGGCATAGGCCGCTTGCAGCAGCGCCAAAGGATCGCCATGCAAATCCGACCATTGCGTTTTTGAGGTTGTTGGCTCGGACATGGGTTTCCTCCGATGCATCGCCATTTGACAAGGACAGGACGAAGGCTCGCGCCTCAACCTGACGGTTCAGTTCGCCTCCAGCGCCAGAGCCACGCCCTGTCCACCACCGATGCACAGCGTCGCCAGACCTTTCCGCGCGCCACGTCGTTGCATCTCATGAATGAGCGTCACAAGGATGCGCGCCCCCGAGGCGCCGATGGGATGCCCGAGCGCGATCGCGCCGCCGTTGACGTTGACCTTCGAAGTATCCCAGCCGAGCTCCTTGTTCACAGCCAGCGCCTGTGCCGCGAAAGCCTCGTTGGCCTCGATGAGATCGAGATCGCCGATGGTCCAGCCGGCCCGCTTGAGCGTGCGCTGCGTGGCGCTGACCGGGCCAATGCCCATGATGGCGGGATCTACGCCGGCGCTGGAATATCCTCTGATCCAACCCAGCACGGGCAGCCCGAGGGTCTTCGCCTTGGCCGCGCTGGCGAGTACGAGCAGGGCGGCGCCGTCGTTGATCGTCGAGGCATTGCCAGCGGTCACCGTGCCGTCCTTCCTAAAGGGCGGCTTGAGCTTGGCGAGTCCTTCTGCCGTCGTGTCCGCGCGCGGTTGCTCGTCGGTGTCGAAAACGACCGGGTCACCCCTGCGCTGTGGAATGGTGATCGGTGTGATCTCGTCGCGGAAACGGCCGGAAGCGCTCGCGGTGACGGCCTTGTTCTGCGAGGCGGCGGCAAACGCATCCTGATCCTCACGCGTGATCGAATAGCGCTCCGCGAGGTTCTCGGCCGTGATGCCCATGTGACAATCGTTGAAGGCGTCCCAGAGACCGTCCCGGATCAGGCTGTCCTCGATCTGTGCATGGCCGAGCCGAAGTCCCGTGCGGGCCCTGGGCAGCAGATAGGGGGCAAGCGACATGTTCTCCTGGCCGCCGGCCAGAACGAGATCGGCGTCCCGGGCGCGGATCGCCTGAGCCGCAAGATGGACCGCCTTCAGGCCCGAGCCGCAGACCTTGTTCAACGTGAGTGCCGGCACCGCATGGGGGAGGCCGGCCTTGAGGGCGGCCTGGCGCGCCGGATTCTGTCCGCCTCCGGCCGAAACGACCTGCCCGAGAATGACCTCATCGATTTCTTCGGGGGCGATTCCCGTCTCCTCGAGCACGCTGCGGATCAGCGCGGCACCGAGATCGGAGGCCGGCAGGTTGGCAAGGCTGCCCTGGAAGGCACCGATGCCGGTCCGTGTTGCTGCCAGTACGGCGACGTCCTTCGTCATTCTCAACTCCTTAAGTCGCCGGCACGCACGGGACGACGCGGGACCTTTCGCCCCGTGCGTGCCGGCGCGGCGTCAGTACATGTGCTGGCCGCCGTTCATCGCGATGTTGCTGCCGGTCATGTAGGCGGCGGCGTCACTTGCGATGAAGGCGACGAGCGCCGCGATTTCGTCGGGTTCACCGAGGCGCCCGACCGGGATGGCGCCGACGATCTTGGCGAGAACATCCTCGGGGACCGCTGTCACCATCTTGGTGGCGAGATAGCCGGGCGAGACCGTGTTGACGGTAATTCCCTTCCTGGCAACTTCCTGAGCCAACGCCTTGGTGAAGCCATGGATACCTGCCTTCGCGGCAGAGTAGTTAGTTTGCCCGAACTGGCCTTTGCTCCCGTTGATCGATGAGATGTTGATGATCCGCCCCCAGCCGCGTTCGAGCATACCGTCGATGAGAGGCTTGGTGACGTTGAACAGCGAGTCGAGATTGACCCGCAGGACCGCGTCCCAGTTTTCCTTCTCGAGCTTGCGGAACGTGGCGTCGCGGGTGATGCCCGCGTTGTTGACGAGAATGTCGACCCGATGGCCGTCGGTGCCGATGCGCTCGGCCATGCGCAGACATGACTTGAAATCGGCGACATTCACGTCGTAGGAAACGAAACTGTAGCCTTTGGCTTTCTCGGCGGATAGCCATTCGCGGGCGGAACCCTCGTCGCGTGCATGGGTCACGAGCACCTTGTGGCCTGCGTCGTGTAGAGCCCGGGCGATTGCCTCGCCCAGGCCTCCCATGCCACCGGTCACCAAAGCAGTCCTTGGTTCAGTCGACATCGTTCACGCGCCAGCGGATTTTTCAGAAGTCTTCACGCCCGGAACAGGCCAGAGGTTGGCCCACTGCTTGAAGATGTCCCGGATCGGTTGCGCCGAACCCACGCCGCCCACAGTCTCGCTGACAGCTTTCTGCCAGGTTTCGATCGCCTCCTGGAGGCCACTGGTGAACGCCGCCTGATTGCTGATCGCCACTTGGGTAAGCTCTTGCGTATCTCCGACACGCTGCTGTAACTGCCGCCAGAACGATTCGCCTGGCAGTGTCGCGAGGCTTTGCCAGTTCTCGGCTTTGCGAAGGCCTTCGATCTCGGCCTTGACCTCGGCGATGCCTTCGGCGCTCGCCTGGGAAGCAACATCGACCCACCGCTTGCCGCCCTCCTGGAGGAGGCGGTTGATCTGAATCTGCAATTCAAGGTTGGCTTTGTGCAATTTAAGGGGCACGACGTCGACACTCATGGAAACCTTCCTTCGGTTTTGATTTGCCCGGGGGCGGGATTTTAGACCATCGCTTCGATCGCCCGGCGGAGTCGCTTGCATCTCGCATCGGCGAAGCCGAAAATGGGATGCTGCGGCGAGGCATGTGGGACGAGCTGCCGCGTGATCTTTTGGCTGGACCTGTATTTGGCTCCCAGCAAACCTGCTTTTTGTCGAGATCGTGACAGAAATCTGCGGCTGGCATGTACCAGTCCGGATGAGGGAATGCCCACAAGCTCCTCCAAACGGGCCAGAGACAGACCTAAGTCTGCAGCGCTAAGGGTAGCGAGCCGGGAACAAAAGTTCTATATTTAATTAAGCCCATAAGACTTGTATTACTCGCCGTAGTTCGGAATATGTTTCAATATTAATCGCCTTGATGCTCATGCATGACTCCAGATTCTAAGAACAACTTTAAACTATAGTTACGATCAATTAGATGCCGTTCTTTATCATCGGTAGATGACGACTCAATCATCAGCTGATGACAGTGCGCGAACCATATGTAAATCGGGTTCGGCTTGTCAATAGCGTTCAAAACAATGACCGCTTGCGCATCGGGCGCCGTCGATCCGGGATCGCGGATCGAGGCGGATCAACGAACATTTCGGCGGAGTTAACAGGGTAATCCGTCGACCCGTTACGTTTGACACCAGCTACGACCTCCTACGAGCTTGATCGCGGCGAGGCGGTTTTGTGCGTGCCTGTCGTGCTTGGTTGCGATTCGTCCAAAGCTTTTGATGCGATTGGAAAAGCGCTCGACGAGATCTCGCTGGCGGTAGCGCGGTGCGAGAGGGCATAGGTGACCTTGCTGTTTGCCTTGAGGGGGAAAACGAAATCAGCAAAGGAGGACATTCAGATCGTCAGAATCGTGGAAACTGAAGACGTCCGTCGGGTTAAATCACCATAGTTTCAGCGGCCCTGCATCAGTTTATCACGAGTTATCGATGCTCCGCGCCAATGGGTCTTCGGCTATTTCTCAGGCTAGCGGGGACCTCTGTTCATCAGCGCCGCCGCCGAGATGATTTCCAGCCTCTTTCTGGCGACCGGGAAGGCTGCTCTCAGGGAATGAAACCTAAGGGGCATTGGTGCGAAGGAGGGACCGACTAACCGCCTCCGAACAACCGATCCTGTTGATTTCGACGCCGGAGCGCGATGCAAATATCAGGTGACATACCCGCAGCATCAGCTATCGTCATCAGTCGTTGACCATTGGGTGTTAGAAATATACCGTGCGGTCAGTCGTTCACTCGCGAGTTGTATCGCCAGTGATATTTGCGCAGATCGCTTCCAGTTCTTAAGTCCCAACACGATCTCGCGCTTAGCAACGTGGATGCAACAAGGAACATTATGTCGCTTGATACCAGAAAATTATCGCTAATCGATCGCTACTGGCGTGCGGCCAATTATTTATCCGTTGGCCAGATTTATCTGATGGACAATCCGTTACTCCGCGAACCGCTGAAACCGGAGCATGTCAAACCGCGCCTCCTTGGGCATTGGGGAACGACCCCGGGGCTCAACTTCATCTATGCGCATTTGAATCGGATCATCACCGAGCGCGACGCGGACATCCTCTATGTCTGCGGGCCTGGGCACGGTGGCCCCGGCATGGTTGCGAATACCTGGCTGGAAGGCGTCTATTCCGAAACCTATCCCGAGATAGGTGATGATGAGCCCGGAATGAGACGGCTGTTCAAGCAATTCTCATTTCCAGGCGGCGTTCCGAGCCACGTTGCGCCGGAGACGCCAGGCTCGATCCATGAAGGCGGTGAGCTGGGTTATGCGCTGGTTCATGCCTACGGCGCCGCGCTAGACAATCCCGATTTGGTGGTGGCTTGCGTGGTAGGCGACGGCGAGGCAGAAACCGGACCGCTCGCGGCCGCATGGCATTCTAACAAATTTGTCAATCCGGCCCGTGACGGAATGGTTCTGCCCATCCTGCACCTCAACGGCTACAAGATCGCCAACCCCACCGTTCTTGCGCGGCTTTCCGACGACGAGTTGCAGCATCTTTTCATCGGCTACGGCTATGAGCCGTTCTTTGTCGAGGGTAGCGAGCCCGCTGAAATGCACCAGCAGATGGCCGGAGTGTTCGACACTGTCTTCGATCGGCTCGCTGCGATCCGAGGGAAGGCATCCTCGTCATCGGTGCGCCCGCAGTGGCCTATGATCATTCTGCGCAGCCCCAAGGGCTGGACAGGACCTAAGGTCGTGGACGGCAAGATGGTGGAGAACCACTGGCGCTCTCATCAAGTGCCGGTCGCGAATTGCCGCGAGGACGAAGGACACCGCGCTATCCTCGAGGAATGGCTGCGGAGCTACGGCCCGGAGGACTTGTTCGATGAAAGGGGCGCACTGAAGGCAGAGCTCAAGGCCTTGGCACCCAAGGGTCCGCGGCGCATGGGCGCCAATCCGCATGCCAACGGCGGCCTTCTGCGCAAGGAACTGCGTACACCCGACTTCCGCAGCTATGCCGTGGAGGTCGGCCGGCCCGGCGCGGCGGAAGCGCAGGCGACGAAAGTTCTCGGCGATTATCTACGCGACGTCCTACGGCTCAACGATGACGAGCGGAACTTCCGTGTGTTCGGGCCGGACGAGACGGCTTCCAACCGGCTCGGCAGCGTGTTCGAAGCGACGGACCGGGTCTGGATGGCCGAAACGCTCGAAACTGACGATCATCTGTCGCCCGACGGGCGCGTTATGGAAGTACTGTCCGAGCATCTGTGCCAGGGATGGCTTGAAGGCTACCTGCTCACTGGCCGCCATGGGTTCTTCTCTTGCTACGAGGCGTTCATCCACATTGTGGACTCCATGTTCAGCCAGCACGCCAAATGGCTGAAGGTTTCGCGCGAACTGGAATGGCGCAAGCCGATCTCCTCGCTAAACTATCTTCTGACTTCTCATGTATGGCGGCAGGATCATAACGGGTTCAGCCATCAGGATCCCGGCTTCATCGATCTCGTTGCAAACAAAAGCGCCGACATCGTCCGCGTCTATCTGCCCCCGGATGCGAATACCCTGTTGTGGGTCGGCGATCATTGCCTCAAGACGTGGGATCGGGTGAATGTCATTGTCGCTGGCAAACAGCCCGCGCCTCAATGGTTGACCATGACGGAGGCCGAGCAGCACTGCGAGGCGGGCCTTGGAATATGGGACTGGGCTGGAACCGAGGACGGATTGGAGCCAGACATCGTGATGGCCTGCGCCGGCGACGTGCCGACCATGGAAACGCTCGCCGCTGTCGACCTCTTGCGGCAGGCTCTGCCACATCTGCGCATCCGAGTCGTGAACGTCGTGGACCTGATGGCGCTGCAATCGCCGCAACACCACCCGCATGGTATTTCTAACGAGAAGTTCGACAGCATCTTCACACGCGACCGACCGGTGGTCTTTGCGTATCACGGCTATTCTTACCTTATCCATCGCCTTGTCTACAAACGCGCCAACCATCCAAATTTCCATGTGCGCGGCTTTATCGAAGAGGGGACCACGACGACGCCCTTCGATATGGCCGTCCTCAACGAGTTGGACCGGTTTCATCTGGCCATCGAGGCGATCGAGCGTCTTCCCGTCCTGAAGGAGAAGGGAGCGGAGATCGTTGCAGCACTCCAGGAGAAGCTCGTCCTGCACAAGGCGTATGTGTATGAACATGGAGAAGATATGCCCGAAATCCGGGACTGGACGTGGCCTTAACGCTGACGAAATCATCTCAGGAACCGGAGAATGCTGATACTGTTCGGTGCCTTACCTTGCATCGCTTCCAAGCCGGGGCGGATCATTCGTGTAGCCACTTGTGCGGCTTGATGACAGGTCGTCACCTGTCTCGATGACATTCTTCCCCACTCGGATGGGCTAAAACGCTCCTTGTGGGCATGAGGTCGATGTCTCCCCAGCAGGCCCGCTGATCAATTGGTTGGTGCCTGCCTGGAAACGAGACATGGAGAGATCACAGAAGGGACTGCTGAATGAAGGGCGACGGAAATCCCTGCGGTCGCGCCCCGCAGACACCGGATGACTACTCGCTCCGCGTCGCGGAGGAAGTCGTAGACAAACTCGCCAGTGACGCCCAGCGCGGTCTGACAAGAACGGAAGCAGCACGCCGGCTGGCAGAAAATGGTCCCAACGAACTGCGTGCGGTGCCGCCGATTCCTATCTGGCAGCGCCTGCTTTCCCAGTTCCGGGATCCACTCGTGTATCTGCTGCTCGGAGCAATTATTATCGCCCTCGCGGCATGGGCTATTGACGGGCATGCGGGCTGGCCTATCGACGCAGTCGTGATAGCCATGGTGGTCCTGGCGAATGCAGCTCTTGGCTTCGTGCAGGAAACAAGAGCTGCTGATGCCGTGGCCGCGCTGGCGCGAATGACCGCCGTTACCTCCTCCGTTCTGAGGGACGGCGAGCGAATCCGCATTCCCTGCGCCGAGCTTGTGCCGGGCGACATCCTGCTGCTTGAGGAGGGTGACGCCGTCGGAGCCGATGCAAGGTTGCTTAGCGCAGCAAGCCTTCGCGTGCAGGAAGCCTCGCTCACCGGCGAAAGCGAGGCCATCCTCAAGGATGCAGCCATTCTGCATCATCCTGCCCCGCTGGCCGAGCGTTTCTGCATGGTGTTCAAAGGGACCGCGGTGGTTCAGGGAACTGGTCGTGCAATTGTCACCGGAACCGCAATGCGGACCGAAATCGGCACCATTGCGCAGATGCTGGACGCCAGCAAGGAGGAAACGACACCCTTGCAGAAGGAGGTCGCCCGGGTCGGCCGCGCGCTCGGGATTGCCGTTGTCGCCATCGCCATCGTCGTGGTCGCGACAGTGCTTTTGGTTTCCGACATCCACGGCCCTTCCGACGTAATTTCCGTTTTGCTGATGGGCGTTTCGCTGGCCGTCGCCGCAGTCCCGGAAGGCCTCCCCGCCATATTGTCCCTGGTGCTCGCGCTTGGCGTCCAACGCATGGCGGGACGAAAAGCCGTGGTCAAGACGCTCTCGTCGGTCGAGACGCTCGGCTCGGCTTCCGTCATCTGTTCGGACAAGACAGGAACGCTGACCCGATCCGAAATGACGGTCGAGCGCATCGTAACGGCGTCCGGCAGCAGCCGTGTCACTGGCGTCGGGTATGCGCCTGTCGGCAATCTGGAAGTTGAGGGCGGTGGAGGTTTCAAGGGGCCTCTGCGCGCCGAGCAGATCGTGGTTCTGAGCGGCGGCAGTCTGGCTGGCAATGCTGCCCTGCGCCAGGCGGAGAACGGAGTCTGGGAAATTCAGGGCGATCCCACTGAGGCCGCTTTTCTGGTTGCCGAGCGTAAGCTCGAAATTGACGACCGCCGCAGGCGACGCTTCGAACGCATCAACGAAATTCCGTTCAGTTCAGACCGCAAGATGATGTCGACCATCGAGATCGACCATGAGCATGGCAGCGAGCGGATTCTCGTTACCAAGGGAGCACCGGATGTTCTGATGGCTCGTTGTACGCATGTACGGATCGGTATGGATGTCGTTCCATTCGACGCCGGACAGCGCGCGCATGCCGCCGCCGAAGTTGAACGGCTCTCCGACGACGCCTTGCGCACTCTGTCGGTCGCCTATCGGCCGCTGGCCGATGGCGAAGACACGGAGGAGGGCGAAGACCTTGAACATGATCTGATCTTTGTCGGCACGGTCGGGATCATCGATCCGCCTCGGCAAGAAGCGGCCGTCGCCATATCGAAAGCCCGCCGGGCCGGAATACGCGTGATGATGATCACCGGCGACCATCCGCGTACGGCATCGCGCATAGCCGCTTTGCTTGGCATCGTCGATCGCGGCGCGAAGGCTTTGACCGGGGCCGATCTCGACGCAATGGACGATGCCGCGTTCGCGGCGGCAGTTCGCACGATTTCGGTCTATGCCCGCGTCGCTCCCGTGCACAAGCTGCGCATCGTCGATGCTCTGCAGGCCGATGGCAATGTCGTGGCGATGACGGGCGACGGCGTCAACGACGCGCCGGCGTTGAAGGCGGCGGATATCGGCATCGCAATGGGAATCAACGGGACGGAAGTTACCAAGGAAGCGGCCAATATGGTGCTGGCCGACGACAATTTCGCCACGATCGTCGACGCCGTGCAGGAAGGACGCGGAATCTTCGACAATATACGCAAATTCCTGCGCTATCTCTTGTCTTCCAATATGGGCGAGGTGCTGACCGTCTTCCTCGGCGTCATCGGAGCGGGCATGATAGGATTGGCTGACGCCGGCGGTGGCGAACTGGTTCTTCCGCTGCTGGCAACTCAAATCCTTTGGATCAATCTGATCACGGACTCCGGCCCTGCTCTTGCCATGGGTATCGATCCGGAAACGGACGACGTGATGGCGCGACCGCCTCGCAAATCCAACGAGCACGCAATCGACGCGCAAATGTGGCGGAGCGTTATCGCGCTCGGCCTGGTGATGGCGCTGGCAGCGCTTCTGACCATGGATTTCTATCTGCCCGGCGGGCTCATCGAAGGGTCTCAGAGCCTGGAACGAGCACGCACGGCGGGGTTCACCGTGTTGGTTTTCTCCCAACTGTTCAATTGCTTCAGCGCCCGATCAGAATCCAGCAGCGCGTTCAGCTATTTGTTCGCGAACAGGTGGCTTTGGGCGGCGGTCGGCTTGTCTGTTGTCCTGCAGATAGCAGTCGTCAATGTGAGCTTTCTCAACGCCGCGTTCGGAACGGTGCCTTTGTCACTTGATCAATGGTTGCTCTGCCTTGCGATGAGCAGCAGCGTCCTTTGGTTCAGCGAAATCCGGAAGTGGATCACCCGACGTTACAACAAGAAGCGGGACTTCGTTGCCGCCTGAGACAGCCGGTGGCACTAGGGCATCTTCGATAGAGAAACTAATGATCGTAACAGGCTTCGCATGACGCCCCGATAGCTCGCGTTCCACCCCCTGACGGTCCACGGCGAGGAATCCACATGACTATAAGCCCTTGCCGGATATCCAACGGCTCCTTGGGCTCGGCTTCTCACTATCGAAACCGTGCCCGCGGAGCACGACGTGGATCTTCTCAGGTTCGATGCCTGCGGTATGCTTCAAAGATGAGCATGGCTAGGAACGATCATGATGTCACACTGGACCTCATGGAGAATATTGCCTGCCACACTGTCGATAAACAGGTTCAGGATCGTGCTCCTGCTTTCTGTGCCGGCAATCACCAGATCAATATCGTTATCGTCGACATATTCAGCCAGTTGCCCCGCTGGATCGCCCTCCAGCGTGACGACTTGAACCTGGCAAACTCCGCCTGTCATCAGAGATTGATCCAGGGTGTCTCTGGCTCGTTGGGCGATATCTTTTGAGAACTGGTGACTATAAGCCTCTTTGTTCTCGACCCAGTTCTTGAACGGAGGATCGAATGCATGGAACAGAATAAGGGTTTCAGGTCGGAAGAACCTGACAGTGGTTTCGAGCACGGCAGACGCAGCCGGGGAAACATCTGTCGCTACGACAATCCGGTCGCCTGTATCGACCGACTTCTTTTTCACCACAAGCACGGGCAGTCCGCTCTCTCGCAATAGAGACGTCGTCGTGCTGCCCAATAAGGACCGACCATCGGTTTCGTTGCGCGATATTCCCGTGACGATCAGATCAGCTTTATCCCATAAAGCGATCTCCTTGATCTCGACGAGTGGACGGCCTCGTCTGACGACGACGGCGCTTATGAGCCCATCAATACCTGTAAGCTCTTCACGCAGGCGTATAGCGTTGCGCGAAACGGCGCGCGGAACAGAGCTCATCTCAGGCTGCTCAAGGAAGTCGTCTTCGTCTTCGATCACATGAACCACCGTCAGACGCGCCTGCCACTGAAGAGCCAACTGAATGGCGCGCTCCTGTGACCTGTCGCAACGGGCCGAGAAATCCGTTGCGAAAAGTATATGTCTCGGGGGGCATGTTCTCCATGCCGTCCTCACCTTCAGTTCGCGGAGCGCTCGGTCGTCAGCTATCAATGGGAGGGACGCCCGTAGGCATGCCCTGTTCGGCAGAACGAATGTGCGAAGGCCGAAATATGATATCCGGCCGGTCTTCGACTGAAACGAAGCCCTCCGAGGCGTGGAGCCATTCCTGTATCATCAAGTCGATGACTTCCTTGCGCGGAAGGGCGAGGATCTCCGCCACAGCGTCGACCGCCATGGCAAGGTCGTGGTCGAAGGTGACCTCGCCGGTATTCCATGCGTGAGCGGCAGCAATGAACAAGGCTTCCCGCATTTCCCGCGGCACGACCAGTGCGACCGCCTGGTCAAGCCCAGCTATCGCAGTTTCAGAATCCAGCACATCTCACTCCTCAGTAATGCAGAACACGGCCGTACGCATATATTGTGCGACGCAAACGCAAGAGCGGGCCTGTCGAAACGCCGCCAATGAATACTTGCGATATCAGCTCGCTTGATTGATCGCCTGAAGCGTCACCAACGTGCCTTGCCGCCCTTCCAGAATCCCGCGCGCATCTTCAAGCCGGCCTATTCCAGCAATCCCGCCCGCGTTCGCAAAATCGCACGCCGCTTCGACTTTCGGTCGCATGGACCCGGCCGCGAACACGTCGCTGGTCAACTCGGCAGGCGTTACTTTGCGGATCGGCCGCCTATCGACCGTTCCCCACCCCTCATAAACAGCGTCCACGTCGGTCAGCATCAGGAAAGCGTCGGCCCCGAGCGCCTTGGCGAGAAGCCCGGCTGCTCTGTCCTTGTCGATCACCGCTTCCAGTCCCCGAAGCGTCCCATCGGCTTCGCGCATGACCGGGATACCTCCACCGCCGGCGCAGATGACAGTGACGCCAGCCTCGACAAGGAGCCTGATCGTCTCGATCTGGGTAATATGCTGAGGTAGTGGTGACGGGACGACCCGGCGCCAGCGGCCCTGCGCTTCTTCTACCACAGGCCAGCCATGTGCCTCTTTCGCCTTTAGCGCCTCGTTCTGCGTGTAGACCGGACCTATCGGCTTTTCCGCGCGAGCGAAGGCGGGATCGTCCCGGTCCACCTCTATCTGGGTCAGCAGTGTCGCGATCCTTGAACCCGCAGGCATCGCATTGGTCAGCTCCTGCTCGACCAGATAGCCGATCATGCCGACGCTCTCTGCACCCAGGACATCGAGCGGATAGGGGTCGACGTCTTTGTAGGCCGCCGCCTGTAAGGCGAGGAGACCGACCTGTGGTCCGTTTCCATGGGCGACCACGATGTCATGGTCGCGCGCCAGATCGGCCATCGCTGCGGCCGCCTTGCGAACGTTGGTGCGTTGCGCATCGGCCGTCATTGGCTCGCCGCGCTTGAGGAGCGCATTGCCGCCCAGTGCTATCACGACCCTCATGTCACGACCCCAAGGTTGCGACCAGCAGGGCCTTGATCGTGTGCATTCGGTTTTCCGCCTGGTCGAAGACGATGGACGCTTCGGACTCGAAGACCTCTTCGGTCACTTCCATGCTGTCGATGCCGTATTGCTGGAAGATCTTCTCGCCGACCTCGGTCTCGCGATTGTGGAACGCGGGCAGGCAGTGCATGAATTTCGCATGCGGATTGCCCGTCGCCGCCATGATGCCAGCGGTGACACGATAGGGTGTGAGCAGTTCAATGCGTTCCTTCCAGACCGAGTCCGGCTCCCCCATTGACACCCACACATCGGTGTAGACGAAATCGCAGCCGTTGACGGCCTCGTAAGGATCTTCGGTCAGGGCGATCTTCGCACCGGTCCTGGCTGCGATCTCCTGGCACTGACGCACCAAATGGTCCTCAGGCCAGCAGGCTTTCGGCGCGCCGAGGCGCACATCCATGCCGATCTGCGCGGCGCCTGCCAGCAGCGAGTTGCCCATGTTGTTTCCGGCGTCACCGAGGAAGGCGAAACTTACCTGGGACAGGTGCTTGCGCGTGTATTCCCGCATGGTCAGGAAATCGGCGAGAATCTGCGTCGGATGGAACTCGTCGGTCAGTCCGTTGTAGACCGGAACGCCGGCATAGGCCGCCAAGGTTTCCGCCTGTTCCTGTCCGAAGCCGCGATACTCGATGCCGTCATACATCCGCCCGAGAACGCGGGCGGTATCCTTCATCGACTCCTTCTTGCCGATCTGGGTGCCGGTTGGCCCGAGATAGGTAACGTGGGCGCCCTGGTCATAGGCGGCCACCTCGAAACCCGTGCGTGTGCGCGTCGAATCCTTCTCGAAGATCAGCGCGACGTTCTTGCCTTTCAGGCGTTGCTCCTCGTAGCCGCCATATTTCGCCTGCTTGAGCGAAGCTGACAGTTTGAGCAGGAAACGGATCTCGTCCGGCGTGAAATCGAGCAGCTTCAGGACACTGCGACCTCTCAGGTTAACGGGCATGATAGACCTCCTTTAAACCGGATCCCGGATGAGGGGGCACGTCATGCAATGACCGCCACCCCTGCCGCGGCCGAGTTCGGCGCCCGGCACGGTGATGACCTCTACGCCTGCCTTGCGCAGTTGGGTGTTGGTGTAGGTGTTGCGGTCGTAAGCGACGACGACGCCAGGCTCGAGCGCCACGACGTTGTTGCCGTCATCCCATTGCTCGCGTTCAGCGACATAGGCATCGCCGCCCGTCTCGACCACGCGCAACTGCTTCAGCCCCAGCACCTCGGCCGCGACCTCTACGAGCGGCCGCTCTTCCTTGCGTACATCGATCGTGCCTTCGCGCTCGCCCGGACGAATGGAATAGGGCTCGATCTTGTGGGCGACATCCGCAAACAGCGTCACGAGATCGCGGTCGCAGAAGCTGAAGACGGTGTCGAGGTGCATGGAGGCGCGCTCGATAGGCAGTTTGCAGGCGATCACTCTTTCCGCGCCGCCCTGTGCGAACAGCGACCGCGCGAGCTGACCGACGGCCTGTGGTGTCGTCCGCTCGCCCATGCCCACAAGAACCGTTCCGTTGCCGATCGGCATGACGTCGCCCCCCTCGAGAGTGGCAAGGCCGTGGTCCTTGTCGGGATCGCCCCACCAGACCGGGAAGCCCATGTCGCGGAAATCCGGGTGGAAGCGATAGATGGCGGCGATGTTGACGGTCTCGAGCTTGCGCGCGTTCCAGCGCATCGGATTGAGCGTGACGCCGCCATAGATCCAGCAGGTCGTGTCACGGGTAAAGAGGTGATTGGGAAGCGGCGGCAGGACAAAATCCTCCGGCCGCAGCGTTTCGGCGAGAAGGCCGGCGCTTTTGATCGGTAACTCCGTCTTGCTCAGTCCGCCCAGCAGGATCAGGGAAAGGGCGTCCGCCTCGATCTCCATCAGATGCGCCCTGAGATCATCGGCGAAGCCGACGCCAACCGTGTCGTCATTGACCCGCCGTTCAAGAAGCCATCGGCGAGCCTCGGGAATCTGTAGCGTTTCTACCAGCATCTCGCGCAGAAACACGACCTCGACGCCGCGATGGCGCATGGCGTCCACGAAGGTCAGATGCTCGACGCGGGCCTGCTTGACCCAGATGACGTCGTCGAAGAGCAGTTCGTGGCAATTCGACGGGGTGAGCCGGGCAAGCGCTGCCCCAGGTCGATGGACCAGAACGCGCCGAAGCTTGCCGACCTCGGAATGGACTCCGTAGGCGTGGGGCATGACAATCTCCTTCAGACGATGATGGCGGCGATGCTGAGGCTCGCCATGATGATGACGGTGAGGATCACGAGAAGCGGCCACATGAAGCGCAGCCACCGTTCGTATGGGATGCGACCTATGGCGAGCGCACCCATGACCACGGCGAAGGTCGGATTAATGAGATTCACGATGCCATTCGCCGACTGATAGGCAGTGACCACCAGATCGCGGCCCACGCCGGCAAAATCGGCGACCGGGGCCATGATCGGCATCGACAGGACTGCAAGACCCGACGACGACGGCACGAAGAACGACAGCAGGATCTGAAGCCAGTACATCACGTTGATAAAGGCGACCTTGCCGAGGCCTGCGACCGAACCTTCGGCCCAATGCAGTATGGTGTCGGTAATCTTGCCCTCATCCATGATGACAACGATGCCGCGCGCCAGACCTATGATCAGGGCAACACCGAGAAGGTCGCGTGCTCCGTTAACGAAGGCATCCGTGAAGTTCTTCTCACCCGTTCGCGCAATGACGCCTATGACAATGGCGGAGGCGAGGAAGAGACCGCTCATCTCGCCCATCCACCAGCCGCCCTTGAGCACACCCCAGATCATCACCACGAAGGTGATGCCGAAGACCGCAAGCACGACCTTGTGTACCAGGGTGAAGTCGATCGTCCCCTCGTGATGAGCGCTGAGGAAAAGCTTCTCGTTGTCGGCTTTCATGTCGTAGACGAGCGATTTGCTCGGATCGAGCCGAACCCGTTCCGCATACCGCATGACGTAGGCAACGCAGGCGAGCCAGCTCAGCCCGAGAATGACGACGCGCAAAACCAGCCCTTGCGTGAACGGCACGCCGGCCGCGTCAGAGGCGATAACGGTGGCAAATGCGTTGACCGTGGACCCCAAGACACCAACGCCTGCTCCAAGGAGGATGATGGCGACGGCGGTAACCGCGTCATATCGCGCGGCGATCATAATCGGGATCAGCAGCATATAGAAAGCGAGCGTTTCTTCGGCCATTCCATAGGTGGTGCCGCCGAAGGCAAACAGCGCCATCAGGAACGGGATCATCCACTTTTCCCGTCCCTTGAGCTTGGCCATAGCGCGCTCGATTCCGGCATTTATCGCGCCTGTCGAGGTGACGACCCCGATGAACCCGCCAATCACCAGGACGAAAAGAGCGACATCGATGGCGTTTGCGGTGCCGGCTGCGGGGTCGTAGAACCCGCGGATTGGCGCCATGATGATGTCGACTATCCCCTGCGGCGCCGGCTCAGCGACCGCATAGGTCCCGGCGACGGGCACTTGCTTGTTCAGGGCCGCATTCTGAACACGGTCGTACTGCCCGGCCGGTATGATCCATGTGAGTGCGGCGACTAGAACGATCAAGCCAAAGAGGATGGTGAATGCGGTTGGGAACTGAAAACGTCGTTCCTCCGGTGCTTCAGAAACAGTGCTCATACCCCCTCCCAGGAAATAGTTGACAAGCTAAGCTGGCATCTGACCGCAAGCGAATGCTCCGGAACAGAGAAAGGCTTCTCCATCGAGCCAAAGTGACCATTGCTTATTTTCTAGGCCAGGGAATTGATCTGAGTCAACAGATGATGACTAGTAGAATTCAACGCTATGGCACTTTCCCGAAGGCTGATTCCTGGGCTGTTGTGTTCAACCAAGGCGTCGGTCAACGATCTCGCGCTGCATTGTCTGCTTGCTGACCGAATTCTGGGAAAGGAGCCGCGCTTCGATATCCGGCGCAGTCAGGTAAGGTATACCGGATGCCAAGCGTAGATATCGATCAACATCGGTTTGGGCGAAGACAATATCAAGTCGGTTTGCCGGAGAAGCTCGCACCCGGTATGCCCTCGATGACACATTTCACGGCCCGGAGTTGAAGATCTGTCAAATGTACTCCGGTGACCGCGACCGTCCCGCCGTGCACGTCGATCTTCAGCCTTTCCGGATCAAATCCGAGGTCATTGCGGATACGCGCCGAAGCTGCAAGCCTGATACCTTCGTCTCCACGCGCAATGTGTTCGATACCCGAAAAGGAGGTCGCCTTTAAAAGGTCGCGGCGGCTGACGATCCCGATAACCGCACGGTCGGACGTTACCGGAATACGCTTGATGTTGCGGCTCAGCATCATCTCGGTCACCGTCGCCAAGGAGGTGGTATCAGCTACTGTCACAACTTCCGGGGACATGACATCACCAACGCGCCAGCTGTTGCAATGAATGTAATTTTTAAGATCGTTCTCATCGGTCATCGGATGGTCCTGCCGATCGAGCAAAGACCTTCCGATCTCCTTGCGGGACATCAGATCGCCTTCCGTAATGATCCCAACGAGCTTTCCGTCGCTATCCGTCACCGGCAGACCGCTGACGCCACGCTCCAGCATGACTGAAACAGCGTGACGCACATGAGCATCCACACTGATCGTGGCAACGTCCCGCGTCATGATGTCGGATGTGATCATGTCTAACCCCTTTTCAAAAACCGCAGCGCCAAACTGATCAGGCTGCCTTGCCTGTCATGTCGAGAACCACACGGCCGTCGACGCGGCCGGCTTTCAGCTCCTGAAATATCCGGTTGATGTCCTCAAGCGGCGCCGGCGTGACCTGAGCCTTGATTTTGCCTTCGGCAAAAAAGGCGATGGCCTCGTCAAGATCCCGGCGCGTGCCGACGATTGAGCCCCGCACGGTTATGCGCTTCAGGACGACATCGAAAATAGGGGTCGCGAATTCGCCTGGCGGCAATCCGACCAAAGCAACGGTGCCTTTTCGTCGAACGAGCTGGAGCGCCTGCGAGAACGCCGGAGGCGATACCGCGGTGACGAGCACTCCGTGTGCTCCGCCGCCTGTTGCTTCGAGGGCCTCGGCGATGGCGTCCGGGGACCGCGCGTCAAGCGCCAGATCGGCTCCGGTTCTTCTGGCCAATGTGAGCTTCTCAGACGCCAAATCCAGTGCAACGACCTTCAGTCCCATTGCTTTGGCGTATTGGATGGCTACCTGGCCCAGGCCGCCGATGCCGGAGATTGCGACCCATTGCCCGGGTCGCGCTTCGGTTTCCTTGAGCCCTTTGTAAGTCGTGACCCCGGCGCAGAGAATAGGCGCGACCGCCGCGAAATCAACGTCGTCAGGCAGTCTTGCGGCGAATGCAGCATTGGCAATCGCGTATTCCGCGAAGCCTCCATCGCAGCTGTAGCCCGTATTGTGTTGATGCTTGCAAAGCGTCTCCCAGCCGGTTTCGCAATGTTCGCACCGCATGCAGGCGTCATGGAGCCATGCGATGCCGACGGCATCGCCGATTACAAAGTCCGTGACACCTGGACCGAGTGCCGCGACGGTGCCTGCTACCTCATGGCCGGGAATGAAGGGCAGGGATGGCTTGACCGGCCAGTCGCCGGAGGCGGCATGCAGATCGGTGTGGCACACGCCACAGGCGGCCACTTTCACCAGCAGTTCGCCCGGGCCGGGTACGGGTATCGGAACGTTTTCGATCAACAGTGGCTTTCCGAATTCATGAACAATTGCAGCTTTCATAAGTCCTTGCATGACGACAAACCTCCCGTTCGAATAAATCGCTGCTGTATTTCGATCGATTACCTGGATAAGGCTGCGCGGATCACCGCGGCCTCACTTATTGCAAGAAGGTTCGGAAGCGGCGGAGCGCAAACACAAAGAGCGCCGCGCCGATCAGCACGAGAGCCAGCAGCTGTGGCCAGACCACATCGAGGCCCGCGCCGCGAAACAGGATCGATTGTGCAAGGATCACGAAGTGGGTGTTTGGCGCCGCGAGCATGATGTCCTGAATGATCTGCGGCATGCTTTCGCGCGGTGTGAGGCCGCCCGAAAGGACCTGAAGAGGAAGCAGGACCAGCATCAGCAGCAGGCCGAACTGCGGCATCGAGCCGGCGATGGTGGCAAGGAAAATTCCCATGCATGTGGTGGCGATGAGCTGCAACGCTGCACCCGCCAGAAAAAGGCCGACGGAACCCTGGATCGGCACCTGAAGAACCCCCTGCACGACGAACACGATCGACACGGCGCAGGCAACAAGCACGACCAGCCCCATCGACCATATTTTGCTCAGCATGATCTCTGTCGGCGTCACCGGCATCACGAGAAGATGCTCGATGGTGCCATGCTCGCGTTCACGTATGAGCGCCGCGCCCGTGAGCACGATCGAAAGCATCGTGATCGATGAGATCACATTGGAAATGGCGCCGAACCAACCCTTGTTGAGCTCCTGGTTGAAGCGAGAACGCAGAGCGAGATCCACAGGAACCTCGGTGGTTCCACGGTAGCGGTCGAGATACTCGTTGACTTCGCTGGAAACGATGGACTGGATATAGCCGCCGCCGCTGAAGGCCTGCGACATGCGGGTGGCGTCGACATTGAGCTGGATCGTCGGCGTTCGACCGGCAAGCAGATCACGCTGGAAATTCGGGGGAATGTCGAGGGCGAAGGTGTCGAGCCCCGCATCCATGCGACTGTCCATCTCATGCTGCGATATGATCTTGGGAATGGAAAAATAAGGCGGATAGAACGCGGTCAGGATCCGGGAGGAGACAGGCGACTGGTCCTCGTCGACGACGGCGATGGCTGCCTTGTTGAGCGTCTCGGGCATCGAGGTCGAGGCCGTGTAGATCGACAGGGTGAAGGCATAGAGGATAAGGACGACAAGCATAGGGTCCCGGGCGAGACCGCGTAGCTCCTTGACGCCGAGTTGAAGGATATTGGCCAAGCGCATGGATCACCCCGCCTGTTTCTTGAGGAGCGCCGCGCTGCTGGCGAGAAGAACCGGGACAGCGATCAGGAGCGGGATGAAGGACGCTGCGAGATCGCGGAACTCCAGCGCTTTGGAGAACGTACCGCGGGCGATTGTGACGAAGTAGGTCGCCGGATAGATCTGTCCGATAAATGCGCCGGCCCCCTCTAGGGAGGAGACCGGATCGATCATTCCGGAATACTGGACGGCCGGAATGAGTGTGATCAGCGCGGTCCCGAAGATCGCAGCGATCTGGCTGCTCATGAAGGTGGAAATGAGAAGTCCCAGCCCGGTCGCCGCCGTGACGTAGAGAAGTGCAGCACCGGTCAGCGTCAGGAAGCTGCCTGTCACCGGCACCCGGAACACGAAGATCGCGAAGGCCGTCAACATGAAGAAGTTGAGCATGGCAAGCGCGGTATAGGGTAACTGCTTGCCGAGGAGGAACTCCACCCGAGTGACGGGCGTCACGTAGAAATTGATGATAGAGCCGAGTTCCTTTTCGCGCACGACGCTCAGAACGGCGAGCATGGCGGGGATCATCATCAACAGCATCGGGATGACGGCCGGCACCATGGCCTTGAGGCTCTCGACGCTCGGATTGTAGCGGTATCGAAGGGCGATCTGGAAGGTGCCGGTGGTTGCCGCGTCGCCATAGAGTTCACGTGCCTTCTGGGTGAGCCATGTCTGATGCATGCCTTGCACATAACCCCGCACAGTCTCGGCCCGCGAAGGCATTGCACCGTCGATCCAGGCGCCGATTTCGACCTTGGTGCCCCGCGCGACATCGCGCCCGAAGCCTGGCGGGATCTCCAGTGCGAGGCTGAGTTCGCCATTGCGCATGCGTCGATCGAGGTCGTTGTAATCGACGATCGGCGCCTTCTCCGTGAAATAGCGGGATCCGGCGATCTGGAGTGTGTAGTCGCGGCTGATCGTGGTGTCGTCCCGGTCGAGCACGGCAAAGGACAGGTTCTCGATATCCATGTTGATGCCGAAGCCCACGACGAACATCAAAATGACGCTGCCGAGAATGGCGAGCGTCGCGCGGATCGGATCCCGGCGCAATTCGAGCGATTCCCGCCGCGTATAGGCGAGCATACGGCGTAGGTTGAAAGTCGAGCTGGCGGATGAAGCCGGCGGGGGCGCGGCGGCTTCATCCGCCTCTTCACGCTGCGCGATTGGGGCGGACGCAGGTGAAGTCTTGTCGCCGATAGCCTCCTCCAGATAGGAAATGAAGGCTTCCTCCAGCGTCCCAGCTGAACGCTTTTCGATGATGCCGCGTGGCGTGTCGCTGACAAGCACTTTGCCGGCATGCATGAGTGAAATACGGTCGCAAAGCTCGGCTTCGTTCATGAAATGGGTCGAAACGAAGATCGTCACGCCATCCTTGCGCGACAGGTCGGAGAGGATCTGCCAGAACCCGTCGCGCGCCACCGGATCGACGCCCGATGTTGGTTCGTCCAGGATCAGAATGTCGGGCGCGTGGATCATCGCTACGGCGAGCGACAATCTCTGCCGGATGCCGAGCGGCAACGCATCCGGCAACGTATCCATGATTTCATTGAGGTCGAAGCGCTCGGCCATGTCCGCAATGCGCGCCGGGATTTTATCGGGCGGCAGGCTGAACAGCCTGGCGTGCAGGTCGAGGTTCTGGCGGACCGTAAGCTCGGTGTAGAGCGAGAAAGCCTGGCTCATATAGCCGACCTTCCGTCTGACCTCGATATCTTTCGGATCGACCTCGTGGCCGAACAGCTTTGCGGTTCCCTCGGTCGCCGGCAGGAGGCCGGTAAGCATCTTCATGGTCGTGGTCTTGCCGCAGCCGTTCGAGCCGAGGAAGCCGAAGATTTCGCCGCGCGGAATCTGGAAGCTGACATTGTCGACGGCGGTGAAGTCGCCGAACCGCATGGTCAGGTGTTCGGCTTCGATGGCGAAGTCCGCCCGCCCCTCGTCGGATCGGGGCGGTATGACCACCTCGTGGTGACCGGAACGTCTCTCTTCCGGAAGAAGGGCGACGAACGCGGCATCGAGGTTGGCCGCTCCGGTGCGCGCGAGCAACTCCTGCGGCGTTCCGGTCGCAAGGATCTTGCCGTCATCCATCGCCACCAGCCAGTCGAAGCGCTGCGCCTCCTCCATATAGGCGGTCGCGACAACCACACTCATCGACGGGCGGTCGCGGCGGATATCGTCGATCAGCTCCCAGAATTGCCTGCGTGACAGGGGATCAACGCCTGTGGTCGGTTCGTCGAGGATCAGCAGATCCGGGTCATGGATCAGGGCGCAGCAAAGTCCAACCTTCTGCTTCATTCCGCCCGACAATTTACCGGCAGGGCGATCGGGGAAGGGGGCTAACCCGGTGCGCCGGAGCAGGTCGCCGATGCGGATCTCACGCTCACGCTTGTCCTGGCCGAACAGGCGCGCAAAGAACTCGATATTCTCGAACACCGACAGCGTCGGGTAGAGGTTTTTTCCGAGGCCCTGGGGCATGTAAGCGATCTGCGGGCAGGTCCGGTCGCGGTGCTTCTTGTCGGCGATGTCGCCGCCCAGCACCTCGATATGGCCGTCCTGAACCTTGTGCGCGCCCGCAATCAGGCTGAGCAGACTGGATTTTCCGACGCCGTCGGGACCTATCAGCCCGACCATGATGCCGGCGGGAATGTTGAGGCTGACAGCATCAAGCGCGCGAGTCTTGCCGTAAGACAGGCTGACATCCCTGATTTTGACGACGGCGGAAGGAGATCCCTGCGCGTCGTTCTCTCCCGGCGATAAACTGCTCATTTCACCAGGGCCTCGGTGAAATGTGCAGGCCATTCGGCATCCTGCGCAATGCGGACATAGGCCATACCGGGGAGCCCAGTCTTGACGTACTGAATATGCTCGCGCAGCAGTTCAGGCGATATTTTCGCCCTGATGCGGAACATCAGTTTTTGCCGCTCCTCCTCGGTCTCGACGGTCTTGGGTGTGAATTGTGCGACGTCCGCCACGAAGCTTGCCGTAGCGGGGATGACGTATTGAGGGGCGGCGTCGAGAACCAGACGAACCTCGGATCCCATCTGAATGCGGCCCGCCTGTTCGGTCGGCAGGAAGAAGGTCATGTAAACGTCGCTGAGATCGACGATATTGAGGACGCGGCCACCAGACGACAGCACTTCGCCAGGCTGGGCAACGCGGTACTGTACGCGCCCTTCGCGGGGTGATCTCAGCGTGCTGTCATTGATATCCGCAACGATGCTTTCGATGGCCGCCTGCGCAGCCACGACGGAGGCCTCCGCATCGATGATCTGGGCCTTGGCGGCGCCGATGGCGGCCTCGGACGCGGAAAGCGACGCCTTCGCAGCCGCGACAGCTGCCCGTGCTCTCTGTGCCGATGCCCGGTCATCGTCAAGTGTTTGCAGGGATGTCGTATTGGTTCTGATCAGTTGCTCGGTGCGTGCGAGTTTGCGCTCTGCGGCATCCTGTTCAGCTTCGCGCTGGCCGATCACCGCTGCGGCAGCTTCCCGCTCCGCCTCGCGCTGGGACTGAAGGCTTCTCGCGGTGTCGACGCTGATGATAGCGCGCTGCAACGAGGCTTCGGCCTGCTTCCGCTGCGCTTCCAGTTGCTGGGTATCCATGATGGCCAGCACCTGGCCGGCGCTGACGAACGCGCCTTCGTCGACCAAAATCTCCTTGATGCGTCCGGGGGTCTTCGTGGAAATGTCGATTTCGGTGGCCTCGATCCTACCGTTTCCGCCGGCGATCCCGGCCGGAAGCCCGGATCCGTCATAAATGCGCAAGCCGTAATAAGCGCCGGCGACGCCGGCAAGGACGACGATCGCGACAATCCAGTTCTTGAGAGATTTCATGCGCGGACCTCCCCTCGCGGAGCGGCCGCACGAGCGTACCGCGGATGGCTATGGAGATTATCTGAGGTCATCATGCGAAATGTCATTGCCATGGAAAAGAGCCTGTGTTGGTCACGGAAAGCCGCGCTCGGGCAAATACGAGACGGTCCCGCTTCCCTCCCCGGTTGCGAACGAGTGGTTGATTGCGCGCGATAATCGAGAGAGCGAGGAAGTCGGGCGAGAATGAGTCGTCGCAGCGATCTGCTGCCTTCGCACGGCTTGCAACTAATCTGCCTTGTGGTCTCGAGATTCAAACCTAATAGAAAGCTCGCCGTAGACGGGTTTTTTTGCACGTTCTTCATGGTTCACCAGAGTGTTTGCGTGAAGAACTGCTATTTGCCCCAGCCTCATCAACGCTTGTCTTGAAATCGCGAGCATATCATCACTCGATGACTAAAATGTCAACGGTGGACGCCGATTTGTCTTGAGCGGATGGTTCGGGCGTAGGATTGCGAGCGCCGCCGCCGCGGCGGCGAGGGATGGCCAGGTGACTGGTGGCTCAACCTGATGCCAGATCGCCAGCATCGTCCAGATCGATACCGACACGACGACGAGGACCAGCAAGGCGCCGCCGACACGCGAGCGTGAGCGGCTGTCGGTCGGGAGGGCGAGGCCCGGCCTAATGCGGTCGTGCATTCCCGTCTCCATGGCACGCGCCCTCCCAAAAGGTGGCAAAAGAAACTCAAGCGGGTGACTGTGGTCGCCGTCTCAGCGCAAAGGCAAAAATGATCATGGCCAAGCCGTTGAAAAGGAGATCGAACGCCAGCAGCGCCCCGATCAGCCACAGGCTGTTGACAGGCCATCCGGCAATAACGATCGCCCCGGCGACGAATGCAATAATACCCGCCAGCACGAGCCAGCCCCATCCTTGCGCGGGTCGCAACGCAAAGCCGGTAACGATACGCATAGCGCCCGCCGTGATGATGCTCAGAGAAAAAAGCAGCGTCAGGATCGTCGAGGCGAAAAGCGGGTTGGCAAATGCGAACAGACCGGCGACGATGTAAAAGGCACCGATCAGCAGCCAGCCGGCGAACTGTCTCCAACCTTTGACGTTGAAGGCGCAGATGACCTGCACGGAGCCTCCGACGAGCATCATCGCACCGACGAAGAAAACTGACGCCACAGTGGCCATAAGGACATTGGCGAGAGCCAGTACTCCAACTGCCGCAAGGGCGATGCCTGCGCCGACCAGCACCCCCATCTCGATCGCAGACGTTCGAGATCGTCCCGAGTGAGCTTTAATGAGTTCAATGCTGCCATGCAGCTCTCCTTATGTCTGTGCAGCGCAGAGCGATTCGCGGTCGCCGCACCCCACCCTAAAACCCTAGATGCAAACCGGTTGAGATTCCCCGCTAAACAGAGTAAACGACACCGTATCGTTTAACAAGCCAACTCGTCAAGGAACGCCAACTGAAGGAGTGTTCCGTCTCCGGGGGCATTCCCTGCCAATCCCTGTGACGTCAGAAAGGGCCGACTTTGCCCGCAAGCCCCTCCGTTCATAAGGCAACGTTGCAGAAAGCGCTTCAATGACGCGGACCGACAAGATCAATCACGCGCGTGTGGCGAGCCACCACGGCGGACGGCCGACACCGGCGGAGTCTGAACGCATATCGGCCCGGATCATGGCGGCTGCGCGCAAGCTGTTCCTGCGAGACGGGTTTGCGCAGACGAGCATGGACGCGATCGCCGCGGAAATTGGAATTTCCAAGCGGACTCTTTATTCGCGCCATCCAGGCAAGGCCGCACTTTTCGAAGCGATTGTCCTCGATGTTGTAAACACGGGCCTATCGAATATCGTCACGGAGCAGTTGTCGGGCAAGACTCCGCGGGACAAGCTGCTGGCTTTGTCGTTGCGCATTCTAGAAGTAGCGACTGATCCGCTCATCATTTCCCTGGAAAGAGTTGTTGTTGGCGAGTCGTGGCAGTTTCCGAAGTTGGCGAGTCTCGTCGGCCAGTATGGAATGCCGCCGATCCGCGAGGAGGTAATGGCCGTGCTGCGCGACCACGGTGCAAGTGAACCCGGTCTGGCCCGTGATGCGGAGATATTCCTGTCCATCACGATGATACCGCAACTGCGGCAGGCCGTTCTTCAGCGGACGCCGCCGGGGATCGCGGGGATAGACCGGGCCGCCCTTGAACGCACCATCGATATCTTCGTCCGAGGAATTGAGATGGAACTATGAGTGGCATCCACACGATCGGAAAACGCCGCGCAATAACACGCTGGCTGCCTGTTTCGGACTGTGCTTCCCGATCTCAGGACACAATGGTTCCGAGCAGAGCCACGGTTGAAGGCGTCACGCAGGTGGGTGCGCTGGGGGCGGCGACGAGACACGCGAGCATCGATGCCGACGTTGGTCTGGGGGACCACCTCGGGGCGGGGGCGATGCAAGCAGCGCAGACCGTCGGCGTAGCGGCGAGCGTGGCCGTCAGTGCGCCGATCACTGTTTTCGAATCGACTATGCGGCGCAGCATCGGCGAGCAGGTCGAAAGACTTGGCCGCGCGGCAGGTAACGCGCTCGGATCGGCAGTAAGCCGATGACCCGAGCCTCTTCTGCAAACGCATGGAATCGAAAGGCCACCACTGGAATGGGTTGTCTGCGCACGCTTAGGGATGGTCCCGCCAGAAATCAATCAATGGAAGTCCGCCGAAAAAGATGATTCAAGTTAGCCCCTTTCTATCTTTCACGATTGCGGTCCTGCTCCTCATCGTGGGCAAGATCTTGACGATGAACATCGCGGTGCTGCGAAAGTACTCGATACCGGAGCCTGTTGTCGGCGGCATTTTGTGCGCCTTGCTAGTGGCTTTGGCCTACTGGATTGCGGGCTGGAGAATCCAGTTCGAACTCGGCGTGCGTGACCACCTGCTGCTGCTGTTCTTCGCCAGCATCGGTCTGAAGTCGGATACGGCCACCCTTTTGCAGGGCGGCAGGCCGCTCATCGTGCTGCTCGCGCTCGCAACCGCGTTCATGCTCATCCAGAACGTCACGGGGATGGGGATCGCCGCATTGTTCGGGCTCGATCCGAAGGCCGGCCTGATGGTCGGGTCCGTCTCGCTGACGGGCGGGGTCGGCACCACGGTCGCCTGGGCGCCGATCTTCGTCGGGGACCTCGGGATCGCCAACGCGATGGAGCTCGGCATCGCCAGCAACACGGTCGGGCTGATCGCGGCATGTGTGATCGGCGGCCCCATGGCCGCCCTGCTGATCCGCCGCAATGGAATCGTCACCTCGGGCGACGCAGATATCGACGTCGGCGCCGCCCATGAGGAGCCGGAGCCGAAGATGGACTATTTCTGCCTGCTCTGGGCGATCCTGGCGCTCAATGTCGCGGTCATGCTCGGCATGGCGCTCGACTCCCTGATCGCGCTGACGGGCTTCAGACTCCCGACCTTCGTCAGTTGCCTGCTGGCCGGCATTGCAATCCGCAATCTGATGCCGCTGGCAGCCGGGGCGGCCATCACCCGCATCTGGCCCGGCGTGCGACAAGGATTGTCGCTTCTGTCCGACCTCTCTCTCGGCCTGTTCCTGACGATGGCGCTGATGGGCCTGCAACTGTGGCAGTTGAGCGGCGTCTTCACCTTTGTCGTCGCCGCGCTCGCGGTGCAGATCGCGCTCACGATCGTCTACACGGTTTTCATCGTCTTTCCCGCCATGGGGCGTGACTACGAAGCGGCCGTGATATCTGCCAGCTTCGGAGGCATCACGCTCGGATCCACTGCCACTGCCATCGCCAACATGACGGCCGTCACCCAGCAATATGGCGCGGCGCACAGGGCCTTCATCGTCGTGCCGCTCGTCTGCGGCTTCTTCATCGACCTCGTCAATGCGGTCGTGATCGCCATATTCGCAGGATAGCGCCGGCTACGTTTCGTCCGAACCCCAAGAGAAAAAAATGGATGATAAGAACCAACATGACCTGCCGACAGGCTCTTCTGAGGACAGGCCCGCCGACCGTGCCCCCGAAGCGTTGGCTGACGCTCCGGTCGAGGCGGGGCCGACCAGGACGGGAGTCCGGGTCGGCGTGCTCGTTATCGGGCTCATGGTCGCCTTCGTAGCCTGGTACGCCGTTTCCGACAAGCTCGCCCCCTATACCGACCGCGGCACGGTCAGCGGCTACATTGCCCGACTAGCGCCCCGTGTTTCAGGCCCGGTAATCAGCGTCCACGTTGAGGACAATACGATTGTCCAGGAGGGCGATCTTCTTTACGTGGTCGACCCGCGCCCGTTCGAGATCGCGGTCCAGCAGGCGGAAGTCGAACTCGAACAGGCGACCCAGTCAATCAACGCCTCGTCGGCGGCGCTGATCGCTGCACAGGCCAAGGTGTCGCAGGCCAGGGCCAAATTCGAAAACGCCAAGACCTCGAACGCCAGGACGCAAAGCCTTGTCCAGCGTGGTGTTGCCGCGCGGAAGCAGGAGGAAGCATCTCGCGCGGAACTCGAGGTCGCGCAGGCGGAGGTCGATGCGGCGGAGGCTGATCTGTCTAGCGCGGAAGCCGAGTTGGGGGCGGCGGGCGCCAGCAATCCGCGCATCAAGGCCGCTCGACTCAAGCTGGAAAGGGCGCAGCTCGACCTGATCTACACACGGGTCGTGGCACCGACGCTCGGCGTGGTCACGAATCTCGATCTAGCAGTCGGCCAGTACGTGAGCGCGGGTTCGGCCGCTCTCACCTTCATCGACGGAAGGGGAGCCTGGATCACGGCCGATATGCGCGAGAACCAGCTCGCCAATATCGAGCCGGGCAACAAGGTGGGCCTGCTTTTCGATGCCTTGCCGGGGCAGATTTTTACCGGGACCGTACACAGCGTCGGCTGGGGCATCGATACCGGACGGACCGCATCCAGCGGTCTGGTGCAGAACGAGCCGGAAACGCGCTGGTTCGAGCCGGCCCGCCGGTTTCCCGTGCGCATTGAACTCGATCGAGCGCTTTCGGAATGGCCTCGCACCGTCAGGGTGGGCGCGAAGGCCACCGTCGTGGTCTACGCCGCAGGCGAAAGCAATCCGTCAGCGTGGATCGCAATGGCCCTGCACCGCGCCCAGTCGCTTCTGTCCTATCTGTATTGAGGTGGGGCCATGTATGTTTCGCCCCGGCCGAGCTTTCGCGACGACCCAAATTTTCCTTTGCGCATGGCGCTGCTTGCGGTGATCTCGGTGGGCGCGATACCCTTTGTCATGCCCTCTATGCCGGCGCTGATGGCGGCCCTGCCGTTTGGCCTGATGGCCGGCATGCGCAAGGCCTTCGATCCGAAGAAAGCCATAGGAGGTCCTCTGGCGCTCATCATGATGATTTGGTTGGCAAGCGGCGTGCTCACCCTTCTCATGTCTTGGCCGGTGGCGTTCCTGATCGCGGTCGGCAGCCTCTATTTCGTCGCGTTCTATCTCATCCAGAGCACCGGCAACCCGATGGGGATGCTGATCCTGGTGTCCGTTGGCCTCGCCTCTATCCTGGGTATGAACTCCATCACTGCGCTCGACGCCCTAAGTGATTCGGTGGTCGAGGCGGGCATCCTCGCATTGATCGCGATTCCGGTCCTTTACCTCCTCATTCCGCCGGCTACCCAGGAGAAAATGATCGACGAATATACGCCCGCACCGGGCAATCACGTGCGATCGGCGCTCATCCGGGCGGTCGTCCTGCTCGGGCTCAGCTTCTGGCTCTACAGCTTCATCGATATGTCCAACATGATGATGGCGATCGCCGCGATATTCGTGCTGTGTTTCCCGACACGCGAGCAGTTGTTTGCAGAGGCCCGGGAACGGATCTTTGCGACGGTGCTAGGTGCATCCGCAGCGGGTGTCGCCCTGTTCCTGATGACCCTGAACGCCCATTTCTTCATGCTGGTCGGTCTGGTCTTTCTCACGGTGCTATATTTCGCCACCATGATGATGATCGGCCGCCATCCTCCGATGGTCTACCAGTTCAGCGCATCGGCCGCTCTGTCACTGATCGTTGGTGCCCTTACCACGCAGGAACCTTCCTATGCAGCGTTAACCCGCCTGGCACTGACCTTCGTCGGAACCGCAGTCGCAGCGCTGATGACGGCGACGCTCGAAAGCATGGCCAATGCGTGGGAACGACCAACCCTGCGGCGCTGAACGAAAGCAAGGGTTTGAACATTTTAAATGACTCGCGATCAAGCGCTCCTCTCTCAAGGTAATTTGGCGCGATTACTCCGAGTTTGTGAAAAAACGCGAAACGAAGAGCACATCACAGCGTCGGTCATCGGCTGTTGACTGCCTTTCGTTGCGCCGATAGACTGGACAACCGTTTATTTGGAGAAATTATGCCCAACCGAATGATCCGGCCCGTCCCGGAAGACACCACCCGTGAGCGCATCCTGAAAGCCGCGATACTTCGCTTCTCCACCCACTCCTATGAGGAAACCGGGTTGCGAGACATTGCCGCCGATGTCGGTGTCGACATGGCCTATGTTCATCGTTCCTTCGGTTCGAAGGAAGAGCTGTTCCGGGCAGCAGTCAAGGCGATACTTCAACCGGAGGCCTGGCTCGTCGGCGAGGCGAGCGAGTTGCATATGACGCTCGCGCAAGACATCCTCGCTGAGAAGGGCGCCAACGAAATCCGGCCTTTTGACATCCTCGCGCGATCTTTTTCCAGTCCAGAGGCATCGCGTGTTTTTCGTGAGCTCATCGACGACGGGTTCGTCAAGCCGTTCGCTTCCAAATGCCCGCTCATGTCCGAGCGGCGCGCGTCAATGGTCGCCGCGTTTCTGGCCGGGGTCAGTATTCTTCGTGACGTCATCGGCACACCAGCCCTCCAGAAGAGCGGAAGTGATCGTGAACTGATGGCTCTGGTCTCCCAGATTGTCGAGTTCATCATGAACGAAGACAAGGAATGCCAGACCATGAGGGCCACCGTGCCGATCAGTCGGGAGACATAATGAATGATTTGAGCAGGTCAGGAATGAGGGCGGCAGATGTCCCTCACGATACTCTCGGCACGGAGGCCTTCCGCGCCATTGATCGGATGCGCGAAGCCTGGAGCGCGCGGATCACCGGCGGGCTTTCGCCCGCGGCGCTGGCGCTAGCATTGTTCGACTGGTCGATTCATCTGGCCTCGGCGCCGGGGAAGCGTCTGGAGCTTATCGACAAGGGGGTGCGGAAAAGCGCCCGGCTGTCGGGCTATCTCTGCGCCGCCAGTCTCGGTGACGACACTCCATCCTGCATCGAGTCCTTGCCGGGCGACTACCGCTTCACCGGGGAGGCGTGGAAGGGACTCCCCTTTGCGGCCTATGCCCAGGCGTTCCTGCTCGCCCAGCAGTGGTGGCACAATGCGACGCGGGAGGTGCCGGGCGTCGCTCCTCACCACGAGGACGTGGTCTCCTTCGCCGCGCGGCAAGTGCTCGACATGTTCTCGCCCTCCAACAACCCGTTCACTAATCCCGAGGTGATCAACAAAACCATCACCACTGGAGGGGCAAACTTCCTCTCGGGGTTCCAGAACTGGTTCGAAGATGTGAACAGGCTTGCAGGCGGCCGCCCGCCCGTCGGTGCGGAAGGGTTCGCACCGGGCCGGGATGTCGCGATCACTCCCGGCAAGGTCATCTTCCGAAACCATCTGATCGAACTGATCCAGTACAGCCCCACGACCAACACCGTGGTGGCGGAGCCGGTGCTGATCGTGCCGGCCTGGATCATGAAATACTACATCCTTGACCTGTCGCCGGAGAACTCCCTGGTACGCTATCTGGTCGGGCAGGGGCACACGGTGTTTGCCGTTTCCTGGCGAAACCCTGGGGCAGACGATCGCGATCTGACGCTGGACGATTATCGCCGTTTGGGTGTCATGGCCGCGCTCGACGTGATCGCCGCCATCGTTCCCGACAGCAAGATCCACGCCACTGGCTATTGTCTAGGCGGTACGCTTCTCGCGATGGCGGCGGCTGCGATGGGGCGCGCCGGCGACGGGAGGCTGGCAACGCTCACCCTTTTCGCAGCCCAGACGGATTTTTCCGAACCCGGCGAACTGGCGCTGTTCATCGATCCGAGCCAGATGCATTTTCTTGAAAGCATGATGTGGGATCGGGGCTATCTGTCGGCGAGCCAGATGGCCGGCGCCTTTCAAATCCTGAAGAGCAATGACCTCGTCTGGTCGCGACTGGTCCACGACTATCTCATGGGCGAACGCACGCCGATGAACGACCTTATGGCCTGGAATGCCGATTCCACGCGCATGCCTTACCGCATGCATGCCGAATACCTCCAGCGTCTCTACCTGGACAACGAGCTTGCATCCGGCCGCTTCATCATCGATGGCCGTCCGGCGGCGCTGCAGAATATCCGCGTGCCGATGTTCGTCGTGGGAACGGAACGCGATCATGTCGCGCCATGGAGATCGGTCTACAAGATCCACCAGCTAGCCGATACCGATGTTACCTTCGTTCTCGCCAGCGGCGGGCACAACGCAGGCATTGTCAGCGAGCCGGGCCATCGCGGTCGCCGCTATCGCATCGCGACCAGGCTGGCAGCCGACATCTGCCTCGGACCCGACGAATGGGCAGCAGAGGCAGAGGAGAGGGGCGGTTCCTGGTGGGAGGCGTGGCTGCCGTGGCTGGCTACACATTCAGGCAAGGTTCGTGTAGCCCCGCCTCAGCTTGGTGCCGCCGAGAGGGGTTTTCCTGCCATTGCAGAAGCGCCCGGTGCCTACGTGTTCCAGAAGTGAGAGTGCGATGGCGGAAAAATTACTGACAAATCATACCTTCGCCGATTTACAGGTCGGCGATACCGCAAGCCTCACACGGGTGGCAGGTGATACCGACATCGATCTGCTGGCAGCGATGCTCGGCAAAAGGCCGGCAGTTGGTGACGGGGCAGCGGAGGCAACGACGTTCTTCAACGATATCGTTGCCAACGGGCTTTGGACAGGCGCGCTGGTCTCTCTGGTGATCGGCACAAGGCTTCCGGGGCCAGGGACGATCTATCTGGGACAGGATTTCCGTTTCGTGAAGCCGGTCGCCGCCGGCGACACGATCACGGCAACCGTGCGGGTGGTGCAGAAAAACCCGGACAATCGCACTGTTGCACTGGAGACGATCTGCGCAAATCAGAAAGCGGAACTTGTCCTGACCGGTAAGGCCATGGTGATCGCGCCCGACAAGTCGGTCGAATGGACCGCAACACCCTCCTCCGTCGCATTGCAGGATACAGGGCGAGCAAGCCGATATGAGGCTTTTGTTGCCGAAGCTCGTAGTCTCCCCCCGGTTCGGGCCGCCATTGTACACCCGTGCTCCGCCGGAGCAATCCTGGCTGCGGTCGAGGTCCGCCAACAGGGCCTGTTCGACCCGCTGCTGGTCGGGCCGGAGGCGAAGATTCGCGCAGCCGCCGAAGCCTCAGGGATCGATCTCGGCGACATGGCGATCGAGGACGTTGCGCACAGCCATGCGGCAGCCGCGCGCGCCGTGGAACTCGCGGTCGGCGGTACGGTTTCGGTTCTGGTCAAGGGCAGCCTGCATACCGACGAGCTTCTGGGCGCCGTCCTCGCCACCGGGTCCGGTCTCAGAACGGAGCGGCGCGTCAGCCACGTCTTCGCCTTCGACGTCCCGGCCTATGGCAAGCCGCTGATCGTCACCGACGCTGCGATCAACATCCAGCCGACGCTCGACCAGAAACGCGACATCTGCCAGAACGCTATCGACCTTCTTCTAGCTCTTGGCGTCAAAGAGCCGCGCGTGGCGGTGCTCGCAGCAGTCGAGACCGTCAACGCGAAGATGCCATCCACCCTTGACGCCGCGGCGCTGACCGTCATGGCGGCGCGTGGCCAGATCATCGGTGGACGTGTCGATGGCCCGCTTGCCTTCGACAATGCCATCGATCTCGATGCGGCGAAGACGAAGGGCATTGTCTCTCCCGTCGCGGGCGAGGCCGACATCCTGCTCGTGCCGGACCTTGAGGCTGGCAACATGCTCGCCAAGCAACTGATTTATTTCGCGGGGGCGACCGCGGCCGGCATCGTGCTCGGCGCGCGCGTGCCGATCGTGCTGACCAGCCGCTCCGATCCGCTTTCGGCGCGCATCGCCTCGGCAACGCTCGCAAGACTGCTCGTCGCCCGCAATCAGGTACCCGGAACGGGGGCCATCTCATGAGCCAGCAACTGCTTGTCACCTTCAATGCCGGCTCCTCCACGGTCAAGATCGGCCTGTTCGCCGTTGAAGGCGGTGGCCTCACGCGAATCGGCAAGGGAATGATCGATTTCCGCAAGGCCCCGTTGCGCTTCGAGCTTTCCGAAGGCCCGGATCGCTTCGATGTTGAGCTGGAAGCCAAAGCGGAGGAAGAACTGGACGAGGTCTTGCGCGAAGCGTTCGACCGGCTGTCCTGGCACTATGATTTATCCGGCATCGCCGCTATCGGCCACCGCGTTGTGCACGGCGGTGACCTGTTTGACGGACCGGTGCTCATCAACGATCAGGCGATGTCGCAGATGGAAGCGCTGATACCGCTTGCGCCGCTTCATCAGCCCCAGGCGCTGCGCCTTGTCCGGGCGATCGCGCGCCTTCGGCCAGAAATCAGGCAGACCGCCTCCTTCGACACGGCTTTCCACCGCTCGCATGCCGACGTCGTCCGCCGCTTCGCCCTGCCGCGGCAGCTCTACGAAGAGGGTATCAAACGCTATGGCTTCCACGGCCTTTCTTATCGATCGATTGCCAACCAGCTTATCAGCAAATGGCCGGAGCAGGCGGCGGGCAAGGTCATCGTCGCCCATCTCGGTTCCGGCGCCAGTCTTTGCGCGATGCACAACTGCGTCAGCCGCGACACCAGCATGGGTTTCTCAACGCTGGACGGCGTACCGATGGCGACGCGCTGCGGGGCGCTCGACGCCGGCGTGGTCATACACCTCTTAAAGGCCGGGCGAGATCCTGGCGAAATCGAGGATCTCCTCTATCACCGTTCGGGTCTGCTGGGCGCTTCCGGCATCAGCGCCGACAGCCGCGTGCTTCTGGAGAGTGATGAGCAGCAAGCCAAGGAAGCAATCGAGCTGTTCACCTTCAGGGTCGCCGGTGAGATTGCCCGGCTTGCCTCGACGCTGGGCGGCCTCGACACTCTCGTATTCACCGCCGGGATCGGCGAGCATCAGCCGACGATCAGAGCTGATATCTGCACCCGGCTGATGTGGCTCGGCATTGATCTCGATCCTGGAGCGAACGCCGGGAGCGGTCCCGTCATCAGCAGTCCTGCCAGTCGTCTTACCGTCCTTGTCATCCCGACCGATGAGGAGCAGGTGATCGCCACTGACGCCTTGAGAATCTCGGGAGGCTGAGCGATGGCTGCGATCGTTGATATATTCGGAAGACGTGGCCTCGTCGTCGGCATCGCCAACGATTCCTCCATCGCAGCCGGCTGTGCAACCGCGTTCAAGGCTGCCGGCGCCGATCTGGCGGTCACCTATCTCAACGATAAGGCTGTCCCGTTCGTACGCCCGGTCGCCGATGCCCTGGGCGCGTCGCTGTTCATGCCCTGTGACGTTCGCATTGATGGGCAGCTCGAGGCGGTTTTCGACACCATAGCAAATGAATGGGGCCGCCTCGATTTCTTGCTTCATTCGATCGCCTTCGCGCCACGACAGGACTTGCAGACGAGCATCGTCAACTGCTCCGCTGACGGTTTCGCGCAGGCCATGGATATATCGTGCCATTCCTTTATCCGAATGGCGCGGCTCGCCGCCCCGCTGATGAAGGAAGGCGGATCCTTGATAACCGTCAGCTTTTTCGGGGCTGAGCGCGTCGTCGACAACTACAATCTGATGGGACCGGTGAAGGCGGCCCTGGAAGCAAGCGTACGCTACCTGGCCGCCGATCTCGCAGCGCGGGACATCCGCGTCCATTGCCTGTCCACCGGGCCGATCGCCACCAGGGCAGCTTCCGGAATCGAGCGTTTCGATGAGCTCATCGACACGGTGCGTGAGAGAACACCATCGCGACGCCTCGTGAGCATCGCTGAGGTTGGGCGTATCGCCGCATTCCTGGCAAGCGAGGCGGCAACGCCTCTGTCGGGGTCGGTGGTATACGCCGACAACGGTTTCCACATCACGGCCTAGCCAGAAGGCGGGCTGATGCAAACTAAGTCGGGGTCGCCGCTCGCGCGGCGACAGGGTGAACTCTGTCATATCGAGAGCGCGATGCTTCGAATGCATAAGTAAGAAATCGGTTCAGTCAATGCGTGAATTCAGTCTACGCCTTACGCTACTTCTTCTCACAAGCCTGCTTGCAGCCTGTGCCGGCCGCCCCGGCCCGGAACTGCTCGCCCAGAGGGCCGAAGCCGTTCCGGGGGCCAAGCTCACGACGGTTTATGTGGCGACCACGCGCAAGCGTGATGAGAACGGTATCTACACGTCGGGTCGTAGCCGCGAGGTTAGCTATATCCGCTACAGGGTCTCCATCCCGCCAGGTCACAAGACGGGCAATGTCGAATGGCCGAAATCGAAGCCGAACCCGAAGACGGATTTTGTCACCGTCGACCAGCACATTCTCGACGCGGCGACATTCGAGGCGGAAGTCACGCGTAAACACAACGGCAAACCGCCGAGTGTCGGCGTGTTCGTGCATGGCTACAACACCAATTTCACCGAGGCCGTGTATCGCATAGCCCAGATGACAGCTGACGCCGGCGTCGATGCCGCCCCGATCCTGTTTGCCTGGCCGTCCGAAGGCGCTTTGAGCGGCTACGTCGCCGACAAGGACGCGGTGACGTTCTCGCGGGACCAGTTGGCGGATCTGCTCAGCACCCTGGCGCGCAAACAGACCCAGGGTCCCATCACGCTCGTCGGCCACAGCATGGGGGGATGGCTGACGACGGAAGCCGTGCGCCAACTGCGGCTTACCGGCAAGGACGCGGCGATCCGTCGACTGCAGGTCGTGCTTGCGGCGCCCGATATCGATGTCGACGTGTTCCAGGCACAGCTTGCGACGATCGGGACACTGAACCCGCCGATGACAATCCTTGTTTCCAAGGATGACAGGGCGCTGAAGGTCTCGGAATTTCTATCCACAGAACGTCAGCGCCTGGGCAGGATTGACGTGACGGATCCGAAAATCGAGGAGGCGGCGCGCAGGGCGAATGTGCAGGTGATCGATATATCGGATATCGAGGCCTCAGACAGCTTCCGCCACAATCGTTTCGTCGGTCTCGCTGCCTACTATCCGAAGCTTTCGGGCCGGGATGGAACGAGCGACCCCCGAAATCTCAGGCAAGCCGGAGCGTTTGTATTCAATTCGGCTGGCGCGGTCCTTTCCAGCCCGTTTGTCCTTGCCGGCAAGATCGTCGGCGGAAACTGACACGACGCGAAGCAGCTTTCTTCACGCAACTATCGCAGGAGAATACTTATGATATTCAATTACACCGCAAGCCTCGACGCCGCCGACCTGCAACTGTTGCGATCGCGATGGCGATGGCTGCTGGTCGCCGGCATCGTGCTCGTGTTGATAGCTCTTGTCGCCCTCTCCAACCTGTTGCTGGCCACGGTCGTTTCCGTCCTCTTTGTCGGTGTCACGATGCTACTGGCGGGTGCGGCGCATATCGTCTTCGCATTTCAGATGAAGCGATGGGGCCAAACTGTCGGTTTGCTCGTTGTCGGTGTGCTTTATGTCGCGGCCGGTGTGATGACATTCTGGAACCCGGTCCTGGCATCCACTTTCCTGACACTACTGATGGCTCTCAGCATGCTCGTCGCAGGCATTGTCAGGACTGCCGCCGGTCTGGCGATCCGCCCGGCTTCCGGTTGGCTATGGCTCGCGGCGGCCGGCGCCGCGACGGTGCTTGTTGCACTTGTCATCCTTGCGGGCTGGCCGGTCAACAGTTTGTGGATCATCGGCGCACTGCTGGCGATCGACGTCATGGTGACCGGCTGTGCCCTGAGCGCATTGGCGCTCGCGCTGCGACGGTCCCTCAGGATCGACCGCAATCACGAATAAGAACCGGAGGTTGGAAACGACAATGAAGCAAACAACACCGTTCACCGTGGAGGTCCGAAAGAAACGCCGGATGCAACAGCACGAACTCTCTCCAAGCCGCGCCCTGAAAAAGACAGACGAGACCAGATCCGCGCCGGAAGGGGAAAACACAGCCCCGAATGAAATCACGCCTCAGAACGACCCTGCGGCCCACCGTCCCCGCACACGGTAAGGCTGAACGCTGGCCCGCCGGACTCCCTGACACAATCGTGAGGCACAAGAAAAAGGATTTTCGCCCTCTCAATCATCAGCTGTTGACTCACGGAGTATGTTCATTAGGGTAAAGCTGATGTTTGGTGACGAGGGGGGGAATGAAGACGCCAAAAGATATTGTCGTTTATATCGATACAGCCGATGTTTCTGTTTGTCGGGTTTATATTGATTATGCTGTCTCACTCGCAAGCGCATGGGATGCGCATGTCGTTGTGGCCTTCGTGCCGGAAGATTTAATCGCCACTCCCTCCCATGGCTTCGCCCGAGGGCAGGCGATCAACAGCATGATAACCTCCTTCGAAGGGCGCCGGCATGACGCCGAAGAGCAGCTGCGGGGGCTCCTTTCGGATGTAGCGTCCGCTACCGGCGTGAATTGCGAGCTTCGCATATGTTCCGGTGAAACGGGCGAGGCGCTGATGCTGCACGCCCGCCACGCAGCCTTGGCGATCGTCGGAACGGGGCGTGACCCGGACCGCGCTGAGACGGCTCTCACCGTCTCGGAGGATATCATCTTCGCCTCCGGTCGCCCTTCGATCCTTTTGCCCACATTCTGGCAAAGCGATGGCGCCGTGCCCGAGACGATCGTGGTTGGATGGAATGCCAGCCGGGAAGCGGCCCGCGCCATTGCCGATTCGATGGCGTTCCTGGCCACCGCTCGCGCCGTCCACGTCGTCGTTGTTCCCGAGCCCAAGGTCGCGCGGCTTCTGGGGGAGGACCCCGGAAGCGATATCTCTCTCCATCTCGCGCGCCATGGGATCAGGGTGACGCTTGACCGCCTGGAAGGCAGCAATGCCGGTGATCTGATCCTGTCGCGCGCGGAAGAGGTTGGCGCCGACCTGGTGGTCATGGGCGCCTATGGGCAGTCCCGGATCACCGAGTTCGTTTTCGGCAGCGCAACACGCACCATTCTGGCCAATCCGAAAATCCCGATCTTTCTTTCGCGATAAGACGTGATCGTCCAACAGGGTGGGTGGGCCCCGCAGGCCGTCGGCAAAAAGAGATTACAACACAGGAGAAGAAAACATGTCCGATCTGGTCGTCGTCGGTTTCGATACGGTTGATGAAGCCGACAAGGTGCTTCTCAAGCTCGCTGCTCTCAGAAAAGAATATCTGGTCGATCTGGAAGATGCCGTCGTCGTCGTTCGTGACGGCGAAGGCAAGGTCCATCTCAAGCAGAGCCTTAACCTGGCGGCTCTCGGCGCCACATCGGGCCTTCTCTCGGGAACGATCTGGGGCGGCCTTGTGGGCCTGCTCTTTCTCAATCCGCTTGCCGGCATCGCCATTGGCGGCCTGACGGGAGCGGGTGTCGGCGCCTTGTCCGGCTCCCTTGCCGACTATGGCATCGACGATACGTTCATCAAGTCTCTGGGCGAGACCATTCCAAGCAATTCGTCTGCGCTGTTCGTTCTTGTCCGCAAGGTCCAGCCGGAAAAGGTGCTGGCGGAGTTCGAAGGCCTGCGTGGTCGAGTTCTCAAGACGTCCCTGTCGCCAGAGCAGGAAGAGAAGCTGAGGATCGCCTTGTCCGAAAATGTAACCGGGTCAGGCAACGCCTAGGTGGCCACGCCCGGTTGATGTCCGATCGGGAAGGGAAACGTCCAGCATCGCTTACGTGGGAGGGGTATTTTTTGCAGGTACATATCAGGGGCGGGATCGATCTTCGATGGGAAGGCAAGCCGATAGACACGATTGAAGATGCGGTCGTGGCTCGCTCGGTTGCGCTTATGGGAGAAGATTACCCGCGCCTGCGCCCGGTTATCGATGTCGCGATCGGACAAGCCGTGCGAGCCGGCGAGCGGCTGTTTACGGATCGTCACCGCCCTCATCTGACGTTTACAGCCCCTGTTGCTGGAACAATCCGCGCAATCTCGCGCGGCGCGCGTAGAAGCCTCGATTCCATTATTATCGACGTCGAGGACGAAGCCGCCGTCGAATTCGACAGGCCCTCACGGCCAGATCGCATGACCATGCAGTCGCTCCTGCTCCAAAGCGGTTGCTGGCAGTCATTTCGCACCCGGCCATTCGGTCGGCTCGCCGATCCCCGGCAGGCTCCTGATGCGATTTTCGTAACAGCCACCGATACCGCGCCGCTCGCAGGTGATCCGGCCCCCGTCATAAGGCGCTTCGAATCATGGTTTCGTCTCGGCGCGGAGGCGCTGCGTCACCTGACCGACGGTCCCGTTTACGTCTGTCACGGGGCCGATGCCTCCCCGGCCGTTCCCGAAGCCGTCAAGGCTGTCTGTTTCGCGGGCAGGCATCCGGCGGGTCTGGTTGGAACCCATATCCATCATCTCAATCCTGTCGGTGTAAACAGGATGGTTTGGCACATCGGCTATCAGGACGTAATCGCGCTGGGATGCCTGCTCGATACGGGCCGGATATGGACACGGCGCGTCGTTGCGCTGACCGGACCGGGGACGTGCAGTCCGCGCCTCGTTGTCGCTCCCGCAGGCGCGAATCTGAAAGATCTTTTCGGCGCCTCGCTCACCGGTCCCTCGGTTCAGTTGCTTTCGGGCTCTCCGCTCGGCGGAACGGTCGAGCATTTCCTGCGGCGTTATGACGTGCAGGCCACCGCCATCCCACACAGGCATCCGCTCCGGCGCTCCTTTCTCATGCGCTACCTGACCTCATTCAACGAGCAATTTCCGGCGCCGCTCATTCCCAATGCCGTTCATGAACGGGCCGCGCCTTGCGGGATCCTGCCCGCGCCGTTCCTGCGCGCCATCAGCACGGGCGATGTGGAAACCGCCGCGAAACTTGGTGCGCTGGAACTTGTGGAAGAGGATCTGGCGCTCCTGAGCCATGTCGACGGGTCGGGCACGGATTATGGCGCCCTGTTGCGTGCGACGCTCGATGAGTTGGAGGAAGCGATATGATCGCCTTCTTCCATGACCTGCAGGCGGGCCGCGTCGGCCGCACCTTGTTGTCCGACAGCGCCACGCCCGCGCTGCTCGGCGTGATCGTCCCGGTCGTGTCCGCGCTTGTCGCAGATACGGAACAGTTCGCAGCGCGGCTGCTGATCTCTGTCAGCCTGACCCTTGCGTGGCAGCATGTCTTCACACGTGTCCGGGGTCTCAGGCCGGGACTTGACGGTATTGTCGCCGCCACGCTGATCGCCCTTCTTGTCCCGGCCGATGCGCCGCTCTGGCAGCTCGCTTTGGGCGTCAGCTTCGGCGTGGTGATCGCCGAACAGGTGTTCGGTGGGCGCGGGCGCAATTTCGTGCATCCTGCCGTCGCCGCCCTTGCCTTCGTGATGTTCTCCTTCACTGAAATCGACTATCGAGCCGGGCCAAACATTCCTCTGGCGGCATTGCTTCCGGCTTTGGTTCTCCTGCTCCTCAGCGGCCAGGCGTCATGGCGATTGCTGCTTGCGGCCTACTGCACGATGGCCCTCATGGTTTGGGCGCAGGGAAGCGATCCGTCGGTCAACCTGCTTTCGGGTGCGATCGGCTGCGCGATCCTCTTTCTGGCGGCAGATCCTGTATGTTCCTGCACGACAAATCCAGGTCGTTTTGCACAGGGCATTCTGACCGGCGTGCTCATCGGCCTGTTCTCGCAGGCCGGATCGACTTTTGGAGCCGCGATCTTCGCGATCCTGATGAGCAGCATTTTCGCACCATTGATCGATTACGTGGTCGTGGCGATCCATGTAAGGCGGAGGGCAAGGCGACATGGCTGACGCTCGTCCTCCCAGCCCGCGCCCGGGCATGTGGCGCCGCTTTCTGAACCGTCCGAACACCGATGGCGTCAAGACGATCGGCATGTCGCTTCTGGTGGCCATTGGCTGCGGCTTTACCGTCTCCATCGCAGCGGTCGTCCTGCGGCCGATCCAGCAGGCCAATATCGTCGCCCAGCAACAGGGCCGCATGGTGCAGATGCTGGAAAACGTTCCGGGCATCGGGGAGATATTGAAGGAATCTGGCGCAAGCGGCGTCGAAACGCTCGTCATCGACCTCGCAAGCGGAACGGTCGCCGCCGATGTCGATCCGGGAAGCTTCGATCAGCGAGCGGCGGCGGCGGACGCAGAGCGAAGTTCGGCCCTGCCGCGCGCTGACGACCTCGCTGGTCTCAGCCGCCGCGAAAACCACGCGCTTGTCTATCTTCTGCGCCGCGGCGAGGAACTGGCGCTCGTTGTGCTTCCGGTCCGCGGCGCCGGCTACCAGTCGACCATCCGGGCCTATCTGGCGCTGGAGGCCGATCTCGACACCGTTGCCGCCTTCACGGTTTATGAGCAGGGTGAGACGCCCGGCCTCGGCGCCCGCGTCGCCGAGGACGGTTGGCAGGCGCAATGGGCAGGCAAGCGCATCTTCGACGATGGCGATTTCGCCATTTCCGTGGTGCGCGGCAATGCCAGCGGCCCCAATGAAGTCGACGGCATCTCCGGCGCCAGCGTCACGAGCTATGCGATCTCGGACATGCTCGAATTCTGGATGGGCGAGCACGGCTTCGGGCCGTTTCTCGACAGGCTGAAGAAAGGCGAGATCGAATGACTATCCCTTTCCGCAACCTGACAGATCCGCTCATCGACAAGAACCCCGTCACCGTCCATATCCTCGGCATCTGCTCGGCACTGGCGGTCACGACATCGATGTCCACCGCTCTCACCATGTCGATCGCCCTGACCGTCGTGCTCGGCCTGTCGGCAGGCGTCATCAGCGCCATCCGCCGACACATCCCGTCCTCCGTGCGCATCATCCTGCAGATCACCATCATCGCCTCGCTGGTCATCGTCGCCGACCAGATGTTGCAGGCTTTTGCCTATGAGATGAGCCAGCGGCTGACGGTGTTTGTCTCGTTGATTGCCACGAACTGCATCGTGCTCGGGCGCACCGAAGCCTATGCGCTGCACAATCCGGTCGTTCCCAGCATCGTGGATGGCGTCGGCAATGCACTCGGCTACAGCCTGGTGCTGCTCACTGTCGCCGCCATCCGCGAGTTGTTCGGCGCCGGAAGCCTGTTCGGCGTCGGCCTGCTGCCACTCGTGGCCGACGGTGGCTGGTACCAGCCACTCCGTCTTATGCTGCTCGCGCCGAGCGCATTCATCATCCTTGGCCTTCTGGTCTGGGCTGTTCGCAGCCTGCGCCGGGGCCAGAGGGAAGCGCCTGAATTCGAGTTGCGCGAGCAGCAAAGGACGACTGAGACATGATCGAACTGTTCCAGCGCTCCATTTTCGAAGAAAACCTCGCGCTGTCCTTCTTCCTCGGCATGTGCACCTTCCTCGCCGTCTCCAAGCGCGTGGAAACAGCCTTCGGCGTGGGTGTTGCGATGATCGTCGTGCAATCGCTCAGCGTGCCGGTGAACTACCTGCTGCACGCCTATATCCTGAGTGCCGGGGCGCTCGCGTGGATGGGGCTGCCGGATGTCGATCTCGGTTTCATGCGGCTGATCACCTTCATCGGCATCGTCGCGGCGATGGTGCAGATCATCGAGATGCTGCTCGATCGTTACGTGCCCGCCCTCTACGGCGCGCTTGGCATCTACCTGCCGCTGCTCGCCATCAACTGCGCCATTATCGGCGGCAGTCTGTTCATGGTCGAGCGGCAATATGATCTCACTGAAAGCACGGTCTATGGGATCGGCACCGGGATCGGCTGGGCGCTGGCCATCGTCGCGCTCGCGGCGATCCGCGAGAGGCTGCGCTATGCCAATGTCCCCGAAGGATTGCAGGGCCTCGGCATTGCTTTCATCGTCACCGGTCTCCTGTCCATGGCGTTCTCCGCCTTTGTGGGAGTGCGCGTGCTATGACGGAGATCCTGCTCGGCATCGGCTTCATTTCCTTGCTGCTCGTCGCGCTGGCAGCCGTTGTCCATAAGGTTCGGGAGTATCTGCTGCCGTCGCGACCCGTGGCGGTCACCGTTAACGGCGGGCGTGAGATTGGCGCTCTGGCGAATTTCAAGCTTCTCGATATTTTGAATTCCAACGGCATCGCCGTGCCCTCGGGCTGCGCCGGCGCGGGAACGTGCGGCCTGTGCCGCGTCAGCGGCGTCACGGGTACGGGAGAGCCGTTGCCGACGGAACGCGCCCGGCTTTCTCCTGCCGACGTTCGGGCTGGAATGCGGCTCGCCTGCCAGATCGTGGTGCGAAACGACCTCGCCGTCACCGTCCCGGACGAGGTGCTCGGCATCACCACGATGAACTGCCGCGTGGCATCGTCGCGCAGTGTCACGCCTTTGATCAAGGAAATCGTGCTCGCCTTGCCGGAGGGCGCGGAATTCGACTTTCGTGCGGGCAATTTCGTGCAGGTCACCGCACCGGCCTATCGTCTCGACTTCTCCGGCATCGCGCTTGAACCGCAGCATGCCGCCGAATGGAAAAAACTCGGAATTGACAAGCTCTCGTCGCAAAGCCCTCAGCCCGTCTCTCGCGCCTATTCGGTTGCCAGCCGACCCAAGGATGTCGGCATGATCGTGCTCAACATCCGTCTGGCCACGCCACCGCCAGCCAAACCGCATGCACCTCCCGGCATCGTCTCGTCATGGCTGTTCGGTCTGCGCGAGGGCGACCCGATCGAAGTGGCGGGCCCGTATGGTCACTTCGGGGCGCAGGATACCGGGCGCGAGATGGTGTTTATCGGCGGCGGCGTCGGCATGGCGCCCTTGCGCGCCATCATAACGGACATGCTCGAGCGTCAGGGAAGCCGCCGCAAGATCAGCTTCTGGTACGGCGCGCGAAGCCGTGGCGAACTGTTCTACGCCGACGAATTCGACGAGCTTGCCCGGCGTCATGAGAACTTCCGCTGGGTGCCAGCCCTCTCCGAACCAGCCAGAAACGACCCCTGGGACGGTGAGTTAGGCTTTGTCCATGATGTCGTCTTCCGCGCCTATCTGAAGGATCACCCGGCGCCGGAGGACTGCGAATATTATCTGTGCGGCCCTCCGCTCATGATCGAGGCCATCTACGCGATGCTCGATGAATGCGGTGTGGAGAGCGAGAGCATCTTCAATGACGATTTCGGGATCTAGGAGCATGACGACAAGGCGCGAGATCGTATTTGGACTGGGAGCCCTGGCCGGACTGATGTCCTTGCCGTCTTTGGCCCGAGCCGGTGCCGATGATCTCACGCGCATCTCCGGGCGCGCTTTCGGCACACGATGGCAGGTCACCGTTCCGGCCGATGCCGATGCCCGCAAGATTGGCGCGGATCTCCGGCACTTACTGGCCGGGATCGATCATTCGATGAGCCCGTTTCGTGCGGGTTCGGAGCTTTCGCGCTTCAACAGCCGTTCGGAAATCACACCGTTCGCAGCCTCCGAGCCGCTTCGGACGGTTGCTAGCAAGGCACTCGAGATTGCGCGATTGACCGGCGGCGCGTTCGATCCGGCCGTCGGGCCCGCTGTCCATCGTTACGGTTTCGGGCCGATCGCTGCCGGGCGGTCCGGTCGCTACACCGCTTTTGCCGTCAGTGCCGAAGGCCTCTCCAAAGCAGAGCCGGAACTTTCGCTCGATCTGTGCGGCATAGCCAAGGGCTACGCCGTCGACCGGCTTGCAGGACACCTGAGAGATCAAGGGCTGCCGAGTTTCCTGATCGAGGTGGGTGGCGAAGTCTATGGTTTCGGTGCGCGCCCTGACGGCCGTCCATGGCGCGTCGGCATTGCGGACCCGCTTCGCACCGGTGTCCACACGACGCTTCCCCTGACAGGCGTGGCGATGGCGACCTCGGGCGATGCGATCAATGCCTATGAGATCGCGGGCCGCCGCTACAGTCATACGATCGATCCCGCAACCGGAGAGCCGGTTCGCAACAGCGTCGCCTCGGTTTCCGTTCTGGCCCCGACAGCGCTGGAGGCCGACGCGTTTGCGACCGCCCTTCTGGTAATGGGTCCTGAAGGCGGCCTTGCATTCGCCTCCGCCAACCGTCTGCCCGCGCTTTATCTGCTTCGCGAGGCGGGAGGTCTTAAGGCCAGAGCCAACAGGTTGTTCATCGACCAGGGGAGGGCATAAAGCCATGCAGACCATTTTCGCCGCTGTTCTTCTGACCGGGCTTGCCATGCTCGCGCTGGCCGCCGGCCTTTTTGCCGGCCGCGCACCGCTCAAGGGATCGTGCGGCGGCGCGGCCTGCGGCGGCAAATGCCATGCTTGCGAACGATCCGAAGGAAGCGGGACATGAAACTCGACACGGTCGCCGATCATATGCGCACGGACCTGATCACGCTAACGCCGGACATGGAGATAGTACGGGCCGTGTCCGTGCTCATGCAAAACGGCGTGTCGGGTGCATGCGTCATCGACGGCGCCGGCGATCTCGTCGGCGTTCTGTCCAAACGCGATTGCCTGAAGGCCGCACTCAACGCCTCCTACTACAAACAATGGGGTGGCAGTGTCGCCGACTATATGAGCACCGAACTCGAGACGCTCGATGCGGGTATCGACATCGTCGAAGCGTGTGAGCGCTTTGTCGCAAGCTCGTACCGGCGGTTCCCCGTCACCCGCCATGGCCGACTTGTCGGCCAGATCAGCCGTACCGACGTCCTCAACGCCCTTTCACGGCAGTGGACATAACAAAGCCCCGGAAAAGAAAAGGACCGATATCATGACACGACAGCTCTCCAGAAGATTGTTTCTCGCAGGAACCAGTGCGGCAGCGTCCGCAGGTATCGTCGGGACAGCCAATGCGCAGGTGGCCTCCGGCGGCGCTGCAACCGTCTCCGTGCAGGAAGCCCTGAAACAGCGCCGCTCTACCAAGCGCTTCGGGCGTGGTGACGTTGCGCGCGAAAAGGTGCTCGAAGCACTGTGGGCGGCCAATGGTGTCAACCGCGCGGACGGTGATGGACGCACAGCGCCCGCCTGGCACGGTGCGAAGAACGTCGATATCTACGTCGCGCTGGAAGATGGCGTCAGTCTCTACGACCCCGTGGCAAACGCTCTCAACAAAGTGGCCGATACAGATATTCGCGCGGATGTCAGCCCCACGGCTTTCGTACGCAGGGCGCCCGTGGTGCTGATCTATGTCTCTGATGCCGAGAAACTTGCCGCTGCCGCCGGTGACCTGGCCAAGTCTGCGCCCGAAGAACTGGTTATCGCCGCACGCGTCAACTCAGCCATCATGGCCCAGAACGTCTATCTGTTCTGCGCTGCCGAAGGGCTCGGCACATGCCTCCTCGGTACGGTGGACCGCGAAGCTATTAAAACAGCGCTGAAGTTCCCGGATCATCTTTCGGTGACATATATCCAGCCCTTAGGCGAAATCGGCTGATCCGGAGCGTGGTCATAGAGCGGCATGCAGGCCTTGCCGCATATCCGGTGCTTCTGCAGAGACACAAGCCTTGACGGCCGCAATTCTCTGGTGCGCGCTTGGCCTCCTCGCTTTGGTCGGCGGAGCGGATATACTGGTGCGCAGCGGGTCGACGCTCGCGCGCCGGCTGAGCATATCCCCGCTCGTCATCGGGCTCACATTTGTTGCGATCGGGACAAGCACACCTGAGCTGGCGGTGGGCATCAATGCCGCGTTGACGGGAGAAGGAGGGTTGGTCGTCGGGAACATCGCCGGCACCAACACCTTCGGTCTGCTGTTCATCCTTGGACTATGTGCTATCGCTCGGCCCGTTGTTTTGGAACCGGTCTCCGTTGGGCTTGAACTCCCTGCAATGATAGCCGCCGCACTGGCGTTCTGGGTGTTTGCAGCTGATGGTTATCTGTCGAGAGCCGAGGGCCTTGTGTTCCTGCTTGGTGGTATCGGCTATATCGTCCTGGTCGTTCGAAGCGCGCGCTTAAGAAGTTCGCCACCCGACAAAGAGTTGCCAGTCCTGCCACGCCCGATGCGCGACGCTCCGCGGAGCGGATGGTTGAACGTCGCCGTCATGATTGGTGGTATTGCGGTCATCACAATAGGCGCGGATTGGCTCGTATGGGGATCCTCCGATCTTGCTCGCAGGTTGGAGGTCTCCGAAGCTCTTATCGGACTGACCATAGTTGCAATCGGCACATCGAGCCCTGAACTGATCACGACAATCGTCTCGACCGTACGCAATGAGCGCGAGATCGCGGTAGGCAATCTTTTGGGCAGCAGTGTCTATAATATTGCAGTCATTCTTGGGCTGACGATGCTGGTTCCGAGCGAAGCGATCACCGTGGAAAGAACGCTCATCGCCGTCGACATTCCTGTTATGGCTGCGGCAACTGTGCTTTGCGTTCCAGCCTTCCTCACGGGCAGAACTCTGTCGCGGGCCGAAGGGGCAGCATTTGTCGGTTGCTACATAGCTTACTTCGCCTACCTTATGCTCGCTCGGACTTAACTCTGGCGCAGGCAGGGTAATGAAACTGGACGCATCGATTTGCTCCGCGAAGGTTGTCGCTTCCGTTCGAAAAATTGACGGATACAGCGCGCAATAGGTCACCCACGAGTAGGTTATGCAGCTGTTTCGAAGAGCAAGTTATGATGGCTGCCCGTCCCCGCAACCATCTTTACTTGCTCGGGCAGCAAGTAAAGATTAGATCCTGCCCCCGCAACCACTGAGACTTGTAACCGCTTCCAGTCCGCCTCCTCCTCAGCGAGGACGGACCGGAAGCGGGCTACAAAGTCCAGCTTCGCCTTCTGTCCCTTCAGCTCACCATCCTTTAAACGCTGCGCGTAGTCGTCGACGAAATCCGCACGCATGGCTTTGCTGTGCTCGTGGAACGCCTTCATCGAGGCGAGGATCGAAGCCAGGCGGCCGTGGATCGTCAGGTCCGCGGACTTCCCGTCGGGGGAGGGCGCAATGACCACCTTCTGGACCAGCTCTCTCACGATGTTGAATTGTTCCTTCACCGCGTCGCACTCGGAATTGCCGGCGCGTACGGCCATGGTCAGCGCCTTCGTCATGAGGTTGCACATGGACGGGTTGAGGGTGAAGGGCTTGAACGCCGCCTTCTTCCTCGCCGACACATGGTCGAGTTCCTGCCGCATGGCTTCGCACTGCTTCTGGAGTTCGTCGAGCATGCGATCGAAGGCATCGATCTTCGGCTGTCCGGCCAGCAGGCGCTCGGTGATCTGATTGGCGATGGCCTCCTGCTTGCGCGTCGCTTCCCTCAGGCCGGCCTCGAGCTTGTCCTTCGACCGTTCCCCGGCCTTGCGACTTGCGGCCATCTGCTTGTTCACCCTGTCCTGGATCGTGGTGATCTGCTCGGTAGAGAGCAGGTTGTCGGGGATGGCGTCGAGGACGCGCTGTTCGAGTTCCTGACGGGCGATCGTCTTGGAGTTCGTGCAGACGATATTGCCGAGATGATCGATGGGTAGCTTCTTCTGGCGGTTCGTGCAGCCGTAGCGGTCCTTGGCCATGACGGCGTAGGGACCGGCACAGTGGGCGCATTCGAGGAGGCCGCTCAGGACATATTGCGGGCGGTGCGCCCGGTTCAGCCGGTTCGTCGTCGTTTGGCTGAAGCTTGCCTCGACCTCCATCTGGCGCCGTTTGACCCTGGTCCACAGCTCGTCGTCGACGATCCTGAGTTCCGGTGCTTCGCCGACGACCCATTCGCTCCGGTCGTTAAGCCGGGCTTCCCTGCTCTCCGTCTCCGGGTTCTTGTCGAAGCGGCGGCGGTTATAGACGATCCGGCCGATATAGGTCTCGTTGTTCAGGATGCCGGCGCCGCGGTCGCGATGGCCGCGGATCGCTGTGTCGCGCCATTTGGCGCCTTTGGGGCCGGGTACCGGCGGCATGCGATTGTTCAGGTCGACGGCGAGTTCCTTCGGCGAACGGCCGAGGGCATATTGCTGGTAGATCCAGCGGACGATCTCGGCTTCTTCCTCGTTGATCTCGCGCATGCCCGGCACGCGATCGCCCTTCGCATCGTATTCGAGTTTGATGCGGTAGCCGTAGGCGATGCCGCCGGCGGCCTTGCCTTTCCGCACCGTCGTCTTCATGCCTTCTCTTGTGCGGTAGCGGGTCTGCTCGATCATGTCATGGCTGATGATGGAACGCAGGCCGAGTTCGATGTCGGCGACGGGGGCCTTGGCCTGCACGGTCCAAAGTTCCACGCGGTAATGGCGCAGTTGCTTCAGGATACCGCTGCTGTGCTCCATGTCGCGCGAGATGCGGTCGACGGAGACGCAGAGCAGGATGTCGACGTCGCGCTGCCTGATCCGGCGCAGCACCTGCTGGATGCCGGGGCGTGACTTCAGCTTGGTGCCGCTGACGGCGCGGTCCTCGTAGATCTCGACCAGGTTCCAGCCGCGCTCGGCGGCAAGCGCGCGGCCGAGTTCGATCTGCGTCTCGATCGACTGCTCGTCCTGGCGGTCCGTCGAATAGCGGGCGTAAAAGATGACGTTCTTCGGCATGGGCTGACTCGGAAAATTGGTGGAACAGGACTCGGGCGAGGGCGTTGCCCGCGGTCAGGCCGCAGGCATAGCATCTCTCAGCGCGCGCCGGAGCCCCCGGTCGAAAGATCAATGACGCGGCCCGTCAACATGAAAATCCTGCGGCGGCGGCAGTGCGCCGTGACCGCGGTCGTTGACGATGCACGAGCGGATGCGGACCAGGCGACCGCAGGAAAGCCGGCGCAGATGAGCGCGGCGATGGTGTGCAACGACCGGGGCGCGTGCATTCTCTACGGCATTGGGCTCGGGGATGCCCTCATTCTCAGCGGGCAATGCGATCCGCTGAATTGCTTCCGGTGCAATACGAACGATACGGCGCCGCGGAAGCGGGGGGCGTCCGCGGCGCGCGCGTGCACGATTCTGCTGTGCAGTCGGTTCGATCTCTTCGATCACCGCCTGCGGAAGGCAGAGGATGCGCAGGAAGCGCAGCAGCATGCAGTGATGCTCCAGAAGCTCTTCCTTGTCGTAAATCACGGGATGGCTGGCAGGCGTGCGGCAGCCGAAAGCAGGGCTACCATCAGGGTTGGTGTAGCGGCGGTCGAAGATCAGCGTCGTCCCGAAATACGAAAGCGTCTGATCGGCAAAGACGAAGGGCGTCGCGATGTACCCGTTCTCGGTAGCCTCGACATGCCAGATATAGCTCGCGGGATTGTTGAAGCCCTCGCGGGTAACCTGCGTGTGGATGACGATTTTGTCATGGGGAACCGGGCACTGTACAGCATCCTGGACTTCTTTTTCGGACACCTTCGGGTAGTGAGTAAGCTCGTCAGCATCGACGAAGATGCCCGAATTCTCCCAGGTGAACTCGAAGACCTCCGGGTCTACAAGCTTGGCCACAGCGTCGGGGGACATCCGCCGCACGCTAGCGGCTTCGTCCGGCGGCAACGGGAGGTGCGCCATGAAAAGGCGGTCTTTCTCGAGCAGTTTGGTGATGAGATTAAGCATGTGGTTTCTCCTACAAATTACACATGGAGGTGGGGGGCGGTGAACTGCCTAGTTCACCGCGAGCGACTTGAGTTCGTGGGTGACGGCCAGAATGAACGCCTTATCGGCCTCATCCAACTGAGGAGCGGAGGAGCTCGATGCCAGGAGTTTGGCAGCATCGTCGGCGGTGAAGTGTTCTGCGGCTTGGCGAATTGCGAGCAGGGTGGTGCGCATCATGTCGGCCATAACGCGCACCACCACGGAATTCACCGGCGACGGAAAAGCGTCAGTCTTGCTCATCAAGGCCTGATCAGGAAGAATCGCTTTCACATGTGCGGCCGAGGGAAAGTAGCGAGTTACCGTTCCGTAGCTCAAGTCAGTCATCCGAGCGATGGCAGACTTGGTAGGCATCAGTTGGGTCACGCTATAATACTTCAGAACAGCGGATTCCACCTTGGTGCGGTTCCGAAGGCAGGTTTTCGATTCGGCTTTAAGGGCAGTGTTATTCATGGCGCGGTGCCTCCTGTTACTGACACCGCCCTTTTCGCATAAATCCTGGATCGGTTGGTTTGATCGGCCGCCTCAAATGCCTCAAATGCGAAACTCGGAGAATCGCCGGGAATCCAGCGCCCCGAAGAGTCTCTTGGGTATTTAGCTCAGTGCGTCATGCACCATTTCCATGCAAATGCGCATATGCATACGCCTTTTGATTGCATTTCTATGGAAACGGTTCGGTAAGCACTTCCGTTGCCGGTCCGTTAGTACCTTCATCCCATCCTGCTTCCAGTAAGTGAGGATTGATGATGGCTGCCCGTAATGTGCCCTTCGACTTCTCCGTAATGGAAGGCATTGAGTGTTCTGCTGTTTCCCCGTGGGAGTGCTTTCCGCCCCCCACGCCTATCGGTAGACAGAAACCTCCCTATTCCGGGAGCTGGATGGATGAGGAATGGATGGACTATCTATGGAAAACCCTCGAAGACGTTAGCGAGGGGCGTATAACCCCGGACGAGGCCAACCAGCGGATACTGGGACCTGATCCTCTCATCATCGAGCCGTATCTCTTCGATCTTGATGATCCGAGATTGTTGCGTTGGTCGCCGGAGATGGCGGCAGCATGGATGCATTGGAAAACGCCGATTGCTGTCTTGCGGCATTTTTATGCGTCGTATGAACACGCGACGGTTTGGGTTCCGACAAACAGAGAATATTCCGAGAAGGGGAATATATCCCGTTGTAAAATGCCGGGCAGATCGTCATCGTCCTGGCGATCAGGATACAAGATTGAACACCTTCGCCGTACTCACGTAAATTTTGAATTTAGAGATTTTGACGGAGATTTAAAATCTTTCTATATGAAGGAGGATCTATTTCCGAAATTATTTGGGCTTCTGTCTGAAAGTATAATAAAGGCAAGGGGACTCCCACTTTATGAGAATGCAAGCAAGATAAATATCCCGGCGCCATGCTGGGAGGAAGCTGGATTCGGTTACCATCGCGAATATGGTACCGTTCTGGAGGTTAAAGGGACGCCCACCTACTCGAATATCACGTTCAGCGCTTCTGATATCATGAAGCATTTTCCGGTGTTGGTGAATGTTGAGGAGGTATATCCGTGGAAGCCCGAAGCGGAGCGGGCGTTTCGCCGAAGCTGGCACGAACCCGTATTCAATCTACTCCGCGCTGAGTGCCCGGCGGGGCTTCCTGTCTTGCACGGCCCCCAAAAGATTTACGCTTCCCTGATATATGAATTCCTGAACCCGCATCATGCAGAACTGAGCACGGCGATCGGAAATTCTCCTCGCAACTTTGAACAGAACCTGACGAGATATATCGGCAGGCTTTGCTACAAGACCGCGCAGCCGATGCGCGGACGTTTTGGACGCCAGATGACGGAAGCCATAAATAAAGTGCTGAAGTAATGCGCCTTGGACAGATCGTGCGAGTGCCGAGAAGCCTGCCTGTGTAAAGTATGCGTCGGGCCAGGATATTTGTCATGTTTAGGCCGTGTGGACGAATTGACTCAGGTATAGGTTTTGGGGTTCCGGGGACGAATCCGGTCTGATTCATAGGTTGCCGACTGATTTGGAGGTCGGCGATGTCCACGAAGATGACGGATACGGATTGGGCGAACGCGCTGGAGGTGTTCCGGGCCTGCCTGCCCCGGCGGGGCCGCAAGGCCACGGACGACCGGCTGTTTCTGGAAGCGATGCACTTCTTCACGGTGGAGAATGTGCGCTGGCGGGCGCTGCCGGAGCGCTTCGGCCATTGGAACTCGGTGTGGAAGCGTTTTGACCGGCTGAGCAAGGCCGGCGTGTTCGAAGCCTTTTTCGACACGCTGGCCGAGATGAGCGCATCGGCCCATTTGATCCAGATGTTCGATTCTACCATTGTCCGCGCCCATGTCTCGGCGGCCGGAGCAAAGGGAGGCAGCAAGGCCAGGCGCTCGGACGCTCGCGTGGCGGGTTCACGACCAAAATCCACGCCAAGGCGGACAATTCGGGCGACATCATCGCGTTCGATCTGACCGGCGGCCAGGTTGCCGACACAACCCGCTTCGAGACCCTGCTCGACATAGGGCCGGACATCACCCCACGCGCCGCACTGGGCGACAAAGGCTATTCCAGCAAGGCCAATCGCGCCGCCGCCAGGGCTCGCGGCATCGCCCCGGTGATCCCGCACAAGGCCAACGAGAAGAACGCGCCGGCCTTCTTCGCCAAGACGCTCTACAAGGCGCGCGCTCGGATCGAGCAAGGCTTCGGGCGGCTCAAGCGCTTCAAGCGCGTCGCTTTGCGATGCGAAAAGACCGCACGGAATTTCCGCTCGATCGTCAGCTTCGCCGCCGGCCTATGCTTGCTCAAATTCGTCCACACGCCCTAGATGAATTCTCTTCTTCCGGAGGGGACTATGGTTGATAGCAAAACCGGTATCATTGCGCCACAAGCGCCCGCTCCACCACCCCAGCAAGCGCGCCATCGCCGTACATGCCATCGAAGTCTGCCGAGGAGACCCGCGGCATGCCGGGATTGCGTCGACGAATGTGGCAGCTGCCTTCAAGGATGGTCCGCCCGAACGGTAGATATTCCACCTTGATGCGGTAGCCGGCCACATAGTCGAACCTGTACCCCTCATCGAAACTGATAACTCTTCCACGATTGTATGCCGCCCTTTGCAGTTCCTCCTCTATGACAGCGTAAGTGCTTTCGTCCCTTCGCCCCGAAGCGTCTCTCGAGCCAAACCGGTGCGGGTCCGCCAGGGCGAGAAGTTCCATGAGAAGACGGCGCTCGAAATCAGGCGGCAGGGCCTCGTCAATCCAGATGTAGACGACATCATCGTCGCAATATTGGTTATGATGGTGCTCGATGATCATATTCCATGTCCCTCGTGATTGTTCGGGTCCGTTGTTCCCGGATAGCCGGCGGCGAGCAGGATGGCGTTGCCGATCATCTGGGGGATGAACGGCACGACGGCGTTGCCGATGGCGCCTATCCGGGCAATGTCCAGTCTTGAGGGAGCCCCATCAACCACTCGCTCCACGGCGGGTTCGGTATGCCACCAAGCCAGCGATCCAGCGACACGCTCTTGTTCGTCTCGAAGTTCAGCGCTTCCGTCGACGTGCATTTGCGCCGGATATGGTCCGAGGAAGTAGGTGTCGGGACCGAGTGCGTCGCCCTGCCGGTAAGCGATGATCCAGAGACGGTCACGACGGTGAGGCGCGCCAACATGGGCAGCGGGTATACAATGCCATTCCGCATCATACCCGATCGCATCGAGTGCAGAGAGCAGGCGTTCCAGTCCGCGAGAGCGAATCTGGGAGACGTTCTCGAGGATGATGAACCTTGGAGCCAGTTCTTCCGCAAGGCGGATGATCTCCCGCCACAGCCCCGTCCTCGTCCCGTCGATGCCTTGGCCTTTACCGGCGATGCTGACATCCTGGCAGGGGAAGCCTGCGCAGATGACATCGGTCGCGATCCCGTCGCGCTGGAGGATGGTGGTGTTGAGTGTTCGAACGTCATGATAGATGGGTACCTTGGGCCAATGTTTTGATAGGATGCGGCGTTGGAACTCCTGGATCTCGCAGAAGGCGACGGTCCTGAACCCGCCCGTGCGTTCCAGTCCGAAACTGAAGCCGCCAACACCGGAAAATAGATCGAGAACGCGCAGGCAGGTCATGCGAACTCCTGCTCACAGGTCGCTGTGTCTTCGCCCGGCACGAGCAGCTTCCCGTAATATTGGACCTTCCGTTCCCTGCTGATCCTGCATGCCCGCTCGAACTCGGCCGGAAGGTTCGGTGTTGTTCTTGGTGTCATTTAGATGCTCCGTAATTTTTGCTCTATGGAAATGAGAACGTCAAAAATTAGCAAGCACAACCCCTCATGAGATTATTTTTATATTATCTTGCAGGAGCGATGCGGAATTCTTTATTTACAGGGCGCGAGAGTGCCACGAGCGCCTGGATTGCCAGCCGCTTGAAGGGTTGTGAGAAAAAACTCAATGTTGACAATGATTTTATCGTTGACAAGCTTGAATTCCTGCCGAACCATTGATGTTGCAGCATGTGACTGCGGAACCGGAAGGATTGAAAATGAGTAGTACAGTATTGCGTAAACAGAGCAAAAAGTCGGTCGCAAAGGGAAATAGCAGTAGTAAAAGCACTGCGAGTGGAAAGAAGCGATCTGCGAGCAGGCTTGAGGCCGAGCGGGCAAAGCAGGTTCAGGCGTTGGCCGACCAGTTCCGTCGCGCTCTCGGCTATCTTTGACCCGGATGCCGGCCGGCGGCGTGATCGCACCGCCTGGCCGGGCCTGGCTTGCCGAGGATGCGGGAGGGCGCGCTGCGAAGGCATGGCCGGCGCCGGTCATTCGCAAGGCGCCCCGCGTGCGTTAACCATACCGGAGCTCTGTGTGTTCCGGATGTGTTCCGCCGGCTTGCCGGAAAAGAATCTCCGGGCTATGCCAGTCAGGTCCGCAGAAATCGAAACCCCTGCAGACACTTAGCGGCCCCCGCCGGTGCGCCAACACCGAACGAGGGCCTGACCAGAAACCTTCTGACGAAAGGCCACCGGCTATGTCGACCCTTATCCGCTTCGCTTCCTGCGTGGAAGCATCTTCTCTCCGTCCTCCTGTCGAAACCCGCCGCTCCGTGCCGATGTCGCGCGCCCGCGGCTGACGCAATCGATCGCCCGTTCTGCGATGCCCGATGCGGAAATCGTTTCCGCATGCGCGGACCTGTGTCCGCCGATCGCGGGGCTGCCGATCCTGATCCTTCGACAGGAGAGAGATAATGAACATGAACACCGATGGCGGCGTGCCGACGTCCGTCTATTCCCACACGGCCGACCTTACGGTCCTGCTGCCGTCCCTTGAGGCTCTCGTCGACGAGATCGTCGCGACGGGTCTGTCGCGCGACATGCTCGGCCGGGCGCTCGATGCCGGCATGATGGAGGTGACGTCTGTACTGCGCGCCGTGCCGGCTGCCGAAGGCAAGTTGCTGGAGCGCGGCATCGGCCTCGTGGCCGGCCGCAATCCCGACCTTGTCGTGCTGACGCAGAATCTTCGTCTGCCGGTGACGAAAGCGGCGAGCGAACTGGTCGAGATGAATGATCCCTCATTGTACCGCTCGCTCAGCCTCGACGCAGACAGCGGCGGGCGCAAGACCTATACGCCCGACCTGCTGATCCTGAACAGGCGGACGGAGGTCGCGCATCTGGTCGACGTCAAGCGCAGCCTCGGCTCCTACGAGTTGGCCCGGATCGCCGAACTGAAGAACAGGATGCTGGCGGCGGCGCTGGTCGTTCCTGACCTTCTCTATAAGGAACACCGCCGACTTCATGCGAAGGAAGTCCGGGTGGTCATTCTCAACGCCGAGAACCAGCGCGCCGATATCGACGGCGGCGTCTGGCCGCTCTCCCATCTCGATCACCTTCTCGAGGTCACTGGAGCCGGTGAAGCCATGGCGCATCTGCGCGAGCTCTTCCAGCACCGGGTCGAGGAGAACTGGTCGGCAGTGCTGGCCAGCCGTCGGCAGGATGCTTCCGCCGGCAATGCCCGGAAAGCGCCGACGCTTCATTGCGATGGCGACCACGTCTGCGGAACGGACACTCGGAGCCGGTCACGGCTTCCCGTCTCGATAGGCTTTGCGCGCGCGCCGCGGGCCGCCGGCCCCTAGTTGCCCAGGCCACACCTTCTTCCCTTGCTGAAACTGTTTTGACGCCTGATCCCCTGGACAGGCGATGAGGAGACGTCTTCCATGACGCAATCGACTTCCAATGTCCTTCCCTTCCCGATCCCGCGAACCGTGTCGACGATGAAGGCGCCGTCGTTGCAGGAGCGGGCGGCCGCATTTGCCGCTGCTGTCGCATCCGCCGGTGAGCACAGCGCCCTGTCCGAGGATCATGCCGTGCATGTCGCCGCGGTCGTGCGCGCTTCGATCCGGTTTGCCCGCCGCAAGGGTGTATGCCTCGACAGCCTGCCGCCGCAGTTGCGCATCTGGCTGCTGGAGCTCTGCAATCAGGGCGACCCGACCTGCCGCATGGTCCGCGACTGGCTTTCCGGAAACCGCCCGTTCTGTGCGTCCCTCTTGAGGGAGGATGCATGATGGAGACGCTGACGGATCGTATGACGCGCTATCTCCTGAAGCGCCTTCGCCGCCGCGGCGTATTCGCTCTCTATGAGCGCGCGGTCGATGCGGGGCTGCTGGCCTCCGCCTTCATCGGCGGCGAGGAGCGGAAAGGGACGACCTGGAAGGTGAACGATCAAGCGTGGCATTTGCTGACCGGCAATCCGGATCAGGATAGCGCGACCGTCGCGCGGATGATCGGCGTGGGCCGTCCTCCTCGTCAACGCGCCGATGAACCCGTTACCTTCATTGTCCCCGATGAGGATGCGGTCGATGGGGTTGTGACATTCGAATGCGGGTCCGTGGGCGCATCGGACGAACAGCCGAAGGGCAGGCGAAGGAAAGCTCGACGGGGCCGTGCAGGCGGAGTGGCTGCCAGTACCGCGCCCGGTATCGGCTTTCCCTATGTCGCGGCCCTTCTTCGCGAGCATTTGCCGCCGCCCAATCCCGTCCATGCCGCCGTCGCGCTGCTGGTCGCCCGCGCTGTCGGCGCCAGTCTTCCGGACATCTCGGCGCTGATCGAGGCGCTGCGTCCTTCAGCGCCGTTTGTCCTGTTGAAGGCGCCCGTGCCGCGCTTCGAACTCTGCCTCGGCATGATGCTCGAGGACGGCTTGCTCCTGCCGTTCCGGGCGGCACTCGAAGACGTGCTTCGCGATAATCCTCTGTCCGGCCGATACAGGCAGCAGCAGTCTGCGGTGAGCCGGCGCAGGATGAAGACCCTGTCAGGCATCGCCGTGGAGAACACGGACGACCAGAACATCCGCAAGCAGTTCCGCCAGGCGCTTCTCGACGAACCCGCGCCGATCCTCCTTGCCGACGAGACGCGGTTTGCCCTGACGCCTATCGTCACCGAGACCGCCGATCTCGTCCTCGAATGTGGCGGGATCGATCATGAGATGATCGCGGAGTTGCTGCATGTCTGCTGCGGCATTCCCCCGAAGCAAAGTCTCCTGCTCATGGGCGACATGGTGTTCGATCCGGAAGGCCTGACGCTCGACGACGTCGCGCTTGCGGTTCGTCCGGGACGGACGGCCGAGCAGACGCTCTCGGTGCTTGCCCTGCTCGCCGAGCGTACTGCGGCGGAGGAAGAGGAGGACAAGGAGGGTAGGGAGACCGGACACCGCAGGCAAAGGTCTGGCAAAGGGCGGGCCAGCGAGACGACGTCGCAAAGGAATGCCGGAAGGAAGAAGCCGCAGGATGTCGGCATCGACGTGATCGAGCCGGTCACCCCGCCCGATAGCGATACGGTCACTGTCGATGCGGCGGGAACACCGTCCCCGAAGGATCGTCCGCTGTCCGTCGAGACGCTTGCCGGCTGTGGTCCCGCACGCGGCTGGGCGCTCGATCTGAAGGCCGATCTGCTGCTCTGGAAGCAGGGAAAACTGCGGTGGGACGAGATGACGACGAAGCTGTTGTTGTCGGGGCCGCCCGGAACCGGCAAGACGACTTTCGCCCGGGCGCTCTGCAACACGCTCCAGGTTCCCTTGCTGGCGACATCGGTCGCGCGCTGGCTTGAGCCCGGCTATCTCGGCGATGTGCTGAAACGCATGTCGGCATCCTTCACCGTCGCCGGGGAGAAAGCGCCGGCCATTCTGTTCATCGACGAGCTCGACAATATCGGCAGGCGGCAGGGAGCCGGTAGCAGAAACTACGACGATTACTGGGCGTCGCTGATCAACCGCATGCTCGAACTGCTGGACGGGGCTTCGAGGACCGAAGGCATCATTGTCGTCGGGGCCACGAACCTTCCGGAGAGGATCGATCCGGCGCTGCTACGTTCCGGCCGGCTGGAAACCCATGTCGAGATTCCAATGCCGGATATGGAAGCCCTGGTCGGTATCCTCTGCCATCATCTCGGCTCCGATCTCGATGCGGTGCTGGCTTCCGCGCCTACGGCGAACGCACCGCGACGTCTGCGCTTGCAGCCGGCCAGAAATGGGAAACCGCCCGTGCGGCGCAAGCCCTCCTACAAACCCGAAGCACAGAAAGGACCCCGTCATGACTGAAGTTGCCGGTCATTCTTCATCTCCGGACGGCCTGCGTCCGCTCGCATTGCTGGCCCTTGGCCGGACGGGCGCCGATATCGAGCGTCTCGTTCGCGAAGTGCGGCGCAAGCTGCGGCGCGAAGGACGAGCGATGGTTTGGACCGATCTCGAAACGGCCCTGCGCGATGGACAGGCGGCGATGTCCGACGATCTGCGCTGGCGGGCGAGCGTGCATGAAGCAGGCCATGCGCTGGTCTACATGTTGACCGGCATTGCGGAGGTGAAGGCTGCGAGCATCGGTCTCCACGGCCTCGGCATGGTCGCAACCGTCGCGAACGGTCGTCTGCCGCAGAACGAGACCTGGCTGATGAACGCGATGGCCGCGATCCTCGCCGGGCGGGCGGCGGAGCTGTTGCTGTTCGGCGAAACGCTTGCGGGGGCTGGCGGTGCAGATGAGAGCGATCTGGCGCGGGCGACGGACATGGCGCTCGCTGCGGAGACACGGCTCGGCTTCTCTGGCCATCAACCGCTGCTTTACCGCTCGTCCACCGTGGCGATGAACGAGCTGGCCCTCGATCGCGACCTTGCCGGGCGGGTCCATGCACGGCTCGTTGCAGCAGAAGCCATCGCGAGAAGACTGCTGGAGGCGCATCGGGGCTTGCATCACGACATCGCAAGGCGCCTCGCCGCGGTCGGGATCGTGTCGGGTGACGAGTTGCGCGAGATGGTTGGGAACGCAAAGGGCGGGGTCGCCTGACCCAAACACTCTGCCGACATGGTGGATCGACGTGTGGGTGCGGTATTGCGCTGTGCCCGCACGTCGGTCTGCGTCAGGTTGATTTGGGGCGATCTGGGCCGGGTTGCGGGCACCTTGAGACACATCATCTCAATTTACCCTGACGCGATTCCCGGCAGGAAATCCGCGTTACCGGACTAGGAAACTGCGATTCAGAGGTAAACCCTGTTTGCGGAAAACGACGTTTGCGGGCGAGGATGCAGCATCTTGCAAACTGGGTTTGTCGCTTGCATCGCCGGCGGCGAGGCTGGGTCTCCAACAGAGGAGACAGGCATATGGCCAGGAAATCGATACGACAGAGGAATGCCGAGCAGCGGGTTCGCCAGCAGAAGGTGAGGGACGATGCCCGGGCGCAAAAGCGGCCGACCCGGGACGATATTGCTCGCACGCTGCTCTGGCAGATGATCGTGACTGCAAAGAAGAAGAGGAAACGGGACGCGATACTCGGCCTGCTTTGCGATGAGATCGTCGCCGAACTGGCGCTCCAGGGCTTCGATGCTCGCGAGAGCGAGGCCGTGTTCGAAGCGCTGGCGGAAAAGTACGAGCCTGAGGTCAGGCCCTTCCGTATCAAGCGGCATCTCGATGGGAAGGCTCGTGCCGGGAAGAACCAGCAGTGATACGCCGCCTGTCGGTATCCAGGCCGCCTTTAAGGCGATCGATCTGCCTGGCCCGGTATCCTCTCGGCAAACGATGTCGTCTAATATTCTGCGCTCTCTCCCCATTACTTTGCAAAACGGCGTTTGCAAGAAGATGCGGGCGACCCCACTATAAAAGGGGGAGGACCATTCAATGATCTCGGAGGAGGTGCTCCCGTTTGCCGAGCCAAATGATCCGTATCATCGTCTCAGATTATCGATGACGTTATGCTTCTTGAAGTGTTCGGAGGTATGACCAGTTTAGCTGCGAATTGGTGATTCAATATCACGTAAGTGATTGATAAGGCAATCTTATCGTTCATTATAATGGTTCGACAAGCCGTGCGGTTTTATGGGCACTTTGTGGCATTAACCGCACGATTGCTGTAGTCTTCCCGGCATGGATTCGCGCGTCATCTCCGTTCCGGTCCCCGCATCGCCCTTGCCGCACATTCCCGGCTGGGCGCTGCCGCGCGGCCGCGAGCCGGGAGACCTCGACGCCGCCTTTGCCGCCGGCATCGCCTTGAAATCGCTGGACGATCTTGTCCGCGCTGCACCGATTTGGGCCGGTTGCTGGCGCGCGCGACAGGCGCTGAAATGCGCCGCCGCCGCGATCCGGCTGACGGGCCGCAGCGAGGATGAGGCGGCGTTGCGGGATGCGCTTTTGCTCACCGCCGCCGGTGAAGATCCCGATCCGGCCGGCCGGGTGTTCTTGGCCACCAAGAGGTTTTCTGCGCGAAAGCCCGGCTTTTCGACGAAAAGCGTGATGGAACTGGCCGATCTGCTGGGCCTCGTCTGGGATGAGCGGCTTGCCGAAGCCGTAGACCATGGCGACAGGATGCTACAGGCCGGGCGGCCGGCCCCCTTCGCCGCAGCGGACCTCGTGTCGGCAATGTGTGCCGCGCGCCCGGATGCCGAGCCGCTGGCGTGGGCGTTGGCCGATGGGCTGATCGCCGTAATGCTGAAATGGGATTTTGCTGTGCCGCTGCTGATGGCCGAGCGCTACGGCCCGGCTTTCAAGACGCTCGGGGGCAGGGGACGCGTGCGCCCGGGCGATCCGGCCTTTGCCCAGGCCGTCTGCCTCGCCTTGATCGATGGGGCCGGCGCGGCGCTGCGTTCGGCATCGGAAATCGCCCGCCGGGCGGATGTGCTTGTCGCCGCCGCGCCGAAGGTCCGCACCCGGGGCGCCGGCGCGGTCATCGCGAAACTGCTTGAGGACGATGCCGTGCCGGCTTCGGCCCCGGGCAGCGGCCTCTCGCGCTGGGCGGCGACCCGGCTGTTCGACCGGCTGGAAGGCTTTGGCGCCGTGCGGGAACTGTCCGGCCGCGCTTCGTTCCGGATCTATGGGCTGTGACATGAGCGGACCGAATGCAGCCAAAGCACCGGATGGTAAAGGGCGCACTGGGCAAGCGAACGCTGGAGATGAACATCTCTTTGATCGAGAATTGGCCGAACTGCCGCCGGAGCTCCGCTGGCGCGAATGGATGCTGCGCGTCGAGGCCGTGATTTTTGCATCGGCCGAGCCGGTCAGCCGGGAGGCGTTGACCCGTGTCGTCGGCAGGGACTGCAGCATCGACCTCCTGATCGACGACCTGCAGGAAGAACTCCGTGACCGGCCCTATGAGATCGTCTTCGTCGCCGGCGGCTGGCAGCACCGAAGCCGCTCGGCTTACGCATCCGCGATCCGGGCCTCTCAGGCGCCGACGCGCGGTCCGGGGCCGGCGCTCTCCGACTTCGAGGCCATGGTGCTGATGGCGATTGCGTATTTCCAGCCGATCACCCGCGGCGACCTGTCGAAAATCTTCGGCAAGGAGGTCAGCCGCGACACGATCGCCAGCCTGCGCAACGCCAATTTCCTCGCCTCCGGCCCGCGCAGCCCGACGCCGGGCGCGCCCTATAGCTACGTCACGACGAAGCAGTTCCTCTCCGCCTTCGGCATGGAGACGCTGCGCGATCTGCCCGATATCGAGGCATTGGAGGATGCGGGATTGCTTGGCAAAGGCACCGTCGGGGCGAACATGCCGCCGGCACGGCAGGATGATCACGAGGAGAGCGGCTGGTAAGGCTGGCTGGTGCGCGAAAGACCGGCCGCGTGTGTGCGCTTCAACTCTGGCGACGGCGACAGCGGGCGCCGGTCGGACATCGGCGGCATGGGCTTGATCTCTGGCAGGCCGGCCACCGTCTGGCGCCGATGCTTGCGGGCGGACGTTTCTGGCGAGACCCCCGACGCCGACGAACCTTGCCCGCGGGATATCAATTATTGGTCGCCCGCCTTCATCTTGGTATGGGCGCGCAAGGCACGTTTCTGATTGTAATTCCCATGCGATATGTCCAGCCTCATCGGAATTGGGAACTGGCCCTTCATGGATATGGATGGCCGAGGCCCTGTCGGAGCCTGGCAACGCAGTCCTGCGTTTGCAGCGTTGCCGAGTCGGATGGCTGGCCGTATGGACGCGGCATTTAGCTCACGAAGAACTGGGGAACTTATGAAAACTGCCCTACATTCACTCGCCGTGACCGGCGGCGCACTTCTCGCAATTCTCTCGGGATCCTGCAACGTCCTCGCCCGCGACTTCACGGTCGTCGCGTGGGGCGGGGTCAGCCAGGATGCGCAGCGGATCGCTTATTTCAAGCCGTTCTCCGAGAAGGTCGGCAAGCCCGTGCTCGAGGACAGCTGGAACGGCGGCTATGGTGTCATCCAGGCCAAGATGAAGTCCGGGAACGTCAACTGGGACGTCGTGCAGGTCGAGGCGGAGGAACTCGTGCTCGGCTGTCTTGACGGGCTCTACGAGAAGCTCGACTGGGACGCGATGGGCGTCAAGGACCAGTTCCTTCCGACCGCGGTTTCCGAATGCGGCGCGGGCGTGACCGTCTGGTCGATGGCACTCGCCTATGACGCGGACAAGTTCAAGGATGGTCCGAAGAGCTGGGCCGATTTCTGGGATACGGCGAAATTTCCCGGCAAGCGCTCTCTGCGCAAGGGCGCCAAGTATAATCTCGAGTTTGCGCTGCTTGCGGACGGCGTGCCGGCGGACGAGATCTATGACGTTCTTTCCACGTCGGAGGGTGTCGACCGCGCCTTCAAGAAGCTGGACGAGCTGAAGCCGGACATCATCTGGTGGGAAGCCGGCGCGCAGCCGGTGCAGTTCCTCGCGTCCGGCGAGGTCGCCATGACCGCCAGCTACGACGGCCGCGTCACCGGTATCAACAACACCGAAGGCAAGAACTACAAGCTCGTCTGGCCGCAGAGCATCTATGCGATCGACAGCTGGGTCGTGCTCAAGGGCGCGGAGAACAAGGATCTCGGCTTCGAGTTCATCAAGTTCGCAAGCCGGCCCGAGAACCAGGTCAACTTCCCGCCGAACTTCTCCGTCGGTATTCCGAACCTGAAGGCTGCGGAGGCCCTTCCCGAGAGCATCAAGAAGGACCTGACGACGAACCCGGTCAACCTGGAAGGCGCGATCCCCCTGAACATCGACTTCTGGATCGACAATTCCGAAGCCCTGACGCAGCGGTTCAATTCGTGGCTCTCCCAGTAAAGGCCGCGTCCCTCACGGGAGATCCGTGATCGATCAGGAAACAAAGGCAAGTCAGCAGGTGAATTTCCGTATCGTTTTCGACAAGGTCAGCAAGGACTATGGCTCGCTCCGCGTGGTCGAGAACCTCGATCTCAACATCGCGAATGGGGAGTTCGTGAGTCTCCTCGGCCCCTCCGGGTCCGGCAAGACCACCCTGCTGATGATGCTGGCCGGCTTCGAGCATGTGACCGACGGCCGTATCCTGGTCGATGGCCGCATGGTCAACGACATCCCGCCGCACAAGCGCGACATGGGTGTCGTGTTCCAGAACTATTCCCTTTTCCCCCACATGACCGTCGGGGAAAACATCGCCTTCCCGCTCCAGATGCGCGGCAGGACGCGATCGGATATCGCCGGGCGGGTCACATCGGCCCTGGACATGGTCCAGCTGGGCTCGTTCGCCGATCGCAGGCCGGCCAGCCTTTCCGGCGGCCAGCAGCAACGCGTGGCGCTCGCCCGCGCTCTCGTGTTCGAGCCGGGGGTGGTCCTGATGGACGAACCGCTGGGCGCCCTCGACAAGCAGCTTCGCGAGCAGATGCAGCTCGATATCCGGGCGCTTCACAACCGCCTGGGCCTGACGATCGTGTTCGTGACCCACGACCAGTCGGAAGCACTGACGATGTCCGACCGGATCGCGGTGTTCAACAAGGGCAGGATAGACCAGGTCGGAACCCCTCAGGCCATCTACGACGATCCGCAGACCCGCTTCGTCGCCCGGTTCATCGGGGAGACGAACCTGTGGGACGGAACCGTGATCGGCAGGGAGCACGACTGTCATGTCGTCCGCCTGTCGAGCGGCCCTGTCCTGAAGGTCTCGGGCGAGCCGGATGTTGCGACGGGCAGCGATGTCTGCGTCTCGGTGCGGCCGGAAAGGCTCGGTCTCGGAGACGACCGGGCCGGCGGCATTCCGGACGGCAACCGCGTCGTGATGACCATCATCGACAGCGTCTACCAGGGCGACCATATCCGCGTGCAGCTCGACGGTCCCCTCGGCCATTGCCATGCGCGCCTGGACCGCAAGGAACGCCAGTGGCCGGTGGGCGCGCAGGTTGAGGTCGCGATGCGCCCCGCGGACTGCAAGGTTGTGTCGCCATGACCCAAGCCTCAGGCCGAAAGCTCCGAGCATTCCTGCTGGTGGCGCCGCTGTTCTGCTTTCTGGCACTCTTCTTCGTCGTCCCGCTCGCCGGCATCTTCAAGCTCTCGGTCTCGGACACATCGGCGGTCCGCGCCCTGCCACGGACAGCATCCGTCATCGGAAGCTGGGATGGGACGGGCCATCCCGGGCCCGAGGTGTTCCGGGCCTTCGTCGAGGACCTCAGGGCCTCGGACGACGAGCAGGCGCTCGGCGACATGGTCCGCAGGCTGAACAGCATCCAGCCCGGCTTCCGCACGCTGATGGCGAAGACGACCCGGGCGGCCGGCGAGCAGGCGGGCGCCCTCGACCTGCTCGACATTGATCGCAAGTGGTCGCAGCCGGCCTATTGGGAGGCGATTGCGACGGCACTGGAGCCGGTCACCGACCGCTATCTCCTCGCGACCGTCGATCTGAAGCGTGACAGCGCCGGCTCCATCGTCGAGCAGGACGCCAATATGGCGGTCAACAGGGCGGTTCTCTTCAGAACCCTCTGGATCGGCGCGGTCGTCACGTTCTTCTGCGTCCTGCTCGGTTATCCTTATGCGCTCGTCGTCGCTTATGCGTCGCGGTTCCAGAGGGCGGTGCTGCTCGGCGCCGTGCTGCTGCCCCTGTGGACGTCGCTTCTGGTGCGTACGGCCGCCTGGTTCCTCATCCTCCAGGAAAAGGGCCTCATCAACGAATGGCTCCAGGCCGTCGGCCTGATTAACGGCCCGATCGCCCTGATCTTCAACCGGACCGGCCTCATCATCGCCATGACGCATGTCCAGCTCCCGCTCATGGTCCTGCCGATCTACAGTGTCCTCATCACCATACCGAAGAACCTCATGCCGGCCGCAGCGTCCCTGGGGGCGCCGCCGCTTTCCGCCTTCCTGCGCGTGCTGCTGCCCCTGTCCGCGCGCGGTGTGGCGTCCGGGATACTGCTCGTCTTCATCTCCTCGCTCGGCTACTACATCACGCCTGCTCTGCTCGGCGGCGCCGGAGAGCAGATGCTGTCCTCCTTCATCGCTTTCTACGCGACATCCACCGCCGACTGGAGCATGGCGAGCGCCCTCGGCCTCATCCTCGTGGCGGTGACGGTCGTCCTCTATGCCGTCTACGAGCGGCTTTCCGGCTCATCCGAGAGGCGCACATGAGAGCGACGAGGGCGATCTTCTCCACCGTGATGGTGGGCTTCCTCCTGGGGCCGCTGGTGGCGATCCTGCCGCTCGCCTTCACCTCCAGCATGCTTCTCGTCTATCCGGTCCCTTCCTGGTCCTTCCGATGGTTCGAGGAGCTCGTCATCAACGAGGAATGGCGGCGTTCGATCTACAACAGCCTCGTCATCGGGATCGGCACGACGGTGCTCGCCACCAGCCTCGGCACGGCCGCGGCGCTTGGCCTTCGCGGCCGCGTGTCGCTTTCCGCCTCCGGTTTCAGGACGCTTTTCATGCTGCCGATGGTGGTGCCGCCGGTCGTTCTCGGCATCGGCCTGCAGATGCTCATCCCGCGCCTGGGGCTCACGGACAGCTACGCCGCGGTGATCATCGCCCATAGCGTGCTTGCGGCCCCGTTCGTCCTCATCTGCGTCAGGGGCGCGCTCGGCGGTGTCGACCAGCGCGTGGAGCTGGCCGCCGCGAGCCTCGGCGCGTCGCCCTTCGTGGTCTTCCGGCGCGTCACGCTGCCGCTCATCATGCCGGGGGTCGCCTCCGGCGCGGTGCTGTCCTTCGCAACGTCGCTGGACGAGGTGGTGCTGACGCTGTTCGTCGCCGGGCCCAACCAGCGGACCCTCGCGCGGCAGATGTTCTCGTCCATCCGCGAGAATATCAGCCCGACGATCGCCTCGGCCGCCTTCATTCTCATCGTTGGGACGGTCATCATCAGCCTCCTGATCCACATGCTTCGCTCCAGGAACAGGAGCGTGGCCGGCTAGGCGCGGCCGATCCAATGCTTAACATCAGAAAGTGCGGGATAGAGAAATGAACACCAGGAACCTGTCGTACTCCGAGATGGACAAGAATGCCCTCATCCATCCCTACACGAATCTGGCGACGCACCAGCAGAACGGCCCGCTCGTCATCGAAAGCGGGCACGGGATCTACGTCACCGACGAGGAGGGGCGCAGCTATATCGAAGGCCTCGGCGGCCTCTGGAGCACCTCGCTCGGCTTTAACGAGCCGGAACTGGCGGAAGCGGCCTACGCCCAGCTCAAGGCGCTGCCGACCTATCACAGTTTCAACGGCATGGCGCCGCGCCCGACCATCGAGCTCGCCGATTGCCTCAAGGACATGGTGCCGATCGAGGACGGGCGCGTGTTCTTCGCCAATTCGGGCTCGGAAATAAACGACACCATCATCAAGTTCATCTGGCATGTCAGCAATATCACCGGCAAGCCGGACAGGAAGAAGATCATCTCCCGGCGCCGCTGCTATCATGGCGTCACCATCGCGACGGCGTCCATGACGGGCCTCGAGGCTTGCCATGCCGGTTTCGACCTGCCGCTCGACCGGTTCGTCAAGTGCATGTGCCCCGACTACTATCGCGAGGGCCTGCCGGGGGAGAGCGAGGAGCAGTTCTCCGAACGCTGCGCCCGGGACCTCGTCGAGGTCATCGAGCGTGAGGGGCCCGATACGATCGCGGCCTTCTTCGCCGATCCCGTCATCGCGGGCGGCGGTGTCGTTCCCCCGCCGGCCGGCTATTTCGAGAAGATCCAGAAGGTCCTGAAATCCTACGGCATCCTGTTCGTCGCCGACGAGGTGATCTGCGGCTTCGGCCGGACCGGGAACGCCTTCGCGACGCAGACATACGACCTGAAGCCCGATGTCATCACCATGGCGAAGGCCCTCTCGTCCGCCTACCTGCCGATCTCGGCCGCCGTCGTCGCGCCGTCGATATGGGAGCCGCTGATGGCCGGCAGCGAGAAATACGGCGCGCTCGCCCATGGCTTCACCTATTCGGGCCATCCCGTCTCGGCCGCCGTTGCGCTGAAGACGCTGGAAATTTACGAAAGGCGATCGACCTTCGCCCATGCGAGGAAGGTCTCCGAACATTTCCTCAAGCGCATCGACGGCTTTGCCGGGCACCCGATCGTCGGCGACACGCGCGGGGTAGGGTTGCTGGGCGCCGTCGAGATGTCGCCCGATCCCGCAAGCAAGGCACAGTTCCCGGCCGCGCTCAAGGTCGGGGCCTATTGCGCCGCGCGGTGCCTGGAGCATGGGCTGATCGTCCGCGCCATCGGCGATACCATCGCCTTCTGCCCGCCACTGATCATCACGGAGAGCGAGGTCGACGAGATGTTCACCCGCTTTTCCGACGCCCTTGCCGAAACGGCCGAAATGGTAGGGCAGCATGCCGGCTACGCGTGACGGACAGGAGAATACCATGCTGCCCTCGGGCTATCGTTACCCGCAGCTCGGCCTCTTCGTCGGCCGGCAATTCCTGACGCGGACGGATTCACCGCCGGTCGACGTGCTGAACCCGGCGACGGAGGAATGTCTCGCCAGGCTTCCCACCGCCACCCCGGCGATCGTCGGCGATGCGCTGGCCTGTGCGGCGCGCGCCTTCGCGGGCTGGATGGAGTTCCCCGCGTCCGCGCGGGGGGCGGTCCTTCACCGGGCCGCGGATCTTCTTGCCGGAAGAGCGGACGAGATCGCCTTCACGATCGTCCTGGAGCAGGGCAAGCCCCTGCGGCAGGCAAGGCTCGAGGTCGATCGCGTGGTGGACCTGTTCCGTTACTTCGGCAGACTGGCCGGGCACCTGAAGGATATCGAGCTCGATGACGGCGGCCAGCCGATACGCCGCATATCGAGGCCAGTGCCGGTCGGCGTCGTCGCGGCGTTCACGGCCTGGAATTTTCCACTCGTCCTTGCCGGACGCAAGCTGGCCATGGCGCTCGCCGCGGGATGCCCCGTCATCCTCAAGGCGGCGGAGGAGACGCCCGGCGCAGCGGTCGAACTGGTGCGCGCGTTGCAGGCGGCAGGCCTGCCGGACGGGTACCTCAGCCTGCTCTTCGGACGGCCCGCCGACATATCGAGCCAGTTGCTCGCTGCACCGGTCGTCGGGAAAATCTCGCTGACGGGGTCCATCCCCGTCGGCAGGACGCTGGCACGGCTGGCCGCCGACGGCGTGAAGCCGGCGAGCCTTGAACTGGGCGGCCATTCTGCGGCGATCGTCTTCGCCGACAGCGACATCGAGGTCGCGGCAAGGCAGATCGCCGCCGCGAAATTTGCCAATGCGGGGCAGGTCTGCACCGCCCCGAGCCGCATTCTCGTGGAGCGCCCTGCCTACGACCGATTCGTTTCCGTCTTCACGGCCTGTGCCGAGGCCCTCGTCGTCGCCGACGGTCTGGCGGAACGGGTCGACATGGGGCCGCTCGCCCATGCCGGACGGTTGCGGGCGACGCAAGCCGTCGTCGAGGATGCCGTCGCCCGTGGCGGGAAGATCGTCACCGGCGGCAGGGTCCTCGATCGGAAAGGCTATTTTTTCGAGCCCACGGTCATCGTCGAGGCCCCCCTCGACAGCGCCATCATGCGTGAAGAATATTTTGCCCCGCTCGCGCCGATCCACGTGTTCGACGGCGAGGAAGAGGCGCTCGGGATCGCCAACGGCCTACCCTACGGGCTTGCGGCCTATCTTTTCACGGCATCGCCCGAGCGCATCGACCGCATGACCGGGCGGCTGGAGGCCGGCGGGGTATTCGTCAACACGACGGCGACCGTCACGGAAGCAACGCCGTTCTCCGGGATCAAGGAAAGCGGCTACGGCTATGAGGGCGGCCAGCGCGGGCTGGACAGCTACCTTCACTACAGGCTCGTCAACACGCGGATCGAGGCCCGGGGCCTGTGAAACGCAGAGGGAGCCGGCGAGGATATCAAACTTTTGGCGGCTTCCACCCAATTGGTATGAGCTACGCGGCTCTATTTTTGGTCTCTTACTGCCAGTTTGATTCAGAAGAGGCTTGAATGCCGGGTCCGGTCTGGACGCGAGCGGTTTTGCCGGGGAATGCAGGAATGATACGAGTTGGAATTGACGTTGGCGGAACCTTCACCGATTTTGTTTTCGTCGACTCGGATTCTGGAGCGATCCGGTATTACAAGGAGCCTTCCACGCCGCGCGATCCGTCCGAGGCGATCGAAACCGGCATTGCCGGCGCGATGGAGAAATTCGGCTTCAGGGATGGGGATATCGGCTTCGTCGGCCACGGTACGACCGTCGGCACCAACATGGTCATCGAGCGTCGCGGCGCGAAGACCGGCCTGATCACCACCAAGGGTTTTCGGGACGTGCTGGAGATCGGGCGCCAGGTGCGCCCCAACGTCTACGACTACCGCTCCGTCAAGCCCGAGCCGCTGGCAAGGCGCCGTCACCGTATCGAGGTGCAGGAGCGCGTGAACGCCCGGGGGGAATGCCTTCTGGAGCTCGACGAAAGCGAGCTGCGCCGCGGTGTCGAGCGTCTTGCGGGAGACGGCGTCGAGGCGGTGTCGATCTGCTTCCTGCACAGCTACCTCTTCCCCGGCCATGAGATTCGGGCGGAGGAGATCGTCCGGGAAATGATGCCGGGCGCCTTCGTCTGCCGGTCGAGCGACGTCCTGCCCGAATTCCGCGAATACGAGCGCTTCTCGACCACCACGATCAATGCCTATCTGGGGCCGAAGTTCGAACTCTATCTCGACCGGCTGGTCGACCGGCTCATCCGCCTCGGCATCACCGCGAAGCCCTATACCATCCATTCGAACGGCGGCCTGATGTCGATCGAGACGGTCAAGCGCTATCCCGTGCGCACGTGCCTCTCGGGCCCGGCGGCCGGTGTCATCGGCTCGGCCGCGATTGCCGGTCAGGCCGGCCATCCCAACGCCATCACCTTCGATGTCGGCGGAACGAGCACGGACATCTCCGTCATTTCCGGCGGCAAGCCCCAGTTCACGACGACCCGCGAGGTCGCGACCTATCCGGTCAAGACGCCGATGGTCGACATCCATGTCATCGGTGCCGGCGGTGGCTCGATCGCCTTCATCGACGATGCCGGCGGGCTTCAGGTCGGCCCGCGCAGCGCCGGGGCCGTGCCGGGACCGGTCGCCTACATGAGGGGCGGAACGGAACCGACGATCACCGATGCGAATGTCGTGCTCGGCCGCCTGAACCCAGTGGCGCTCCTGAACGGGGCCATGCCGGTCGACCACCAGGGCGCGTGGCGGGTCATCGAGGAGAAGGTCGCAAGGCCGCTCGGCCTGTCGGTCGAGCAGGCGGCCTACGGCATCATCCGCATCGCGGTTTCGAACATGGCGCGCGCCATCCGCTCCGTCACGACGCAGCGCGGCATCGACCTGCGCGACTATTCCTTCGTCACCTTCGGCGGGGCGGGTCCGCTGCATGCGGTGGAAACCGCGATCGACTGCGGCCTCAAGACCATCGTCGCGCCCAACGAGCCGGGAACGATGTGCGCCCGCGGCATCCTCGTTTCCGACACCAGCCTCGATTTCGTCCAGAGCAGGATCTGCAGGTTCGGCGACGCGCAATGGGCCGATATCGTCTCGATCATCGCCAAGCTGCGCGACGATGCGGAAAGCTGGCTGGCGGGAGAGGAAATCCCGCCGCACCGCCGCCGCTACGAGAGCATCCTGGAAGCCCGCTATGTCGGCCAGAACCACGAGGTCCAGGTGCGGATCGCGGCTGACGACCCCGATGCCGGCAGCTTCCTTGCCGCCTTCGAGGAGGCGCACGAGCGCGAATACGGATATGCGCTTGCGGGCCGGGCGATCGAGATCGTCAATTTCCGGGTCCGTGGCCTGGCGGCGACCGCGGCCGACCGCAGCACCGTCGAGCAGCCGGAGGGTGAGCTCGCGCAGGCCGTCATCGGCCATCGCCGGTTCTACGTCGATCCGCAGGTGGAGTGGGTGGATGCGACGGTCTATTCCCGCCACCTCGTCCCGCTTTCATCGAGGATCGTCGGCCCGGCGATCGTCGAGGACATGAGCTCGACCTCGGTCATCTTCCCCGGCCAGGTCGCCCATGTCGACACGGCCGGCAACCTCATCATCGAATTGTAATCGCCGAGGACAAGTGTGATGGCAAATCCCGCCGCAGATCGCGACACCGTTTCGGATCCGATCGCAATGGAAGTCTACAACAACCGGCTGATGGCGATCGTCGAGAGCATGCTGCACATTCTCGTGCGCTCCTCCTTCTCCACCAATGTCAAGGAACGGCGCGACTGCTCCGTGGGCCTGTTCGACGCGAAGGGCAGGGTGTTGGCCCAGACCGACCACACGCCCCTGCATCTCGGCTCCACCCTCGGCGCCGTGACCCGCGTGCTGGAGGAATACGACCTCGCCGACATCCGTGAGGGCGACGCCTTCATGTGCAACGATCCCTATCTGGCCGGCGGCACCCATCTTCCCGACATCACGATCGTCTCGCCCGTCTTCCATCAGGGAAGGATTGCGTTCTTCCTCGCCAATATCGCCCATCACTCGGATGTAGGCGGTGCGGTCCCGGGCTCGATTTCCGGAACGGCGCGGACCATCTTCGAGGAGGGCATCCGTATCCCGCTGGTGCGCCTGCGGGCCGAGGGGCGGCTGCAACGGGACATTCTGCGCCTCGTATCGGTGAACACGCGCGATCCCGAGGAACGCGAGCTCGACCTCGGCGTCCAGCTCGCGACCAACGACCGCGGCATGGTCATGGCGCAGGAGCTTCTGGCCCAGGTCGGCGACGGGCGGTTCGCGTCGATCGTCTCCGACATGCTGGCTTATACCCGGCAGCGGCTGAGCAACCGGCTCGCACCGCTGGAAGGCAAGCAGGCGAGCTTCACGGCCTATCTCGACGACGACGGCGTCACCGACATCGCGGTGAAGATTCAGGCTCTCGTGCGCATCGAGCAGGGAACCCTCGTCTTCGACTTCACCGGTACGGACCGGCAGGCGACGGGCGCCATGAACGTGCCGTTCAATGCTCTCCAGGCCACCGTGGTCTATTGCATCAAGATGATGATCGACCCGGGCCTCATGCCCAATCACGGCGTCTTCCAGTGCCTGCGTATCGTCACGCCGGAGCGGTCGATCGTGAGCCCGCATCATCCGGCGGCCGTCGGCGCGCGGTCGATCACCGCCAACAAGGTGGCGCGCGCCATCATCGGCGCGCTCGCACAGATCCTGCCGGCCGACCGCGGCATCGCCTCGGGGCAGGACATCGTTCCCGGAATCTGCTTTGCCGGGCATCGCGGCGACGGCTCGAGCTACGTCTACATGGAGACCGTCGGCGGCGGATCGGGCGGAACCGCCTCGGTCGACGGGATGGACGGCGTCCAGCTTCATGTCACCAACACGTCGAACCTGCCGGTCGAGGCGCTGGAGCACGAGTACAGCCTGCTCGTCGACGAATATGCGCTGGTCGAGGACAGCGGCGGCGCCGGCACGTTTCGCGGCGGCCTCGGCATCGCCCGGCAGATCGCCGCGACGCAGGACGGCGTCATCTTCTCGGTCCGCTCGGACGGCCATGTCTATCCGGCGCCGGGCCTTGGCGGCGGCGATGCCGGACGTTGTGCGCGGATCAGGTTCAATTTCGGCTCGGCCGACGAGCAGGATATCGGCTCCAAGACCTCCAATCTCGTCCTGAGCACGGGCGACAGCATCCGCATCGAAACGCCCGGCGGGGGCGGCTACGGCCTTCCTTCGGGTCGGCGCGACCAGGATATCGCCGACGATATCGCCGACGGAAAGGTCTCCGTCGCGCAGGCGCGAAAGGTCTACGGTGCGGGCAGGGTCGACAGGCTTCTGCATGGCGGCGACCGGCTGGCCGCCGGTGCGGCGGCATGGCAGCGGGTGGCGCGCGACGGTCATGATGCCGAGTAGGACGGTCCACGATATCGTCGTCGTCGGGGGCGGGCTCGTCGGCACGGCGACGGCGATCGGCCTCAGGCGGCAGGGGCTGTCCGTCCTCATCCTCGACGGCGAGGACGACGACCACCGCGCCTCGCGCGGGAATTTCGGGCTGGTCTGGGTCCAGACCAAGGGGCACAAGGTCCGGCCCTATGCCGAACTTTCGCGGGAGGCCTCGCGGTGCTGGCCGGAATTTGCCCTCTACCTGAAGGACCTGACGGGGATCGATGTCGGCTTGGAGGACAGGGGGGCGTTCTACCTGTGCCTGTCGGAGGAGGAGTTCGAGGCGCGCCGCGCGCTCATGGCAAGGCAGTTCGATGCGGACCTGCCGGTGCCCGGCGCCTACGAGATGCTGGCCCGCCCGGAGCTGGACAGGGCGATGCCTGGCCTCGGCCCCCTCGTTTTCGGGGCCTGCTACGGCCGCCAGGACGGTGCGGTCAATCCGCTGCTGCTGCTGCGCGCGGTGAATGCCGCCTTCGTCGCCGAAGGCGGGGAATACCGCAACTCCCATACCGTCACCGGCATCCGCCGCAGCGGCGGCGGATTCGAAGTCGCCACGGCGCATTCGACCCATAGCTGCGGCAAGCTGGTGCTGGCGGCCGGGCTCGGCAACAACCGCCTCGGCGCGATGGTGGATATCTCCATGGACGTGCGCCCGGTGCGCGGCCAGATCCTCGTGACGAGCAAACTGCCCCGGATGCTGCATTTCCCGACCCACACGATCCGGCAGATGCCCGAGGGCGGCTTCATCCTCGGCGATTCCCGCGAGGAGGTCGGCTTCGATTCCGGAACGACGCCTGAGGTCATGGCCGCCATCGCCAGAAAGGCGATCGGCTGTTTCCCGGGCCTTGCCTGCGCGCAACTGCTGAGGGTGTGGGGCGGGCTCAGGACATTCACCGACGACGGCGTGCCGCGCTACCTGCGCTCGCCGACGCATGCCGGGGCCTTCGCCCTCAATGTCCATAGCGGCGTGACGCTCGCGCCCCTGCATGCCTCGATCCTTGCCAAGGCGATCGCCGACGACGATCTGGAGGCCCGCCTGCCTCATTTTTCGCGGAGCCGCGCATGAAGTTCCGATCGCTCGACCACATGAACGCATCGCCCGTTTCCATCGAGGTCGACGGCAGGCCCGTCCAGGCCCATGCCGGGGAGATGCTCGCGCTTACCCTGCTGGAGCAGGGGATCGGCTGTTTCAACGTCAATCCGGTATCCGGCGACGACAGGCTTGCCTATTGCCTGATGGGCGCCTGCTTCGAATGCCGCGTCGTCGTCGACGGCATCCGGGATGTGCTGGCATGCAGGACGGCCGTGCGCGCCGGCATGATCGTGAAAAGACAGGATGACGCCCATGGAACGATGTGACCTGCTCGTCGTCGGCGGCGGGCCCGCCGGCCTTGCCGGAGCGCTCCAGGCGCGAGAGCTGGGCCTGTCTGTGGTTGTCCTCGATGACAACGGGTCGCCCGGCGGGCAGATCTACCGCAACGTCGACGGTCTCGCCCCCATTGTCCGGACCGTGCTCGGCAAGACCTATCAGGGCGGCAGCGCTCTCGTCCGGCAGGTCCGCGACGCGGGGCTGGATATCCGCTGCAACGCGACGGTCTGGCACGTTTCGCCCGACAAGGTGGTTCACTACCTGCGTGACGGCGAGCTCGGCGAGCTCAAGGCCGGGGCCATCATGGTCGCGACCGGGGCGATGGAGCGGCCATTCCCCGTTCCCGGCTGGACCCTGCCGGGCGTCATGACGGCCGGTGCGGCGCAGATCGCCATGAAGGCCGGCGCCGCGATCCCGCAGGGGCGCATCGTGCTGGCCGGCTGCGGGCCGCTTCTCTATCTCGTGGCAAGCCAGCTCATCGGGCTCGGCGCGGATATCGAGGCGATCCTGGATACGACGCCGCGGCGGAACTACTGGAAGGCCGTGCGCCACGCCCGGTTCGGGCCGGCGGGTTTCCTGCAGATCCTCGACGGGCTGAAGATGCTGCGGAAGATTTCCGCCCGCAGGATACGCCATGTGAAGAGCCTGGAGATCGTCGGCGAGGGCAAGGCCGAGTGCATCGTGTTCACCGCGGCGGGCCGGTCGGAAACGATCGCCGCCGATTGCTTTCTCCTCCATCACGGCGTCGTGCCGAATGTGCAGCTCCTCAGGCATCTCGGTTGCGAATTTGCCTGGAGCGAGGCGCAGGCGTGTTTCCTCCCCAGGCTCGACCGCAACTGGCGGACATCCGTTCCGGGCATCTACGCGGTGGGGGACAATGCGCGAATCATGGGGGCCGATGCGGCGCGGCTCTGCGGGCGGCTTGCCGCTTTCGCGGCGGCGGCCGACCTGTCACGTAAGACGGACGGGAACGCCGAGGCGGCGCTCGGCCGGGCCTTTTCGAAGGCCGATGCGATACGGCCGTTCCTCGACGCGCTCTACAGGCCCGCCGCCCGGTTCAGGCTGCCCGACAGGCAGACCGTCGCATGCCGATGCGAGAGCGTGACAGCGGGCGAGATCTCGGATCTTGCGGGCTCGGGGTGTCTCGGGCCGAACCAGGCGAAATTCTTCAGCCGCTGCGGCATGGGGCCGTGCCAGGGGCGCAATTGCGGGCTGACGGTGACGGAGCTGTTTGCGGCGGCCTCCGGGCGCAGCCATGACGAGATCGGCTATTACAATGTCCGTTCCCCGATCCGGCCCTTGCCGATGGATGCCCTGGCGCGCATGAAGACGGAGGGCGTTTCGAACGACGTGGAGTTCTCGTAACCTTCTGCGAAAGGCGATATCCGTCGGGCATGCGGCGAAGTCCTGTTCCATCGCATTGTCCGACATGAAGCGTTTCGCTTCGACAGAAGATGCACTGGAGGGTGAAGGATGAAGTTCAATCAGGTCGAGGCCTATCGTGCGGTCATGCTGGCCGGCAGCGTCAGCGACGCGGCGCATTTCCTGAACGTGTCGCAACCGGGGATCAGCCGGCTGATCAAGGACCTGGAGCAGTCCGTCGGCTTCAGCCTGTTCACCCGCATTCCGGGGCGCATCATCCCGACGCCGGAGGGCGAGGCGTTCTTCAAGCATGTGCAGAGGGTCTACCACGGCCTGCAAAGCCTCGAAGGCGCAGCCCGGGACATCGCCAACCTCAAGCACGACCGGCTGCGGATCGCGTCCTTCCCCGCCGCCTCACTCGGTGCGGTGCCCGAGGCCGTCGTGCGCATGAACGAGGGCTTCCCGGATCTCAAGATCAGGCTGGAGGTCCAGGCGTCCTCACGGGTGCTGGAGCTCGTGTCGAGCCAGCAGATCGATGTGGGGATAGCGGCGTTTCCCGTCGACTACCCCGGCGTCATCGTGGAGCGCGTCTACAAGCCCTTCTGCAAATGCGTCCTGTCGAGGGACCACCCCAAGGCAGAAAGACCGCGCATCGCCCTTGCGGATCTCGCGGGCGAACGCACCATCGGCATATCGGAGGATCTTTCCATCGGGCACGCGATGAGGGCGGCTTGCCGGGAGGCTGGCGTGCCGGTCGAGAACGGGGTCGAGACGACGTCGGCCTATGCCGTCTGCCGGATGGTCGAAAGCGGCCTCGGCATCGGTGTGGTGGACCCGCTGACGGCGGCGGTCTTCAGGAATTCCGGCGTCCGCATCCTCGAATTCGAGCCCGACATCCCCTTCAACTTTGCCATCGTCCTTTCCGAGCACGCTCCCCGTTCACAGGCGGTGGACCGGTTCGTCAAGCTCCTGCACGAAATCTTCAAGCGTGCGATCATGCCCCCGGCCGGCGCCTGATCGCGCAATGCCTTCGATTGCCATTCCGCTCGCGGTAAAATAACGTCGGCTCGCCGAAGCGCCCCGTACCGCCATGCCAGAACCCATGAGAAGGCCTGATATCGCGCCGCTGACAGGGTTTGTCTTCCAGTGACGTCGCTCTTTGTCCTGAAGCGGCCTGGCGTGCGCCGTTGCCTCTGCCCGGATAAAGTCCTTCAAAGACAACGGCTCTTTCTGCTCGATTTTATCCGACATACTACAACCTTTCATAGCGCCGCAAAGGTTGTCGTAGCTTCAACTGCTTGCCAAGAAGTGGCGGCGGCAGATTTTTGCAACCTGTCACCGCCAAACGCACTAGTTCATCTGTTCGAGTGCCGCCCTTTGGTACTCCTGGACGTCGAGGCTGGCCATTTCGTCAAGGATCGTCCGGTGTCAATCGGGTCGGAATGTTGACCCCTTATGGACCTTAGCGTCGCGCATAGGAAAACCTGTGCGCGACGCCGACTGGAACGGGGTTATTTTCTCACTTGCTCTCGCCAGCCTTCGGCAACGCGTCCCACTCCTTGAGGAAGCCCTCGCGCGCGTCGGCGGCTGCAAGTTCGTCGATCGGAATGGTCTTGATCGTATCCAGCGCGGGCATCTGGACATAGTCGGTCACATTGATGTCGGACCGGCTCGGACGGCGAAACCCGACCTTCAGGAGTTCGATCTGGGTATCCTTCGAAAGAAGGACGTCGATTGCCTTCTTTGCCGCGTCCCCGGCGGGCGCATTCTTCACAAGGCCGGCATACTCGGTGCTGAGGAAGGTGCCTTCCGCGGGATAGACGACCTTCAATTCATCCTGGCCGCCGGCAATGTAGTTGTAGGCGTTCCATTCAAAACCGATGCCGATGGCATATTCGCCCATGGCGACGGCCTTCTGGACACCGGACGATGATTCCGTCACGACGAGATTCGAGACGATAGTCTTGTAGGTTTTTTCGTCGAGGGCCTTCCACAGTCCCCAGGAGACGGTAAAGCCCATGTAACTGTTGTTCGGATTGGCCACGATGATCTTGCCGTTCCACTTGGGGTCCGCGAGTTCGGCCCAACTCTTCGGCATATCGGCGCCATCCAGCAGGCTGGTGTTGATCATCAGGGTGTGTTTCGGCATGGAATAAGGACCCCGCAAATGGGGTGATCGGCGTCCAAACGGGACCCCCATCTGCGATGGGGTTACAACAGCCTCCGGTTTCATTGGAGGCTTTTTATTTGGATGCTTGTTGTGGAGACAATTCTGAAGATACGTCGGCTTTCCCGTGTGCAGGGCAAGACGATCAAGGCGATCTGCCGGGAGTTGGGTGTATCGCGGAAAGTGGTGCGGAAGGTTCTGCGCAGCGATGAGACGGAGTTCAAGTACGAGCGGACCCGTCAACCTCAGCCGAAGCTCGGCCCCTGGCGCGATCAGCTCGATGGAATGCTGCTCGCCAATGCGGCCAAATCCTCTCGCGAACGGCTGACACTGATCCGGCTGTTCGAGGACTTGCGCGACCTCGGCTACGAGGGCGGTTACGACACCGTCCGGCGTTACGCCCGAACCTGGGCGAAGGAACGCGGCTCGGTTACGGCGGAAGCCTACGTGCCGCTCTATTATGCGCCGGGCGAGGCTTACCAGTTTGACTGGAGCCACGAGATCGTCGTGCTGAACGGCGTGACGACGACGGTAAAGGTGGCGCATGTCCGGCTCTGCCACAGCCGGATGATGTATGTGAGAGCCTATCCGCGCGAGACGCAGGAGATGGTCTTCGATGCCCATGACCGGGCATTTGCGTTCTTCGGCGGGGCCTGCACGCGCGGCATCTACGATAACATGAAGACGGCGGTGGAGACGGTCTTCGTCGGCAGGGAACGACAATACAATCGCCGCTTCCTGCAGATGTGTAGCCATTACCTGATCGAGCCGGTGGCCTGCACGCCGGCGTCGGGGTGGGAGAAGGGCCAGGTCGAGAACCAGGTCAACCTGGTGCGGGAACGCTTCTTCACGCCACGGCTGCGCTTCAAGTCCTACGATGAACTGAATGGCTGGTTGCTGGACAAGTGCATCAGCTATGCCCGCGCCCATAAGCATGTCGATCAAACGGAGCGCACGATCTGGGAGGTGTTCGATGGGGAACGGCCGCACCTGGTCGGCTATCCCGGCAAGTTCGACGGCTTCCACGCGGTGCAGGCCTCGATCGGCAAGACCTGCCTCGTGCGTTTCGACAACAACAAATACTCGGTGCTATCCACGGCAGTCGGCCGCCCGGCCGAGATACATGCCTATGCAGATCGCATCGTCATCCGGCAGGATGGCGTGGAGATCGGCCAACACGATCGCTGCTTCGGCCGTGGCGAGACGATCTATAATCCCTGGCATTACGTGCCAGTCCTGACCCGCAAGCCGGGAGCACTGCGCAACGGTGCGCCATTCCACGACTGGGTTTTGCCCGCCGCCATGGAGAAGGTGCGCCGCCGGCTGAAGTCCATGCATGACGGCGACCGGCAGATGGTGTCGATCCTCGAATGTGTGGGCCTGGACGGGCTCCCCGCCGTCGAAGCGGCCTGCCAGGAGGCGCTCGATCAGGGCGTGTTCTCGGCTGCCGTCATCATCAACATCCTGGCCCGCAAGCGTGATCCGCAGCCGGCCGCCATCCTTTCCATTCCCGATGCGCTTCGCCTGACCCACGAGCCTCTGGCCGATTGCGCGCGTTACGACAGCCTCAGGAGGGCAAGCTGATATGGAACGATCCCAAATCCTCGACATGATGGGCACGCTGAAGCTGTTCGGCATGCGCAGCGCTTATGACGAGATCATGGCCTCCGGCATCAAGCGGCAGCACGAACCGCCGCGCATCGTGGGTGACCTGCTACAGTCGGAGATCGCCGAGAAGCAAGCACGCTCCATCAAATACCAGATCACCGTCGCCAAGCTGCCGCTGGCCAAGGACATCGACGACTTCGACTTCACCGACACGCCGGTCAACGAAGGGCTCGTGCGCCAGCTTGCGACAGGAGCCTTCCTCGCCGAGCAGCACAATATCGTTCTGGTCGGCGGAACCGGCACGGGGAAGTCCCACTTGTCCATCGCCCTTGCTCGTGCTCTGATCCGCAACGGAGCACGCGGTCGCTTCTTCAACGTCGTCGACCTCGTCAATCGGCTTGAGACGGAGGCACGTAGCGGAAAGCAGGGGCGGCTGGCCGACTTCATCACCAGGCTCGACTTCGTCATCATGGACGAACTCGGCTACCTCCCATTCGCTCAGGCCGGCGGCCAGCTCCTCTTCCATCTGATCAGCAGGCTCTACGAGCGGACCTCGATCATCGTCACGACAAACCTGGCGTTCGGCGAGTGGCCCGCCGTATTCGGCGACGCCAAAATGACCGCCGCTCTGCTCGACAGAGCTGGCTCGGGAAATCTGCACAGCGGGGATAAGTGGAATTTCTACCTGACTTCGGCTTAGATGCCGGGAACAGGAGATAGCATGACGAGACGACCGCGCCGGAACCACAGCCCGGCTTTCAAGGCAAAGGTGGCGCTCGCCGCCATCCGAGGTGAGCAGACGCTGGTGGAGTTGTCCCAGCAGTTCGATGTGCATGCCAACCAAATCAAGCAATGCAAAGACCAGCTCCTTGAGGGGGCGACGGGTGTGTTCGGCGATGAAACGAAGGCGGAGCCAACGGGTCCGACCGTCGATGTCAAAACGCTGCACGCCAAAATCGGCGAACTGACACTGGAGAACGATTTTTTATCCGGTGCGCTCGGCAAGGCGGGATTGCTGGGCGGAAAGAAATGATCGACCGCGAGCACAAGCTATCCGTCGTGCGCCAGGCGAAGCTTCTCGGCTTCAGCCGTGGAAGCGTCTATTATCGACCGCGTCCAGTGTCCGATGGCGATCTGGCCTTGATGCGGCGGATCGACGAACTGCACCTCGACTACCCGTTTGCCGGAAGTCGGATGTTGCAAGGGCTCTTGAGAGGAGAAGGGTTGGAAACCGGGCGGCTGCACGTCGCCACGCTGATGAAGAAGATGGGCATCGAAGCGATTTGCCGTCGCCCGAACACGTCGAAACCAGCGTCTGGGCACAAAATCTATCCCTACCTCCTGCGCAAGCTGGCGGTCACCCGACCCAACCAGGTGTGGGCAATGGACATAACCTACGTTCCAATGGCACGCGGCTTTGTCTATCTCTGCGCCGTCGTCGATTGGTTCAGCCGGAGGGTTCTGTCGTGGCGACTATCGATTACGATGGAAACGGCCTTCTGCATCGAAGCAGTCGAGGAAGCGCTGGCCCGTTATGGCAAACCCGACATATTCAATACCGACCAGGGATCGCAGTTCACCTCGATGGACTTCACGGCGGTGCTGAAGAAGGCGGAAATCGCCATCTCGATGGATGGCAAGGGTGCGTGGCGGGACAACGTCTTCGTCGAGCGGCTCTGGCGTTCGATCAAATACGAGGAAGTCTACCTCCACGCCTACAAGACCGTGTCCGAGGCCCGCGTCGGCATTGGCAGATATCTGACCTTTTACAATAGCCGACGCCCACATTCATCCCTTGACCGGCAGACGCCGGATCGGGCCTACTTCAACGCGCTGGCACCAATGATGGTGGCGGCATAATCGAGGCAGAAATCCAATTAGCAACACGCCCGAAACTGTTCAGACAAACCGAGCCAGCTCTATTAACGGCCTGGCGGTAAACCGTGCCCTACCTGCGAGGATATCGTGCAGGAGCTTAGGCGTGAGGTACAACATTAGTAATAAACGTTGTCATCTCAAGACCGCCACGGCGTACCGGGGTCAAATCCGCATCGTCGCATCGCCCTTTCCAGAATGCGCCTTGCCAAATAGAGATCGAATCGAATCGGCTCGCCCGTAGCGCGCGCCCGAACGATCTCGCGGTTCAGGTCATCGATCACACTCTGCAGGCGTTGTGGCCCAGGTCGTGTCGGAGGTTGTAACGTCGGATCGGACATCGTTCAATTCTCGTCGGCGTTAGAGGAAGCAACTCGCTTCTACCACCCCGTCGCGCACTTGTGCGGCAGCGATGAAGGACGCGGGTTTTCAAGGTTAATCAATCTCGTCGGTCGAAACACGCTACTCCTTGATCGGCCTGAGGCAGTCGATCGAACGGTCCCGTTTCGGGACGGGTATCGTTGGATCTGTCGATAGCGACGTATGCTCGAGGAGGCTCTGCAGCAACGGGGTGGTTCGGCGCGAATCGATATGGTCGAAGCACATCGAAACGGCGGGCTGCCCGTTATCTTTCGCCAGATGACCGCGCGAGGTGGCAATGCCCGCCACGCACGTCAGGCAATGGCGGCTTCTCAGACCACAACCTCGCAGAACACGCCTTATCATTCGTGACCGCAGACATCCGCCGCCGATGCCAAGGTTGGGGCAAGGCTGGTGAGTAGGTTAGTAGGCGAATTGTGAAGGAGCTTGGGTATGCGGGAGAAGACGTCTGTCTTTCGATCTGACGTGGAACAAACCGCTTGGTCCATTGCGGCGCGTCACCTCGCCCGCGGCCAGAAAGACCCCGTCAAGATGATCTGCGAGGCAATCGAGCAAGAACGCAACAGATGCGTGGAACTTCTGCGCGCGGCCGGTGGACCAAAAGTCGATGTACCCGTGTTTCTCATCGACCCGGACCACGAATGGTAGCCAAACGAGAGCGTCTACCCAATGTCGGGAACGAATCTGTTCGATACCGATGCAAGTGATCCGAGAGGATTGGATTGCTATGCCCTCATTTTTTACGGGCTGCCATACGTCCGAACGTCCTTAAGTTCGCCATAGCGCTCGAAAGCCGATTTCCATCGATAGAAACTGGCTCTGCCAATACCGAAATAGCGGCAGGTTTGCGATACGTCACCGTGACGCTCGGCATGTTGAAGAACGCGCAGCTTATGTGAAACTTCCCGTCGGAATGTCATCATCGCGATTATCCTCGTGATCGAAAGTCAAAAACAAGGATGTCTCGAAGGTCCCTACTTTTCTACATTCGCCGCCGATCCGGACCTTGAGCTTGCCGTCCGCGACCCACTGAAAGAGCTGCGCCGCATGCTTGCGAAGGACCGGGGTATGCACGTGATCGAAGAAGACCGCGTAGCCGATCTTGATGCTCCTGGGCAGGCTCATGATATCGAGTGGCCCCGGACCGCCCAGCACCGGGCCATACCAGCAAAAGGTGCCAGAGCGGCGTAGAACGTCGAGCGACCCCTGAAACGTCGTCGGTCCCGATCCGTCATAGACGACATGGACGCCCTCTCCATCGGTCAGGCGCAGCGCCTCTTCGGCAAATCGCCCTTCCGTGTCGACAATGACATGGTCTGCGCCCACTTCCCGGGCGACGGCGACCTTGTCCTCAGATGAAACCCGACCGATCACCCGGCCACCGCGCAACTTGATGATCTGGGTCAGGAGCAGGCCGACACCTCCTGCCGCAGCGTGAACGAAGGCAACATCACCGGGCTGCACCGGATAGAAGTCGGTCGCGAAATGGCTGGCGGTCAGCCCCTGCATCATGATCGAGGCCGCCGTTCGATCGTCGACCGCATCGGGAACCGGCACCAGCGACGTTGCCGGGATCGCGATCCGCTCAGCATAACTGCCGGGCGCATAGACCCAGGCGACACGCTGGCCGGGCTGAACAGCCTCGACGCCTTCGCCGACTGCCAGAACTCGACCGACGCCTTCGACGCCCAGGATCTTGGGATTGGGCATGTCAGTCCAGGCAATCCCCTGACGCACGCCGATATCCATGAAGTTGACCCCGGCAACCGCGATCTCGACCAGCGCCTCGCCCGGCCCGGCGACAGGCTCCGGTCGCTCGATCTGCTCCAGCACCTCGCGGCCACCGGTCGCGGTCATCACTACTGCTCGCATGTCTTTCTCCTATCTTGAATGATCGTTCCGCAATCGGTCAAAAAAGGGGTCAGCGCAGCGCGCGCATGACCATCTCCTGCAGGGCAGCCAGGGTTGATCGGTCGGCGCCGCCACGCCCGGCGACGCGGATCCCGGCGATATTGGCGATCAGGAATTGCGCGAGAGCCTCGGGATCGAGGCTGGCTGCAACATCGCCCTCACGCTGCGCGTCGCACATGCGGGCGACGATGGCCATGTGCAATGTCCTGCCCAGTGCCGCATGGATATCGACCAGGTCCGGCCGCGAGGCACCGAACTCGCAGGTCGAGCCGACGCCGAGACAGGGCGTGTACGCTGTCTCCACGACATGGCGCAGCATGGCGGCAATCCCGTCGATGGCGCGCGCGCCGCTGCGAAGCGCCTCGAAATGCGCCGCGCATTCGCCCATGCCGTAGCGCCGCACCGCCGCGCAATAGAGCTGCCACTTGTCGCCGAAGGCCGCGTAGAGGCTCTGCCGCCCGATGCCCATGGCGTCCACGAGCATCTGCGCCGAACTGCCCTCATACCCATGCTCGCTGAACACGGCGATCGCACCGTCCAGGGCAGCATCCGTATCGAATTCTCGAGGTCTTGCCATAAGCCATGTATAGCGATTCTGGAACGATCATTCAAGTTTGGCGGCTCGGTTTTGCTTTCAGCACAATTTGCGGGTGGCAGTGGCCGTTAGGTGAGGATCGCCCGATCGTCAGATCTTCAAGGCGCGCAATCGCAGCGAATTGCCAATGACGCTGACGGACGACAGCGCCATCGCCGCCGCAGCGATGATCGGCGACAGCAGCAGTCCAAACGTGGGATAGAGCGCCCCCGCCGCGATCGGCACGCCTGCCGCATTGTAGATGAAAGCGAAGGCGAGGTTCTGGCGGATGTTGGCCATCGTCGCCTGCGACAGGCGTCGCGCGCGGACAATGCCGGTGAGATCGCCCTTGAGCAGCGTTACCCCCGCGCTCTCGATGGCAACGTCGGTCCCTGATCCCATGGCTATGCCGACATCAGCGGCGGCGAGCGCCGGCGCGTCATTTACGCCGTCACCCGCCATGGCCACCACCTTGCCCTGCGCCTTCAGGCGCTCTACCACCGCCGCCTTCTGGTCCGGCAGCACATCGGCCTCGACCTCATCAATGCCGAGCTTTCTGGCGACGGCTTCGGCCGTGGTGCGATTGTCGCCGGTCAGCATGACGATGCGGATGCCTTCGGCATGCAGGGCCTTCAGTGCCTCAGGCGTGGTCGCCTTGATCGGGTCGGCGATGGCGAAGATGCCGCCGATGGCATTGCCTATCCCGATATAGATCGCCGTCGCACCGTCGCGGCGCAACTCATCCGCCTGCCCGGCGAGCGACGCCGTATCGATCCCATGCTCGGCGAGAAAGGCGGTGCTGCCGAGCACCACTTGCCGTCCCTCGATCACGCCGACCGCGCCCTTACCGGTCGGCGAGTCGAAATCGGCGACATCGGGGATGGCGATCTTTCGTTCCTCGGCAGCCGCCACGATCGCGCGCGCAAGCGGATGCTCCGAGGCTTTTTCAACACCTGCCGCCAGCCGCAGGATGATCTCCTCGACAAATCCCGGCGCCGCGACGATCCGGGTCACCGCCGGTTTGCCTTCGGTAAGCGTCCCGGTCTTGTCGATCACCAGAGTATCGATCTTCTCCATCCGCTCGAGCGCCTCCGCGTTCTTGATCAGAACGCCGGCGGCCGCCCCCTTGCCGATACCGACCATGATCGACATCGGCGTCGCAAGCCCGAGCGCGCAGGGGCAGGCAATGATCAGCACGGAAACGGCCGCGATCAGGCCATGCGCCAGACGCGGCTCTAGCCCCCATACACCCCAGGCCGCGAAGGCGAGCAGCGCTACGGCGATGACGACCGGCACGAACCAGCCCGACACCTGATCAGCCATGCGCTGGATCGGCGCACGCGAGCGCTGGGCATCCGCGACCATCTGGACGATGCGAGCCAGCATCGTGTCGCGCCCGACTTTTTCCGCCCGGATGACGAGCGCGCCGGTCTGATTCAGCGTCCCTCCTACGACCGCTTCGCCGACTACGCGCGTCACCGGCATGGATTCGCCGGTCACCATCGATTCATCGATCGATGAGCGCCCCTGCTCGACCACGCCATCCACCGGCACGGTTTCCCCGGGCCGGACCCTGAGCCGCTCGCCGATCGCAATCGCCTCGACCGGCACATCTTCTTCCACACCGTCTGCCCCGATGCGTCGTGCGGTCTTCGGCGCGAGATTGAGAAGCGCGCGGATCGCGCCGGACGTCTGTTCCCGGGCGCGCAACTCCATAACCTGACCAAGCAGCACCAGCACGGTGATGACGGCGGCCGCCTCATAATAGACCGCGACCGCGCCATCAGCGTCACGGAAAGCCTGCGGGAAGAGCTGCGGCGCGAATGTCGCGACGACGCTGTATCCCCAGGCGACGCCGGTCCCCATCGCGATCAGCGTGAACATGTTGAGGCTGCGGTTGACGATCGACGCCCAGCCACGCGCGAAGAACGGCCATCCGGCCCACAGCACCACCGGCGTCGCCAGGGCGAACTGGATCCAGATCGAGATGTGCATCGGCACCAGATGGTGCAGCGCCGGGATCAGGTGGCCGCCCATCTCCAGCAGGAACACGGGCAAGGCGAGCGCGAGGCCGATCCAGAAGCGCCGGGTCATATCGGCAAGTTCGGGACTGGGTCCGGCATCCGCCGCCGCGATCAGCGGCTCCAGCGCCATGCCGCAGATCGGACAACTGCCCGGCGCGTCCCGGCGGATTTCCGGATGCATCGGGCAGGTCCAGATCGTGCCCTCCGTTACGGCTGCCGTTAACGCCGCAACGGGGTGATGCTCATGGCGATCAAGTCTATGGGTGTGGCTAGGGTGGGAATGATCGCCATGGGTAGCAGCACCCTCATGGTGCGGCTCGGCATGCGCTACCCGTGCTGCATAATGCACGGGGTCGGCGTCGAACTTCGCCTTACAGCCGGCCGAGCAGAAGGCGTAACGCTCGCCTTCATACTCAGCCTTGTGAGCGGTCCTGGCGGGATCGACCACCATGCCACAGACCGGATCATGGTCGACGTGACCGGACGGCGTTTCGCCGTCCGGCTCATGATGGTGATGATGGCCGTGCGCCCCAGTCACCTCGGCGGCGCGTTCGCTCTTCTGATCGTCGTCGGCCATTCATCACCTTTCACACGCCGCGCGTGCCTTCCGGTCTTTGTTCACTCCTCGATCAGATGGAACTCTTCGAGCAGCTTGGCGATCTCCGTGCCTTCGAGCTTCTTCATCAGCGGCTTGCGCAGGAAGGCCGGTCCGGGAAGATCGATGCCCTTGCCGTCCCGCAGCGGACCGATCGCAGCAAGAAGTGTACGAATATCATAGGTCGAGTTGAAGACCTCCGGCACGCCGCGCTCGACATTCATCAGCGTGTAGACGGCCTCCATCGGGGTTCTCACCGAATATTCCGTGGTGAAGATGCAGTCCCGCTGCTTCGATTCCGCGAACTGGCCGATGAAGGCGAAGTTGACCGCGCCCTCCGGCACCACGTCCGGCCGGTCACCCGCCTGGCGCGGCATGAAGAAGGCGGTAATATAGGGCATCATCGTGGGAACGGTGCTGGCGCCGGATGCCGCGAGTTCGGGAATGTCCTCGACCGGCACGCCGAGGTGATAGAGCCATTCCTGGGTGATCTCCTCACCGGTGCATTCCTGCATCGGCTTCTTCACGAAGTCGCCGGGGCAATCGACAAAGAGCGCGTAGAACCAGGCGATCATCTGATCTTTGGGCTGCTTCTTGAAATGCGGCTGGCGATGAACCGTCCAGCTCAGCAGCCACGCCGAGTCCTTCACCGTGACGATACCGGCGGAGACGATCTTGCCGGTAAAGGGGTTCCGCTTGGTGATCTTCTCGACATAGGCCGGAATGCGGGCGTCGAGGGCAGTGATGGAGGCGGAGGCCCATTTCGTCTCCGGGATATGGGCGCCGAACACGTCGGGGCGGCCGAAAGCCGGATCCTTCGCGGCGATGCGGCGCCACAGGTCCCAGGCCGGCGCCGGTCCTTCATTGAGCTTCGCCGGCGTCCTGTGGTCGCCATTGTCGGAATTCTCGGTCAGCGAGCCGATCGTGATGAAGACGAGATCGTCTGGCCCGAGATCGACGCCGCCTTCGACGCCGCGCTCTTTCCAGTGAATGCGGGTCGCTTGCTTGCGGCCGGGCTGGATGTCGAAATCGACATCGGTGACCTCGACGCCGTAGCGGAACGTGACGCCGTGATCGGTCAGCCACTTCACCAGCGGCAGGACCATCGATTCATACTGGTTATAGCGGTTGAACTTGAGCGAGGAGAAGTCGGCGAGACTGCCGATATGATGGATGAAGCGGTGCAGGTAGAGCTTCATCTCCAGCGCGGAATGCCATTCCTCGAAGGCGAACATGGTGCGCCAGTAGAGCCAGAAATTGCTTTTGAGGAAGTCTTCGCCGAAGACCTCGTTGATACGCTTGTTCTCCATCTCCTCGCGCGTCGCGAGGAAGACCGAGAGCAGGTCCTTCTGGGCCTTGTCGTTTAGCGTCAACAGCGCTTTGTCGGGCACGTCCTGGCCCTGGTTCTGCGTCGTGCGCTGGAGCGAAAAGTTGGGATCGTCCTTGTTGAGCCGGTAGAACTCGTCGAGCACGCTGGCGTCCTCGATCTCCAGCGAGGGGATCGAGCGATAAAGGTCCCACAGGCACTCGAAATGTTCTTCCATTTCGCGGCCGCCGCGAATGACGAAGCCCTTTTCGGGCACGTCCAGACCATCGAGCGCGCCACCAGGGATTTCCAGCTCTTCAAGGATGGTGATGCGGTCGCCGGAAACGCCGCCGTCGCGGATCAGGAAGGCCGCGCCGGCAAGCCCCGCCAGCCCCGAACCGACAAACCAGGCCGTCTTCTTGTCGGCGCCCTCGGGCTTGCGGGGACGCACGAAGGCTTCATAGTTTCCGCTGCTATAGTGCATGGCGAACTCCTGTTCTTCTTGTTGGGATCAGTCTGCGGAGGGCTTGTAGCTGTAGAAGCCTTCGCCCGAGGCGATGCCGAGCCTGCCCTTGTCGATGTAGTTTTCCTTCAGCCAGGCGGCGAGCGACTGAGCATGCTCGTCGCCATGCGAGAGGATGTTGTAGGGGGTGTTCAATCCGATGATGTCGTAGATCTGGAACGGCCCCATCGGCGCGCCGGTGGCGATCCGCCAGACCTTGTCGACATCTTCCGGCTCGGCATAGCCGCCGGCCGCCAGATCGGCGGCCGCGTTCAGGAGCGGCACCAGAAGCGAATTGAGGACGTAACCCGCTTTCTCCTTGCGCACCGGGATCGGCACCATGCCGATGGCGGAGGCGAAGGCGATCAGGGCATCGAACACGGCCGGATCGGTGTCGTCCGTGCCCATCACCTCGGCGGTGTTGAACTTCCAGATGCTGTTGGCGAAGTGCAGCGCCAGAAACCGGTCCGGTCGGCCGGTGTAAGCCTTCAGGTCGCTCGGCAGCAGGGTCGAGCTATTGGTGGCGAAGATCGTCCTGTCCGGCGCGAGCCCCGCCAGTTTCTCGTAGAGCGCCTGCTTGATCGAAAGAACCTCCGGAACCGCCTCGATCACGAGATCCGCGTCCGCGACGGCCGCGCCGAGATCGCTCAGCAGAGCGATCCGCTTGAGCGCCCCGGCCGCCTTGCCGCCAGCCGCGCCCGACACCTCGTTCGTGTAGGTTTCGACGAGCGCCGCCAGCCGTGCGCGCGCCTGTTCGAGCGCTTCCTCGCTGATGTCGTAGGCGACAACATCGAAGCCGCTATAGGCCGTCTGGAAGGCGATCTGGCTCCCGAGGACTCCCGTGCCGAGAACCGCCACTTTCCTGATATCGCTCATCCAATTTCCTTCTGCGCGGTATCGTCACTTAGAAACGGAGCCGCCACCTCCACCGGGACGCGGGCCAGCTTGCCGGTTTCCCGATCGACCAGGGCCCATTGGGTCAGCGAGGCGACGATCGTCCGGCCGTCTTCGGCATGGAATTCGACACATCGTGCATAGCGGGCACCCCGCGGCGCTCGGACGACCCAGGTGATCGCACTGACCTCGTCTCCCGCCCGGACATTGCCGCGATAGTCGACCTCATGGCGCAGCACGACCGCGACGAACCGGTCGCGATCCTGCGGCCGCGCGGCCGTCAGCCAATGCGCCACCGACGCATCCTGAATCCAGGTCACCCAGACCGCATTGTTGACATGGCCGAGTTCGTCGATGTCGGCGTCCCGGGCGCGGAAGCGGATATGGAAGCGCCGATGCTCATCCACCTCGCCGACGAGTGGGTGTCCGTGCTCATCGCAGCCGATGCGTCGACGATCTGACACGATCCCGCTCACGAATACGCCTGCTCCTCATGCGACGAACCCAGTCCTGCCATGGCGCGGAAGAAGCCGACGAGCATCTCGTCGCGCGGCATGGCGCCTTCGACATCGCCCTGCACCGCCAGTCCCATCCAGAGCGCGTAAAGACCGATACCGGTTTGCATCGGCGGCAAGGCCGGACGAAGTGCGAAGCGTTGCGTCAGATCGGCGACGAGCTCACCGAACATCCGATAGCAGGCCGCCTTGCCCTCCCGGTGCCGCTCGGCGAAAGCCGGATCGCGCCGGGCATGGAGCTGCAATTCGATCGAGAGCAGTGACCATTGTGCCTCGTCGGCCAACTTCGCGAGCCGCGCGGCCAGCACCTGCAGCGTCGCCTCGATATCGTCGCCGGAGCAGTGCGCGACCAGGTCGCGAAGCAGTGTGACCTCGTCCTGGATATGGCTTTGCAGGATCTCGACCAGCAGATCATCCTTGCTGGCGAAGTTCGAGTAGAAGGCGCCCTGCGAATGCCCTGCGGCGCTGCAGATGTTGCGAATCGACATGGCAGCGACCCCCTCCTCGATAATCGAGGAATGCGCGGCCGCGATCAGCCGGTCCCGCGTCTGGCGCTGCGTGGCCTTGCGCGTAAGCGGCATGGGTTCGTTCTCCAACCAACGGGCGAGACGTGCGAAACCTTTTCGGAGGTTCCGCGTTCTCAGTGAAACCAGATATCAACTGATATCCTAAATCAACGGCGATTTCGACTCGAAATCGTTCCTGGGCAACGAAATCTCAGTGTGAAGGAGCGCTCTTGGCTCAAACCTACATTGGCTATTCCCCGGACGTGGAGGTTCTCGGCGAGGACGAGGAGCGGCTGACCGCCGAGATCCTCGAGATCATGGCCACCACCAACCGGCGGGCCTTCGAGCGTCATCGCCACGCCGTGCGCGACGCCCATGCCAAAAGCCATGGGTTCCTGAAGGGCGAACTGATCGTTCACGAACTGCCCTCGCATCTGCGCCAGGGCTTGTTCGCCCGACCCGCCAACTATCCGGTGGTGATCCGCCTCTCTTCGGCGCCGGGCGACATCCACTCCGATACCATTCCCGCGCCGCGTGGCATGGCGATCAAGGTGATCGGTGTCGATGGCGAGCGGCTTCTCCCCGAAGACCAGGGCCACAACCAGGATTTCCTGCTCGTCAACATCCCGACCTTGAGCTTCGGCACGATCGGTAAATATCGCCAGCTCATCAGCCTTCTGGAGAAGAATGCCCAGAACCCGGCCTTTCTCCAGCGAGCGATGGCTGGGGTCGCGCGCGGCGTGGAGGCGGCAGTCGAAGCGGTCGGCGTCGAGCCCGGCGCCACGCTGCGCGGGCTCGCTCGCGACACTAACCATCTGCTGGGCGAAACCTATCATTCGATGGCGGCGATCCGCTTCGGCGACCATATCGCCAAGATCAGTGCCGCGCCGTTCTCCGACAACGTCCGTGCACTGACCGGCAAGGATGTCGGCGCGGTGGAGGATTCCACCATGCGCGATCTGGTGGTTGAACATTTCCGCGAGCAAGGCGCAGAGTATCAGCTCCGTGCTCAGCTCTGTGCCGATCTCGACAGGATGCCGGTCGAGGACGCCGCCGTGCTCTGGCCGGAAGACCTTTCGCCGCACCAGCCGATCGCGACCCTGCGCATCCCGCCACAGGAGGCCTATTCGCCGGCGCGGCGCGTCTACGGCGATGATGTGCTGTCGTTCAATCCCTGGCACGGTATCCGCGATCATCAGCCACTCGGCTCGATCATGCGCGTGCGCATCGCCGCCTATGAACGATCCACCCGCTACCGCCACGAAATGAACGCGCAACCGCGCGTCGAGCCGGCGAGCATCGACGTCATTCCGGACTGACGATCCGATCGTCACACGCAATCACGAAAGGAGGCCAGCCATGGCCGAGACCGAAGAAACCCCGCAGATCGATGAAACCCGCTTGCAGGCCATCCGCCGCCGCATCGAGGAAGTGGTTGGCGATGCGCCACAGCTCGCCAAGCTCGCCCTCGAGCAGATGGTGACGAAGCATAATCCCGACCTCAAGGGCACAGCCGGCTCGGCCGGTCGCGTCGGCGCGCAGTCCGGCAATGTCTCCGAGCTCACCGCCATCGCCAACCTCAAGCCCGGCGGCGCGGATCGGCTGAAACGCATATTCGGGCTGGTGAACGGCAATTTCGACGGGGCGCAGAAGGTCGGCACGCTGCACAACATGCGGTTCGTGTTCTTCGACAACGACACCCGCATCCTGTTCGCCACCGCCTATGACGGCGACTGGGACACCTATATCAACGACTTCGCCACCAAGATCCCCGATCTGATGGACCTGATCTTCGCCTCGGTCGAGGGCTGGCCGGGCATCGCCAGCCCCGAGGTCAAGGACTTCATCGCCGAGCATCAGATCACCGCCGCCGGCTGGTTCGTCGCCAATCCGCAGGTCACCGTCGTCGATGTGCGCCGGCTCCAACGGCTCGAACATGCCGTCAACGAATTCCTGGACAAGGTGGGCTGAGCCATGGCGATCCTTCAGAAACTAAAAGAGCACTTCTCGCGGGATAGCGTCACGCTCGACCTGCAGGACATCCAGGCGCTGATCCTCAGAAGCCGGCCGGAACCCTATGTCGGCGTTCACGCCATGCTCCATTTCGACGAGGCAGCGGGAGCCCGCAATCTTCTCGGCCGGCTGGCACCGCATATCGCTTCGGCCGACAATTGGAGCGAGGATCTCGATTTCTGGATCGGCGCTGCGCTCAGCTTCGAGGGTCTGAAGGCGCTCGGCGTTCCCGACGCCCAGCTCAAGACCTTTCCGCTCCCGTTCCAGCAGGGCATGGCCGCACGCGCGGAGCAGCTTCGCGACTTCGGACCCAACGCGCCGGAAAACTGGGAAGACGTGTTCAAGCCGGGCAACTGCCATCTCGCGCTGACCATCTACGCGGTCGACGATGATGCGCTCGACAAGGCGCTGGCGACGGCGCGCACCGAACTCGACCGGAGCAGCGGCGTCACCTTGCTCGGCGAGCATCGCTTCGGCGCGCCGGACGGCGCGAAAAACCCGTTCGGTTTCCGGGATTCGATCTCCCAGCCCGCAGTGGAGGGCAGCGGCGTTGATCCGCTGCCAGGCGAGGAGCGGCCGATCAAGGCCGGCGAATTCATCCTCGGCTATGAGAGCGAGAACGGCCAGCCGCTCGGCATGCCCGAGCCTGCGGTTCTCGGAAGGAACGGCACCTTCGTCGTAATGCGCAAGTATAACAGCCGGGTCGGTTGCTTCAACGCCTTCCTCAAGGCACATGGCGACACGCCGGAGGAACGCGAGCGCCTTGCCGCCAAGATGTTCGGGCGCTGGCGCTCCGGCGCACCCTTGACGCTGGCGCACGATCACGACGATCCCGACCTCGGCGCCGATCCGCAGCGCAACAACGACTTCACCTTCAAGGACGATCCCAAAGGCCGCGTCGTGCCGCTCGGCTGCCATATGCGACGGCTCAATCCCCGCGATTCCGAGTTGACGCTGCTCACCGACGTCAACATCCACCGCATCATTCGCCGTTCCTCGACCTTCGGGCCGGTTTATTCCGAGGATGTGGGGCCTGAGGACGATGCCAACGGCGATCGCGGCCTGTTCTTCATCTTCATCAGCGCGCGTGCCTACGACACGATCGAGTTCATGCAGCAGGAGTGGATCAACCGAGGCAATTTCGTCGACCTTGGCGAAGAGCGCGATCCGATCGTTGGCCTGCATGAGGATGATGGCCGGTTCACGATCCCGCAGGCGCCGGCGCGCAAGCGCATCGACGGTGTGCAGACTTTCAATGTCATGAAGGGCGGCGAATATCTGTTCATGCCAAGCCTGTCCGCGCTCAAATGGCTGGCGGCCGGGAGCTGGGGTTAGGAACCCGCCGGTCAGTCGTTGGCCTTTGTGAAGATGAACGTGCAATTCATCAGGATCGCTGCGTTCGGCCTCACCATGATCTTTGCCAGTCGCGTCTGGCCCGATCGGTAATCCTGACGTCTGCAAAAACTGCCTCTAACGCATGATCGGCGAGGACGCTTCGGTCATCCGGACCGCTTGAGCGCAGGCGTTTCGGATCCCGGGTGGCTTTTGCTCTTCATAAGAGCTTGTCCTTCAGCAGCGTCTCAAGCCAATCGGCAAATACCTGCAGCCGGTGTGAAAGGTGCTGGCGGTGGGGATAGAGTAACGTCATAGGCATCAGCTCGGCTCGATGGCCGGGCATCACCTCGACCAATTCTCCCGCCTCAAGATGCTGTTTCACGTCATAGGCTGGGATCTGGATCATGCCGAGGCCTGCGAGGCAACAGGCGATGTAGGCCTCGGCGCTGTTGACAGTGACCCGCCCGCGCAACGGAACCCGATGCAGCTTCCCTTGCTCCAGCCACTCCCAATCCTCAACACGGCCGCTGGTCGGAGAAGCATAATTGACCGCCCAGTGATCTCCCAGATCTTCAGGAGAGCCTGGCGTGCCATGCCGCGTCACATAGGCTGGGCTGACGACGTTGATCAGTAGCAACTTTCCAATAGGCCGCGCGATCAGGCCTGAGTCGTTGAGCGGCCCCACACGCAGCACACAGTCGATGCTGTCTTCGACCAGGTTCACCGAGCGGTCGGTGACGCCGAGGTCGATGTCGATCTCGGGAAATTTGTCGAGGAAGCCGGGCAAAGCCGGCGCGATGATCAGACGCCCGATCCGCCCCGGGACATCGACCCGCAGCTTGCCCGACGGTTTGGCGGCGGTCTGCCGGAAAAGATTTTCCGTATCCTCGACGTCGGCGATGACCCGCTGGCAGCGCTCATAGAAGGCGATGCCGTCCTGTGTCGGGGAGACCTTGCGGGTCGTGCGGTGTAGCAGCCGCGCCCCAACCCGTCCCTCCAATTCCTGAATGCCGGCCGATACGGAGGACCGCGGAACGCCCAGCGTGTCGGCCGCGCGGGTGAAACTCGCACATTCAACGACACGCACAAACATGCGGAACAGATCGACGCGGTCCAAACAGTCAGAACTCCAATTGTGCTGATTTTCTGACAAGTGATGTCAGAATGATCAGCTTTATTGGCCAATCCTAGCGGATATGGTTGCTCAACAAAAGCGGTCGCCGGTGCGATTGCAGCCCGGCAAAGGAGGCCGTCCATGACCGATCACAGCATCAAAGGCAAAACCGTCATCATCGCCGGAGGGGCGAAGAACCTCGGCGGACTGATCGCCCGCGATCTCGCCGCCCATGGCGCGAAAGCCATTGCGATCCACTACAACAGCGCCGCCAGCAAGGCGGATGCCGATGCGACCGTTGCCGCCGTCAAGGCTGCGGGCGCGGAAGCGGTGGCCTTCCAGGCCGACCTGACCAGCGCCGGGGCCGTCGAGAAACTGTTCGCCGATGCTGTCGCCGCCATCGGCCGTCCGGACATCGCCATCAACACCGTCGGCAAGGTACTGAAGAAGCCCATCGTCGAGATCAGCGAGGCCGAATATGACGGGATGAGCGCCGTCAACTCCAAGACGGCCTTCTTCTTCATCAAGGAAGCCGGCAAGCACCTGAACGACAACGGCAAGCTGGTGACGGTCGTCACCTCTTTGCTCGGCGCCTTCACGCCCTTCTATTCTAGCTATGCCGGCACCAAGGCTCCGGTCGAACACTTTACCCGCGCAGCCTCCAAGGAGTTCGGCGAGCGTGGCATCTCAGTGACGGCAATTGGTCCAGGTCCGATGGATACGCCGTTCTTCTATCCGGCCGAAGGCGCCGATGCCGTCGCCTACCATAAGACCGCCGCAGCTCTGTCGGGATACTCGAAGACCGGCCTCACCGACATTGAGGACATCGTCCCGTATATTCGCTTCATGGTCTCTGACGGCTGGTGGATGACGGGCCAGACGATTCTCGTCAATGGCGGCTACACCACGAAATAGAGTCCTATGTAGTTCTCGATTACCTCCCTGAAGCGCCGTATGGGCAGAGCCATGTCTTGGCGGGGCACCGGACATTCGGCGCGGCGATCTCTTTCAGGGCGACGGGAGGTCAGGAGGCAGCAACGTTGGCTTGGCGGGAGGAGACGAAGCCGCTGAACCCTGCCGTGGCGCCGGCTTTTCGGTGCGGGAGGGCACCATTTTCTCCGTTGTCTGACCGTGCCTCGATCGCTCCAAACGGTCTCTCCAATGGCCTGATCTGGCTGAAGACCGGCTTCGCCTCGATCGCCTATGCCGCAACAGCCGCGTCAAACTTTCTTCCCCTGCCGGCTGCGCCGTCATTCCGCGCGCAACAAGAAAGCCCTCCTTGGCTGTCTAGCCCCATTCTCACCCCCAGCGCGCAACTGCGCCGGGGACCCTGAGCAAGGGGTGCGCCGTCGATCGCCTCCGGCCTGCCGATCGCCATCGAGACCGCATGGTGCGGGCTCGGGAACGGAAAACGGAGATTTACAATGGCGACCATCGGCACCTTTAAGAAGACCGGCTCGAACGAGTTCACCGGCGACATCGTCACCCTCAGCGTCCAGGCCAAGAACGTGCGCATCGTCCCCGACCAGCGCGCCGCCGGCGAGAACGCCCCCAGCCACCGGGTCCTGGTCGGCCGCGCCGAGATCGGCGCCGCCTGGTCCAAGCGCTCCAACGAGGGTCGCGACTATCTGGGCCTCAAGCTCGACGATCCGAGCTTCAACGCCCCGATCTACGCCAACCTCTTCGACGACGAGGGCGAAGATACCTTCTCGCTAATCTGGTCCCGCCCCAACGGCAGGCGCGCCGACTGAGGCTCCCCCGCAAGGCCCCGACCCAAAGGTCGGGGCCTTCATTCAGAACGACCGAATCAGTTTCACTGGATCGCTCCCTAGCGACGGAACCAGCAGCGCCTTTTGGCTCGCAAAATAAGCCAAGAACGACTATTATAGTCGTAGTTCTGGCGTGTAGAAAAGTAGGGACCTTCGAGACATCCTTGTTTTTGACTTTCGATCACAAGGATAATCGCGATGATGACATTCCGACGGGAAGTTTCACATAAGCTGCGCGTTCTTCAACATGCCGAGCGTCACGGTGACGTATCGCAAACCTGCCGCTATTTCGGTATTGGCAGAGCCAGTTTCTATCGATGGAAATCGGCTTTCGAGCGCTATGGCGAGGCCGGGCTTGAGAACTGATCCTCCGCACCAAAAAATCCCGCTAACCAGAAGCCTGCAGAAATCATCGAGAAAGTCTTGCATCTGCGCACCAGATATCATCTCGGCCCGATGCGCATTTCCTGGTATATGAGCCGGTACCATGCCATCACCATCTCTGACGCCTGCATCTATAGAATTCTGAAGCGGAACGGGCTTAGTCGGCTTCCCGGCGGTACGCGTGTTAGGAAAATCCATACCCAGAGATACGAGCAGCGCGTGCCGGGGCATCAGATACAGGTCGACGTAAAATTCCTGAAATTTGAAGGCGTTGACGGCAAGGTCGTCAAGCGCTTCCAATACACGGCAATCGACGATGCCACCCGCATCCGGGCCTTGAAGGTCTATGATCGCCACACCCAGGCCAACGCCATAGACTTCATCGACACCGTAATCGCCAAATTCCCGTTCCGCATTCGCGAAGTGCGCACCGATAATGGGCACGAGTTCCAGGCCAAATTCCACTGGCACGTCGAAGACCAGGGCATCCGGCACGCCTATATCAAGCCAGCGTCGCCCCAACTAAATGGAAAAGTCGAACGGTCACACCGCACTGATGATCAAGAGTTCTACCAGCTTTTGTCATATACAGACGACACCGACCTCGTTCAAAAGCTCAGCGAATGGGAGAGGTTCTACAACCTTGCAAGGCCGCATGGCGCTTTCAATGGAAAGGCACCTTACGAAATCCTCCGCGAACGCCTATAATCCAAACAAGGATGTCTCATCGCCCTTCAGAAGATTACACTTCGGCGATGGCAGTACCATCGGTACGTCGCCGGAGACGGAATTGGACTAGCGATGGTTGCCTTGCGAGTAGGCTTAGCCTCGAAGCTGTCTATCTGTGGGTGACACCGGGTCGTCCGGCGGGCGAGCGATCTTGGTCTTGATCGCAGACCTGCCGGGATCCGGTGATCGCCCAATGGCCGTAGACCGTGTGGTTGGCTAGTGAGGTTCCAAAGGCCGGTTGTATCTTGAATTAGTCCTTTAGTTAGAATAATTCTAAACTGAACATTTTTCTGCGTTTTCCTTCCATCACGGAATGAGGTTGCGTCGACGCAGCATCATCCCGCTGCACACACAATCACTGCTCGGAGCACCATTCATGCGCGCCCTTCACAAGGAAAATCATCTCATCGAACGGATAGGCTGGCTTCGGGCGGCTGTACTGGGTGCCAATGACGGGTTGATCTCGACGTCGAGCCTGATCGTCGGTGTCGCCGCGGCGACCAACGCCTCGCATGAGATCCTTGTTGCCGGTGTTGCCGGTCTGGTGGCCGGGGCGATGTCGATGGCGGCGGGCGAATATGTGTCGGTCAGTTCGCAGGCCGATACCGAGGAAGCCGACATGGCGCGGGAACGGCACGAGCTGGCGACGCAGCCGGAGGCCGAGTTGGCCGAACTCGCGGCAATCTACGAGCAGCGCGGCGTGGCCCCAGAGCTGGCCCGGCAGGTCGCCGAACAGATGATGGCGAAGGATGCCTTCGAAGCCCATGCGCGGGATGAACTCGGATTGGCGAGCCATGTGATGGCAAGACCGGTTCAAGCTGCGCTGACCTCGGCGGTCACGTTTGCGGCGGGTGCGGCTTTGCCGTTGATCGTCGCCCTGCTTGCGCCGGCCGGAACGGCTGCATGGACCGTGTCCCTTGCTTGCCTCATCGGTCTTGCCATCCTCGGCGCAATCGGGGCACGGGCGGGCGGCGCCAGCATCTGGAAACCGACTATCCGGGTGGTGTTCTGGGGCGCTGTCGCGATGGCCTCGACCGCATTGATCGGCTCCGTGATCGGCCGGGCGGTGTGACGATGAAACGTCTGTCGCTCGATTTCCAGACCGTCATGTCGGCAATTGCGGTCCTCGGGATGATGCTGGCCGTCGCCGGGACCTGGCCGCCGGCGGAAGGCCTTTCCATTCTAAGATCTCCCGGTCTGGCGATGGTCTATTTGGCCGGAGGGCTTCCCGCCACCTGGAGCGCCCTGACGGCGTTGTGGCGCGATCATATCCTCGACATCGATCTTCTGATGGTCGTCGCGGCCGTGGCGGCGGCGATCGTCGGGGCGCCGTTCGAAGGCGCGGTGTTGCTGACGTTGTTCAGCGTGTCGACCACGCTTGAGCACCAGGCATTGGGACGCGCGCGCAGGGCTGTTGAGGCGCTCATGGCGCTCCGGCCGGAGACGGCTTTCCGCAAAGGAGAGGACGGGACCACGGTGGAGGTTCCTGCTGCGGAGCTTGCCGTCGGCGATGTGGTGGTGCTGCGTCCGGGCGCACGCGTGCCGACCGACGGTGTGATCCTGCATGGCCGTGGCGGAATCGACGAAGCCAATATCACCGGTGAGTCGATGCCGGTCTCCAAGGAACCGGGCGAGCAGGTTTTCGAGGCGACCGTCAATCTTGACGGGGTCCTTGACGTGACCGTCACCAGGACGGTCGGCGACAGCACGATCGCGCGCATGATCCAGCTCGTCACCGAGGCGCAGGAAGCGAAGGCGCCGTCCGAGCGCTTCAGCGCGTGGTTCGGCCAGCGTTATACGGTCGGTGTCCTGCTGGGCTCCGCTCTGGCCCTTGCGGTCTTCTATTGGCTTGGCCGCGACTGGGAACAGGCCCTCTACAAGGCCGCGACACTCCTGGTCGCCGCCAGTCCCTGCGCGATCGTCATCTCAGTCCCGGCAGCGATCCTGTCGGCGCTCTCCGCCGCGGCGCGAGGCGGCGTGCTGTTCAAGGGGGGCGGTGCGCTCGAAACGCTCGCCGCTGTCGATACCTTCGCGTTCGACAAGACCGGGACCCTGACCAATGGACGTGCAGAGGTTACGCGCATTGTCGCCCTGGATGGTGAGGATCGCCGTTTCCTTTCGCTCCTTGCCGGGCTGGAAGCGCATTCCGAGCATCACATCGCTGCCGCCATCCGTCGTGAGGCCCTGGTTCATGGCGTTGAGCCGGTGGCGGTCGTGGACGTTACGTCGCATCCGAGCGCCGGCATCGTCGGCTACGATTCCTTCGGCCCGATATGGGCCGGCAACGCTCACCTCGTCGAGGACATGGGCGCCTCCGTCGATGATCCGGCGTTCCGTGAACTCGCCGACAGTTCTCAGACCGTGGTCTATCTTGGGCGCGGTGCGACCGTTCTGGGGGCGGTCAGTGTTGCGGACGAAGCAAGAGCCAGCTCAGCCCCGGCGCTGGCCGCGCTTCGCGCCGGTGGCGTCAACCGCATCGTGATGATGACCGGCGACCGCAGGCCGGTGGCCTTGCGCATCGGTACGGAACTTGGCCTTGCGCCCGGCGAGGTTCATGCCGAGATGCTGCCGCAGGACAAGGTGCTCCAGGTCGGCGACCTCGCGCGTGATGGCAAGGTCGCTTTCGTCGGCGATGGCGTCAACGATGCCGCCGCATTGGCTCGCGCCGACGTCGGCATCGCCATGGGCGCGGCGGGGTCGGACGTCGCACTGCAGGCCGCCGACGTCGCCCTGCTGTCGGAAGACATGAAGAAGCTGGCCGATGCGCACCGGCTTGCACGGCGGACGGCCGTCATCATCCGACAGAATCTCGTCCTCGCGATCGGCGCCATGCTGGTACTTGTGACCGGCGGCCTGTTCTTCGACCTGCCGCTTCCGCTCGCGGTGATCGGACACGAAGGCGGCACCGTTCTGGTCGTGCTGAATGGCCTACGCCTCCTGTCGGACCGAATCCGCGCCACCGACGGCTATCTCCACCATTCTCGTCAATATGAGTTCCAGGATCAAACGGGCAGCACGTCCGGATCGCGGGCGACCTCGCCCACCACACCATGATTGGACCCAGTGCTGATTGGGCGGCAGCCGGACCTTCCCTGTCCTAAAAACCGCAAAGGGACACCGATGCTGACTTTGACATCGCTCGGCGCGCCACCGCATCCTTATCGACTGCGGGCTGTTCCAGGGGCTCAAGAACCTGCGCGAGCTTAACTGGGAGAAGCTTCCGGTTCAGCCTGCGGCGATCGGCGCGGTCATCCTGACGCAGGCCCATCTCGACCGTTCCGGATAGTCGCCGGCATCGGATAACACATGCCTCGTCTCACTTGCGCCAGATCAAGAACGTTCCTTTGCCAATGGTGTATCAGGGGGGGAAATGAAGGATCGGATCGTGGTCAAGGCACAAGAACTACCCTCAAGTTTCCACCACGTGCGGTTGGTTCTCGCTCGCGGCAAAGACCATCCGGAGGGAGATCGGGAAGAAGGCTATGATCTTCTGGTTCCGCTCAACCACGAAGGATTCCTTGATCCGCTGGAATGGAAGAAATCTCGCGACGCCTGTCGCGTCCGATATTTTCGGGACGGTAAGACGGCCCGCATCGGGCTGTTGCGGCGCAAGCCCGGCGGGCAGTGGTATTTCGATTACGAGCCGGGTGATCGGGACGACGAGATCGGTTTCCGCCTGGGCGAGGAGTGCTTCCGTCTTGGCGAATACATCTCGGTCGGGCGGGAAGGCGCGTTTGTCACCTATCAGGTCGCGCGCGTCGAAAAGCCCTGACGCCGGGGCGAAATTGCAGAAAAGGAGAAAGAACCTTGTCGAATACACCTCACACTCTTGGCGACGAATTCCCAGACCAGATGGACGCCATTCATGCCCTGAAGGCGAAAAGCCCGGAGTTTGCGCATGTTTTGACGGAATATGACGCGGTGAACGACAAGATTCATCGGTCCGAGACACGTCTCGACGCCATTTCCGAAGCAGCCGAGGCCGATCTGCGCCGCCAGCGGCTGATGTTAAAAGACAAGATCGTGGCATCGCTCCGCAACGCGTGAGGGGACTGCGAGGCCGCGTTTTGCTGCCCCGCTTGCATTACCCGATTTCGGGGAGATCAGCGACACCACTCTCCCCGAAACCATCGCTTACAGCCGACCAGACCGACCCATCAAGGCCCGAGTGTGGCCGCATGCCCGGCCGCAATCTCCCCCTCAATTCACGAACGGCCAAGATACAGAGACGCTGCCATGCCGGCCGCAAGGCCGAGCACGCTAAGGGCGCTGACGGGCCCGCCGATCCTTGAGCCTCCGACCCATGCCGCCATCACGGCTTTGACAAGTGTATTCATGGCCACGGCGATCAGGATCGCATCTGCCGCAAGACCGGGCTCGATCGAATGCGACGCCAGGCGGGCCATGGAGATCGAAATCGCATCCACATCGGCGATGCCCGAAGCGGCGGCGGTCACCAGAACGCCCGCATTCCCGAACGACTGCTGAAGCAGATGCGACACCACCATGACCACGGTGATGAGTGTCCCCATTTTCAGGGCAGGCGCCAATTCCAGCGGGTTGGTGATCGTAAGTTCCGGCTGTTCGGAGGAGCCGCGACTTTGTAGCAGCAGGAGCCCGGCGCCGATGGCGAGCACGCCACCGCCGATGAGCAATGGCCATTTGAGATGCGGAAGCAAGCTTGGGTTCAAGGCCGTCGCCACGACTGCAACGCGGATGATCATGGTCAAGCCGGAAAGAAGCACGCCACAGGAAAGCAGCGTGCTGGACTCGGGGTGCCGGCGGGCAAGCCTTGCCAGCGTCAAGGTCGTCGCTGTCGAAGAGGCGAGCCCGCCCGCGATCGCCGTCATCAGGACGCCAAGCCGGTCCCCGAACACGCGGACGGCGACGTAGCCGGCGAAGGAGACCGCGGCGATCAGGATGGTCAGCAACCAGATCTCATATGGATTGACGGTGCCCCAGGGATCGACCGGCCTGTTCGGCAGGATCGGCAGCATGAGAAAGGTCATTGCCAGAAGCGTCAGGCCCGACCGGATCTCATTCCAGCTCAGCGACGCGACCCAACGATGCAACGGCTCGCGCAGGGCAAGCAGCACAGCCGTGGCAACAGCCCCGGCGATGGCGGCTGCAAGGTCGCCGACGACGGCAAGCGTTCCCAGCAGGAACGTGGCTATGCCGGCGACGACGGATGTCGCGCTGTAATTTCGCTCGGCCCGCGCTTCGAGCCAGTGGTAGGAGGCGAATGCCGCGGTGAACCCGAGGAAAACAAGACCGATCACGAGGCCAGAGTCGAACTGCCGGGCCAGGGCGCCGGTAATGCCGCCGGTGAGACCGGTCAGCGCGAACGTTCGTAGACCTGCCGCGCGCAGATGGTCTTCCTCGTTGCGGGTACGCCATCCACGCTCCAGGCCGATCAGCAGACCGATCGAAAGCGATACCGCAAGGCGGCTGAGCAGGGCGTCAGTGTCCATGGTCTCCCGAGTTGCCTTTCAGCATCTGGCGTCGATGTCGATGATCATTTGTCTATGAAGAACCTTGCCTCAAACCCGTCAATCCTGCCGCTTGCGGGAGATTGGAGTTCTATCCGTCCATTTGTTCCGGCAGCAATGGTCCGGGCGATGGCGAGCCCCAGGCCGGCCCCCCGCACCAGAGCCTGACCGCGCTCGAAGGGCTCGCTCAGCCGCGCAAGCACTGCGGAAGGCACGACCGGGCCGGCGTTCGTGACGCGCAGACAGCCGTCTGCCGACAAGGTGACGGCGACCGGTTCGTCCCGCACGCCATGCTTGAGGGCGTTTTCGATCAGGTTCCGGGCCAGGATGGCGAAGGCGTCGGCGTCGATGCTTGCGAATACCGGCGCGTCTGGCAGTGTCAGGTCGATGCGCCCTGCAGTCTCGGCCTGCCCGTCGAATTCGCTCACAACCATCCGCAGGATGGCGCCGATCTCGACCGGCGCCTCGGCGAGAAGGCGTCCGCCCTCGGCTCTCGCCAGTTGCATGAGTTTCTCGGTGAGGCGGGAAAGGCGCCGCAAGGCGGTCTGCATATCCTCGGCGCGCTCGCGCGTGGCGTCGTCCGGCGCTTGCGCGATCATGCGCTGCGCCTGCGCCAGTGCAGCAGCCACCGGTGTCCGCAGCTCATGGGCCGATTTGGCCGCCAGGCTGCGCTCGGCCTGCAAGGTACGCGTCAATCGGTCCAGGAGGTGGTTGACCGCTTTGGCGACGGGGCCGATCTCCGAGGGCAGGTCCTCCGCGTCGATGGGTGTCAAATCACCGCCGCCGCGCGCCTCGATCTGCGAGCGGAAGGTCCGAACCGGGGTCATGGACAGCCGGACAATGACCCAGATGCCGATCAAGCCGAGCGGGACAATGACGGCCAGCGGCAGGCTCAGCCCGAGCAACAGTCGCCCGGCGGTCATCCGGCGATGCGACAGGGGCTCCGCGATGGTGATGGTCAGATTCTGCTGGAGGGTCGCGTCGGAGTAGAGGCGGTGCGTCGGCGTCGTGGCAAAGCCCATTCCGGAAAACGGCGGGAATGCCGCGAGATCGGCGCTGTGCGATCGCAGCAGAACCTTGCCCGCGGCATCGCGCACGACATAGGTGAAATACTCGTCGTGCTGGCGGAGCGTGGCAACGCGCTGTTCGGTGTCGTCGGCATCGCGGCCGATGATCTCGATCGCCGCAAGCGGCAGGATGCGTTGCGCCGTCTCTTCGAGGGCGCTGTCGAACACCTCGTCCATTTCGTGGCGCAGCATCTGCGCGGTCACGACCGCGGCAAGTGCCCATAACACCGTTAGCCCTAGCCCCAGCCATAGCGAGAGCCGCCATTGCAGGCTCCTGGGCCGCTTCATCTTGCCGTTCCAAGACGATACCCGATGCCCCGCACCGTATCGATCGCGCCGTGGCCGAGCTTCTTGCGCAGTCTGCTGACGTGAACCTCGATCGTATTGCTCTCGACCTCTGCGCCGAATGCATAGAGCCGATCTTCGAGCTGCGCCTTGGTCATCGCGATGCCGGGCCGCTGCAGAAATGCTTCGAACAGCGCCCATTCGCGACCGGTAAGCTCAACAGGGCGCGCGCCGTGCATCACGGTCCGGGCGGCGAGATCGATGCGCAGGTCGCCGATCTCGATGAGAGGATTCGGGTTGCCGCTGTATCGCCGCGCCACCGCATTCAGCCGCGAGGAGAGTTCCGACAGATCGAACGGCTTGATCATGTAGTCGTCGGCGCCGGCATCGAGGCCCGCGATGCGGTCGGAGATCTGGTCGAGCGCCGTCAGGATGATGACCGGCGTCACGCTGCCCTCGGCTCGAAGCTTTTTGAGAAAGGCGATGCCCAATCCGTCCGGGAGCATCAGATCGAGCAGGATGAGATCGTATGCCGCGCTTTGGAGATGTTCGCGCGCCGCATCGAGCCGTGTCACCCAGTCCACCGAGTGGAGGGCGGCAACCTGCTCGCGCACGGCCTTTCCGAGGATAGCATCGTCTTCGATCAGTAGAACTCTCATCCCAGGGTCACCCGTCTCGCCATCCTCCTGCCTAGCGTCCGATGCTGTCGGTTTGCTGAAGACCGCCCCATCGCTGCTTCAGGCGTTCGTCAGGAGAGCGTGCCATGGTTCCCCCCGAAAGCGCGTTGATCAGGAACAATGAAACGATGAAACATTTGCTGGCCGCGATCCTCGTTCTGGCGTTTTCCGGTCCCGGTATCGCCAAGGCTGACGACGACGATTGCCATGTCTCGATGGATCGATGGAAGCCGCGGGAAGCGGTCGAAACAATGGCCGCCAGTCAAGGCTGGACCGTTGCCAGGATCAAGATCGATGACGGCTGTTACGAAATCCGGGGAACCGACCGGAATGGCCTGGCTTTCAAGGCCAAGGTCGATCCGGAAACCCTCGAAATCGTCAAGTTCCGGCACAGGGATCGCGATGACGACCGTCACGGATCGAGGCGTCAGCGGCCGCCAGCCTCGCAGAACGACACCGTAGGCGGAACATCCTCCAACACCCTGCTCGGGACGACCGTGCGGCCCAAGACCACCATCAAGTAGCAATCCCATCTCGCTATCGCTCAAGCGCTGCGACCGTCGCAAGGAGATCCCGCCATGCCTCATGATCCGGCCCGTTATTCCAGAAGCATGATCGTCATCCACTGGCTGACAGCCCTGCTGATCCTCGGGGCCTGGCTGACCTCGACGGGAGGCCGTCATATGGCCGAAAACCCGCCCTTGCTGCATTTCTCGTTCGGGTTGGCCGTGCTCGTCCTGGTGCTTCCGCGCTTGATCCTGCGCCTTGCGGGCGGAACCCCGGACGCGCCGCAGTCCAATGGCCGTCTCGCCCTTGCCGTCAAAGCCGGACATGTGCTGTTGTATCTGTTCCTCATTGCCCTGCCGTTGAGCGGTTGGTACGCGGCGTCGCGCCTCGGTGTTCCCGTTTCTTTCTTCGGCTTCCAGCTTCCGGCGATCACCGAGCGGGTGCAGGGCGCACCGGGCCTGATCGCGGACATTCATGAGAATGCCGGCACGATCATCCTCTACCTTGCCGGACTGCATGCCGCGATGGCGGTCTGGCACCAGTACGTCCTGCGCGACGGGACGTTGCAGCGGATGTCTCCGCGCTAACGCAGCGGCAGCCAGCCACGCGCCTGAGCGGAGCGTGGCTGGCTGCCGTCTTGTTCAGTCCCCGGAGCTTTCGCGGCTGGCCTGCCGACAGGCCGGTCGCTCCTGCATCTGCTGCGGACCTGACCGTGTCCGATGTTTCCTGACGAAGTGCTGACGGAAAATCCCGATGGCCGTCAGGCAGCCCTCAGGCGGCTTCGCCACAGTGACGAGGACGGGTCGGCGCTCTGCGACGACCCGGACACCGTTTCCTCGCAGAAGGCAAGCCGACATGAAATCGCTTCTCGCAGCTCTCGCCATGACAACCGCCCTCACGTTCCCTGGCCTCGCCATGGCCCGGCCGGTGACATTGACCACAACGCTGACCAACTATGGCGGCGACGGCGCCTATCTCGCGCTCTACGTCACCGATCCCCAGGGCAAATATGCCGGCACGCTCTGGGTCGCTGGCGGCAAGTCCAAATATTACGAGCATCTATCGGGCTGGTATCGCGCCACTGGCGGCCGCGCCGGTATCGACGGCATTACCGGCGCTAGCGTCGGTGCGGGGCGCACGCTGGAGATCTCGCTCGACCTTGCCGATGCGCTTTTCGACGCAGGTTACACGCTGCATGTCGACGCAGCCGTGGAGGACATGCGTGACAGCCCCAACGAGGTCGCCGTTCCCCTGACCACTGCGGGCACGAAGACGACCGTTCGCGGTCGACGCTACGTCTCGACCGTTGCCTACTCCTTCTAGGCGGTGGACGACATGATCCGTGTCATCCATCGCTGGCCAGGCCTTCTGGCCGCTCTTTTTCTGCTGGTCTTGAGCCTTAGCGGTGCAGCACTCTCGCTGTTTCCCGCCGCCGAACGGTTGTCCGCCCCGCAGGCCGAGGCAGGGCTTTCCGTCGGGACGCTGGCCGGACGTATCCTCGCCATCCACCCTCAAATAGAACAGATACGTCGCGCGCCCTCCGGCAAGATCACCGCCTACTGGTTTGAGGGTGGGGCGCCTCAGGCCGCCATCATCGATCCCGCAACAGGGCTGGGTGTCGCCTCCAGCGATCCGAATGCCGTCGAGCAGTGGCTTACCGGTCTGCACCGGTCGCTCTTTCTCGGTGACGGCGGGCGTATCGCAGCGGCAGTGGGCGCTGCCGCCATGCTGGTCTTGGCTGTGTCCGGCACTATGCTCGTCGCCCGCAGGGCCGGCGGCTGGCGGCGATGGTTCGCGCCGATACGCGGGCCGCTCGCCGGAAGATTGCATGTCGAGATCGCGCGCGTCGCCGTCGCAGGCCTCGTCTTGTCCTCGGCCACCGCATTGTGGATGACGGCATCGACATTCGATCTCCTTCCCGACGCGGCCACATCTCCCGTCGCCCACATCGAGGCGAGCGGCCGGACCGGCATGGCCGCATCGCATATGGATCTGCTGAAACGGACACCGGTCACCGAACTGCGCAGCCTGGCGTTTCCCGATCCGGCCGATGCGACGGATGTCTTCACGCTGAAGACGGATCGCGGCACGGGCTATCTGGATCAGGGCACCGGCGTGCTGCTGGCCTGGAGCGACCTGACCGGATGGCAGCGTCTCTCGGAGACTATCTATATGCTGCATACCGGTCGAGGCGCGGCCACCTTGGGCCTCGTGCTCGGCATGATGGCGCTCGGCGTGCCGGCGATGGCGGGCACCGGCCTCATCCTGTGGCTGGCGGGTCGGCGCGGGCGGCCACGGATTCACGGCAATGTAACGGCTGGACGTGCGGAAACGATCCTGCTTGTCGGCAGCGAGAGCGGCAGCACATGGAGCTTCGCTGCGACACTGCACGCCGCGCTGACGAAGCTCGGGCAGGCGGTTCACACCGCGCCGATGTCGTCATTCGATCCTGAACGCTACCGGCATGCCCGGCGCGTTCTCATTCTTGCGGCAACCTATGGCGATGGCGATGCGCCCGCTTCGGCGCGGGGGTTTCTCGATCGCCTGCAAACCCTGCCGGTAGAGCCAACCATTCCGATCGCCGTGCTCGGCTTCGGTGACCGCAGCTTCCCGGCCTACTGCGCTTTTGCCCAGGTCGTTGCGAGGGCCGCCGAGGCGCGAGGGTGGAGCACGCTCATCCCATACGAAACCGTCGACCGGCAGTCGCCGCAGGATTTTGCCCGTTGGGGACGATCGCTGGGCGAGGCAATAGGGATCGGGCTGGAGCTTGTCCATCGGCCAGCCTTGCTGGCGGCCTCCCCATTGACCCTCGTTTCGCGACGCGAATACGGCGCGGAGGTGCAAGCTCCGACAGTGATCCTGCGGTTCGTGCTGCCCAAAGTCCCGTTCTGGCATCGGTTGGCCGGGCGTGGCTTCGGTCGATATTCGGCAGGCGATCTTCTCGGCGTGCTGCCCGAGGGCTCGTCCGTTCCACGGTTCTACTCGCTGGCTTCGGGACGGCGCGATGGCTTCATCGAGATCGTCGTGAAGAAGCATCCGGCGGGGCTCTGTTCCGGGCAGCTCTTCAATCTGGAGCCAGGATGTGCCGTTCGCGCATTCATCCGAACCAATCCCGGCTTCCATGCCGGCAGGAGCAGGATACCGTTGATCCTGATCGGAGCTGGAACAGGGATAGGGCCGCTGGCGGGCTTCGTGCGCGCCAATGCGCGTCGCCGTCCGATCCACCTGTTCTTCGGAATGCGTCATCCTGCCAGCGATTTCCTCTACAAGGACGAACTGACGCGCTGGCATCGCGAAGGGCGCCTTCACCGGCTCGTCGGGGCCTGCTCGCGCGGGCGGATGCCGCGCTATGTCCAGCACGCTCTTCTTGAGGATGCCGCCCAGATCGCAGCCCTGATCCGCAGCGGCGCGCGCATCATGGTCTGTGGTGGGCGGGATATGGCCGTCGGCGTTTCGGCGGCGCTTGCCGAGATTCTCGCGCCGGTAGGGTTGACGCCGGCCCTGCTCAAGGCGGAGGGACGCTATGTCGAAGACGTCTACTGATCCGATGAGGCACGCGCTCAACGGACCGACCATGGGAACGCGCTGGTCCGCGCTGTTCTACACGGAGGCAGGGTTCGATCCGGAGCCGGTTCGACACGCTCTTCAGGCGGAAATGGACGAGGTGGACGCGCAGATGTCCACCTGGAAGCCCGACAGCGCTCTGATGAGGTTGAACGCCGGTCCCGTCGGCGACTGGATCGATGTGCCGGCGCGTCTGGCAGACGTTCTGCATCTTGCGCTCGAAATCGGCCGTGCGTCGGGCGGAGCTTTCGATATCGGCGTGGGCGATGCGGTCGTTGCCTGGGGTTTTGGCCCGCAAGCGGCCGACCGGGCCCTGATCCGGAAGGCACTCGCGACATCGCGCCAACCCGCCCATGTGGCGCTCGAGCTCGATCCTGTTCGCGCGGCGGTGCGCAAGCGCGCGCCGATCACGATCGACCTCAACGGCATTGCCAAGGGATATGGCGTCGACCGGCTGGTCGCGATCCTCGGGCGCTTCGGCATAACTTCCGGCCTCGTGGGAATTGACGGCGAGATGAGGGCGCTCGGTCTGCGCCCCGATGGTGAACCGTGGAACATTGCCGTAGAAGGTCCCGACGCGGCCCGTCGAGCGCCGCACTCCGTCCTCGCCTTGCAGGAGGCTGCGGTCGCCACCTCTGGCGATTACCGGCATTGGACTGTCGTGAACGGTCGCCGTCTCTCGCACACCATGAATCCGCGCCGCGGTGCGCCGCTACTGTCGTCGCCCGCTTCGGTCACGGTCGTCGCGCGAACCTGCGCTGAAGCCGATGCCTGGGCGACCGCGTTGACGGTTCTCGGTCCGACGTCCGGGACCGAGCTTGCCCAGCACCTTGGCCTAGACGTGCTGTTTCTTCTGCGAGACGCCTCGGGCGGAGTCCGGCCGATAGCGACAGGACCTCTTTTTTCGGCAGGCCGGGAGACCTGTCGAAGGGTTCCTGAGGTTTATGGGCAAAGTTTGAAGCAATCGCACAATTCGGACTGACAGGACCGGAAAATGGCCGTGCCTCCTGGTGGTGGCTGGACTTTGGCCAGCTATTCTTGTCAATCGACGTTGTAACGGGACCCCGTATCGGCTTCCAAATTCCATTCAACCCAAGATTTCATATCGCGACAGTTGATGTGGAGAATGCGCCAGAACGTGAGAGGCGCGGATTTGCACGCTTAACCTTTTGAAATTTATCAAGTTTAATTTCTGATCTCTCTGCTGTTTATTTCATCACAGGTTGCTTAATGTAGGAATTTCTTAACCGCCGTAGCTCCTACGACTTTACTCAGGCCATGAAGTCGGCCCGGATCATAGCAACCCACAATTGGTGGGACCGATAGGTTGGAAGATTGCGGGTTTAGGCAAATGCTGATACGCTGGGGTACCGTAAGGACATGCTTGCCATGCTCATGGCGGGGCGCGCCGCCCAGCAGATCGTGGTCGGCAAGGTGTCCGCCGGGTCCGCTGGTTCGGACGAAAGCGGTTGTGGTGTGTCGCTACGAAAGAGACACGAAGGCTGGTCTCGGCATCCGCGACTTTCTGCGATCCTAGAAGGCGCGACCGTCAGGCGCAGCACTTTGAGCCGCCCGTTGCCGGCGCGCAGCAAGAGTTCGTTGCGGTCGCCTGCTCCGCCAGCCATCGGTCGCGCGGCTTGCAGCTCGACGGCCGCGCCGCCAGCGCCACCTCGAACCTGCCGTCAGCCAAGCGCGGCGACGATGCGCAATAAAGCGCCATCGGCCGGCTCCCGTCGCTGACCTCGAAAGTGAGCTTGGCCGCCGGATCGAGCCGGACGTGATCGGAAACCTTCCGGATGATCGCCGAGAACTTGCCGGCGGGCATGTGGCTCCGTCCATCCTCGTCAATATCCCAAAGCTGGACGAACATCTCCGACCAGGCTTCTGGATTGGCGCCGCAGTCGAGCGCCGAAAAAGCTCCCGCCTTGACCTCGGTGACATGATAGCCTGCCTTAACCGGCTGACCTTCGTAGAGAAACACCAGCGACGCCTCGGGCGCAGCCGCAAGGCCGTCAAGAAGCTGGCCAAGCGTGATATCGGACGAAACAGCCTTGTCGATCGCATTCATGTGCGCTACTCCTGTTGTTCAATGATTCAAGGATTATTGAAATATGGACGAGCGTCAAGCCCTCACGTCATTCGCAGCCCTGTCGCAGGAAACCCGCCTCGCCATCGTCCGCACGCTGGTCGTCGTCGGACCGGATGGGATGGCCGCCGGCCTGATCGCCGAACGAATGGGTGTGTCGCCTTCGAATGTGTCCTTCCATCTGAAGGAACTGGAGCGATCGGGCCTGATCGCGCAGCGGCGAGAATCCCGCTCGATCGTCTATAGCGCCAGTTACGATGTGCTGGCCGATCTCGTGACGTTCCTCATGGAGGACTGCTGCGCCGGCCATCCGATGGTCCGAGAGGGTGTCGAACGGTCCGATGGCTGCTGCAAGACGGATACCGCCGGGATCAGGGGCGACGTCATTGCGTAGCGCGAATGTTCCCGTCGGCATCGTCGCCGCGCTCGGCCTGACCCAGATCATTGGCTACGGCACCCTATATTACAGCTTCAGCATCCTGGCGCCCGGCATGGCGGCGGATCTCGGTATCACCGTCGCGCAGGTGTTTGCCGTATTCTCGGCCTCGCTGTTCGTTGGTGGCCTGTCCGCGCCGTATATTGGGCGGCAGATGGATCGCATTGGGGCTGCGACCGTCATGGCGATTGGCTCTGTGCTGTCCGCGTTGACCCTGATCCTCTGCGCTTGGTCGCCGTCGGTGGCAGTCTTCGCGCTGGCCATCGTCCTGTTGGAGATATCGTCCGGCATGGTCCAGTACCAAGCCGCCTTCGCCGCGCTGGTGGAAGCCGATCCACGCTCCGCATCACGAAGCATCACCTATCTCACGCTGATCGCGGGATTTGCCTCGACGATCTTCTGGCCGATTGCCACGGTGCTGCTCGGCTATCTCTCGTGGCGGGAAATCTACCTCGTCTATGCCGGGCTCAACCTTCTCGTCTGCATGCCGTTCCACGTCTGGATCATGCGGAAGGGAAAGGTGGCTGCGGCCGGCGGGCAAAGACCCATTCGTGAACCTGTCGTCGGGGCTGTTCCGCGCGAGCACCGGCGCGGCGCGGTGATCGTGGTGTCGGCTGCATTCGCGTTGCTGAGCTTCACCCTTGGAGCGATGCTGGCGCATATGGTGCCGATGCTCGGTGCGCTCGGATTCGGAAGCGCCGCCGTGGTCATCGGTTCGCTGTTCGGCCCGGCGCAGGTTCTCAGCCGACTGATCAACATGATCTTCGGCACGCGGCTTGCACCACCGGGCCTTGCGGTTCTCTCCGCGGTCTTCATGGTGCTGAGCGTTGTCATTCTGGCGCTTTCCGGCAACTGGCTCCCCGGCGCGGTTGCCTTCTCGATTTGCCTCGGCCTCGGATCGGGCATCAACAGCATCGCACAGGGCAGCTTGCCGCTCTACCTGTTCGGCTCGGATGGATACGGCGCACTCACCGGCAAGATGGCCGCCTCGCGGCTGGCTGCCGGCGCTGCGGCCCCCTTCGCCTTCGCCGCGACGATGGAGCAGTTCGGCATAGGCGCATCGCTCATCCTGAGCGCCGCGCTTGGCTCGATCGGCATTGCGGCGTTTGTGGCGGTAGCGCTGGCGACAAAGCGAAGCCTCGTCGCCGCGCCGAGCCCGTCAAATTGACCGCAACGATACACGCTTCTCAAGCTCGGCCGCCTGTTCCTTGCGCTCGCTGTAGCGGTCGGTGAGGTAGGCGGAAGCATCCCGCGTGAGAATGGTGAACTTCACCAGTTCTTCGCAGACGTCCACCACCCGGTCGTAATAGGACGAGGGCTTCATCCGGCCATCGGCGTCGAATTCCTGATAGGCTTTGGCGACCGAGGATTGGTTCGGAATGGTGATCATCCGCATCCAGCGGCCGAGGATGCGCATCTGGTTCACGGCATTGAAGGACTGGCTGCCGCCGGAAACCTCCATGACGGCGAGCGTCTTTCCCTGCGTCGGCCGGACCGATCCTACCGAGAGCGGTATCCAGTCGATCTGCGACTTCATGATGCCGGTCATCGCGCCGTGGCGTTCCGGGCTCACCCAGACCTGGCCTTCCGACCATTGCGAAAGCTCGCGCAGCTCCTGCACCTTCGGATGGCTTGCCGGCGCTTCATCCGGTAGCGGCAAGCCCTTCGGGTCGAAGATTCGAACCTCGCATCCCAGCCGTTCGAGCAACCGGCGGCCCTCGAAGGCAAGCAAGCGGCTGTACGAGATCTCGCGCAGCGAGCCGTACAGGATCAGGATACGGGGCTTGTGCGTCGAGAACGAAGGGCGCAGGGCATCGACGTCGGTCGTGCGCAGGTGCTGATCCTGCAAAGCGGGGAACGTGTCAGGCAATGCGCTTTCCTTCCTGGTCGAGAACCTGTTCGCCATCCTCCTTGAAGAACGGCCCCTTGAAGGTGTCGGGCAGGATGTCGAGCACGGCCTCGGACGGGCGGGCCAGCCTCGTGCCGAGCGGGGTCACGACGAAGGGGCGGTTGATGAGGATCGGTGTCGCGACCATCGCATCGAGCAACTGCTCGTCGGTGAGGTCCGGGTTGTCGAGACCGAGTTCGGCATAGGGCGTGCCCTTCTCGCGAATGGCTTCCCGGACCGACAGCCTGGCGTCGGCGATCATCGTTGCGAGCTGATCGCGCGTTGGCGGCTCCTGAAGATATTCGATAACGGTCGGTTCGATCCCGGCCGCGCGGATCAGCGCCAGCGTGTTGCGGGACGTTCCGCAGGCGGGGTTATGGTAGATGGTGGCATCCATGGTCAGTGCCTTTCGGTGACAGCGGTTCGGGAAACGGCGGGGGCAGCCTCGTACCAATCCTTCGAGCGGTTCACGATCCACACGACCGACAGCATCACCGGCACTTCGATGAGCACGCCGACGACGGTGGCGAGCGCTGCGCCGGACTGGAAGCCGAACAGGCTGATGGCAGCTGCGACCGCGAGCTCGAAGAAGTTGCTGGCGCCGATCAGAGCCGACGGGCCGGCAACGCAATGCCGTTCGCCGGTCATCCGGTTGAGGAGATAGGCGAGCCCGGAGTTGAAATAAACCTGGATCAGGATCGGCACGGCGAGCAAGCCGATGACGGCGGGCTGGGCGATGATCTGCTCACCCTGGAAGGCGAAGAGCAGGATCAGGGTTACGAGAAGTGCCACCAGCGACACCGGCTGCAACTTCGCGAGCATGCCGTCCAGTGCCCGCGTCGTTCCGTCAGCCGTGAGCCGGCGGCGGATGATCTGAGCGATAATGACGGGCACGACGATATAGAGGGCAACGGACACAACAAGCGTGTCCCACGGCACGGTGATGGCGGAGAGGCCGAGCAGCAGGCCGACGATCGGCGCGAAAGCGACGACCATGATCGCGTCGTTCAGCGCGACCTGCGAGAGGGTGAACAGCGGCTCGCCACGCGTCAGGTTGCTCCAGACGAAGACCATGGCCGTGCAGGGAGCAGCGGCGAGGATGATCAGTCCCGCGATATAGGAGTCGATCTGGTCGGCAGGCAGGTAGGGGCGGAACAGCCAGCCGATGAACAGCCAGCCGAGCAGCGCCATCGAGAACGGCTTGACCGCCCAATTGATGAACAGGGTTACGCCGATGCCGCGCCAGTAGGTGCTGACCTGCACCAGCGACCGGAAATCGATCTTCAGCAGCATCGGGATGATCATCAGCCAGATCAGGATCGCCACGGGGATGTTCACCTCAGCGACCTCGGCCGCGCCGATGATCTGGAAGAGATCGGGCATGAAATGGCCGAGGGCGACGCCGACGATGATGCAGAGGAAGACCCAGATGGTGAGATAGCGTTCGAATGTGGACATCAGGCCGACTTTCCTTCGGGCGTCGTTGATCCCTCCATTGTGCCGATCTGGCGGAGCCTAGTCTCCAGCGCCATGCGATCGATCGAGGCAAGCGGGAGGTTGATGAAGGCCGTGATGCGGTTCTTGAGGAAGCGGGCGGCCTGGGCGAAGGCGCGCTGGATCTCGACTTCCGATCCAACGACGGCGGCCGGGTCCTCGACGCCCCAATGGGCGGTCATCGGATGGCCGATCCAGACCGGGCAGGCCTCGCCGGCGGCGCTGTCGCAGACGGTGAAGATGAAATCCATCTGTGGGGCATTGGGTTCTGCGAACACATCCCAACTCTTCGACGAGAAGCCCGTCGAGGGATAGCCGAGTGCTTCGAGTTCCGTCAGGGCATGCGGATTGACTTCCCCCTTCGGCTGGCTGCCGGCGGAATAGGCTTTGAACCGTCTGCCGCCTTCCTTGTTGAGGATGGATTCGGCGAGAATAGAGCGAGCGGAATTGCCCGTGCAGAGGAACAGCACGTTGTAGGTCTTGTCGGTCATGGTCGTGGTCCGTGGTTAGGTCGGCGGCCTTGTGAGCCTCATGATGGTCGCTGACGATGGGCAGATGGCGGAAAGCTGGCGTGTTGCCAGCACCGCAGCGGGCACGCTGTCCCGCTGGACTTCAGAAAATCCGAGGCGCGCAAAGAACTGCGCCGCGCTCGTCGTTGCAAGGAACACGGCGGCGCCAGGGTCGAGACTCGCCACCGTCACCTCGACGAGGGCTTCGCCGAGGCCAGTTCCGCGCCGATCCGGATACACGACGACTGAACGAAGGAGGTAATCGCCATCGCAGCGCTCAACACCAGAGAAGCCAATGATCTGCCCATCCGCCGACCGCGCCTTGAAGAAGGTCCGGCCGTCATCCTCGATGTCGTCGGTCGGCAGACGGGCGTCCGTCAACGCCGCCTTGAGGTCGGTATCATTGCCAGTAACCTGCTCCAGCCTGATGGTGTTCATGACACCTTCGCCTCCGGGCTGCAGCAGGGCGCCAACTCGGCGATCAGCGGGGCGCACAGCTCCGTCGATCCGCCGCAGCAGTCCTTTAGCAGGAACAGCGTCAACTCGCGCAGGCCGTTGAGGTCTGCCCGGTAGATGATCGACCGGCTCTGCCGCTCGCTCGTGACTAGGCCCGCCCGCGACAGCGTGGCGAGATGCGCCGACATCGTGTTCTGCGGCACGTCGATGAGGCGGGCCAGTTCGCCAGCAGGGATGCCGTCGGGTTCGTGCCGCACGAGAAGCCGGAAGGTCTCCAGCCGTGTGGTCTGGGCCAAGGCGCCGAGCGCCGCGATTGCTGAATTACTATCCATATATCGAGATTATTGGATATATGAATTATGTCAAGCCCTCGTGATGGCCGCGATCAAGATCAAGCTATGGATCACCATTGCTCGCCGAGTTCGGTAAGCAACTGTTCGACGCGACGGCGTGTGCAGTCGTGGCGCTCGGCCTCCCGCTGAAACCCCTTGGCCTGCGCGTCATCCGCAAGGGCGATCTCGCGCAACCGGCGCTCCCGCAAACGCGGTGCATATTCCGGCGTTGTTACGAACTTCGCGCAGGTGAGATACATGTCGCATTCGCATGGCCCTTCCTCGGGGAGGCGAAGGCAATGGCCGAGTTCCAATTCCGTCCGGAAGAAATTTGTCTTCAGCCAGGCGAGCGAGTCGTCTGGCATGGCCCTAGTCCTGAGCGCCTCGGCAAGCGAGCCGGCGACAACTGCTCCCGGGCCGAGTACCTTCATATAGTCCTGGCGTACGCTTGCATCGCTAAGATGGGCATAGACTAGGGTCATCCCCGTGCTCGTATGCCCGAGCATCTTCATGACGGTATGAACCCGGGCGCCGCCTTCGATCAGTTCCGTACCAATCGTGTGGCGGAAACGATGTGCCGAGTATTTTGGTCTGCCTTCGTTGTCGACGAGGCCGGCTGCTTGGCAGGCCGTACTCAGTGAATCTTCGAATAGGAAGTCAGAGGAGAGACATCGTCCCTTCATCGAAAACAGGCGCCTGACTACAACTCCGGTTCGCTCATCGGCGAATCCACGTCCAGGCGGATCAAGCGCTTGCAGCTCCCGGATAGCGGCCGCCGCTTCGGGATGAAGGGGAATCAACCGCTCCTTTCCGGTCTTGCCGGCGGGAATGCGCAACCTTGGCGTTCCATCCTGGTAGGCATCGAGGCAATCCAGTTCGAGACGGGTAATCTCCGAGCGACGCGCTCCGCTCCAGCGCGCGACGATCAGTGCTACGCGCTGGTAGATGTCGGGCAGGTTGCGAACGGCCTCCATGAGAAGATCGAGATCCTTGCTCGGGATGAACCGCGGCATCCGGTTGACCCGCCTTGGCAGGTCACGCGCGCCGAGGAGGGGCCGCAGCGGGGCGCCCGGCCATTCCCATGCGGTTGCGTCGTGGAACATGACGGAAAGGCCCGAGAGCCGCGAGATCCTTGAATCGATCGACGCGCCTTGATCGACCAAACTCTTCGCATACTGCAAGATCTGCTCTCGCGTCAGCTCCGCAAACGAACTCACCTCGGGGTGATTGTCCCACAGCCAGTCAGCAAGGTGACGTCCGTACGCCTCATACCTGACAGCCGTGGTGGGCCTTGCCCCGGTTGCTTCTCGGGTTTCCCGGTATCGCTTCAGAAGCGCCGCCATCGCAGGTTTTACCCGGTGCTTCGTCGGCTCGATACGCGTGCGCTGTGGAGGCCTCGTCATCAAGCCCTCATGGTAGAGAGCGAGATGCATCAAATGGCAATTAGCGTGGAGAACGTTGTAACGGCGTTGAAGGTGCTCGACGTCGACGAAATCAGCCAGATCAGGTCGGCTCAACAGCTCTGCGGAAGCAGCGGCGAATTCGTCGAAATGCTGTCGGTTGGGCGTGAGGAACGCCTCGCCATAGCGCAGATAGAAGTATCGGAAGGGCCGAGGAATACTGCGTCCCGGAGAACTGAAGCCGAGTTCTTCCAGTCGGTCCGACAGCCGCTTTCCCAAGGCCACGGCACGCGTCGATAGGATGCCTTTCAGGAAATGACAGCCGACCGCGAGAATCCAGGCCCAGTCCAATTCGATCCGGCCGATCGACACGAGAAAGTAGATGTACTGGCGGCCCTTAAAGCGCGCCCAGCCGGTGCCTCGGTGGACTGCATTCGAGCCGATGCGCTCTTGGAGAGGCGCAGCGCTCCATTGATCGAGGTCGGGATAGAGCCGCGCGAAACGGCGCGCGTGGCACATCCGTTGATACAGCCCTCGCTGCTCGTCCCCAAGAAATGCGCGATAAGCGTCAAGCGCGTGGCCTCGTCCTGGCGCTTCCTCAGTCTTGCTCAGCATCGGCTTGCTCCTCACATCTCCTGGAGAGGGCGCGGCGATAATCTTCCAGCATAACGGCGTCGCTGACGCGCGTGTAGGTTCTCGTGGACTCGAACGACACATGGCCCAGCCGCTTTTGCAGGGCGAGTTCGCGCATACCGCCCTCCCACAGCCAGGTCGCATGCGTATGGCGGAGCGCATGTGGTGTGATCCAGGGCTCCGTCAGGCCCGCGGCCGCACAGCGTCGTTTGAACATCTTGACGAGCGCCGCATAGCTGAGCGCTTCATTGGCGTGTTTGCCCTTGCCGCAGACCAGAAAGAGATGGCGTGTGGGCGCATTCCGGGGACGTTCCTCAAGGACATAGCGGCTTGTAGCTGCGAGCGCTTCCGGCTCGTGAACGTCAACAACGCGCTCGGTTCGGCTCTTTGTCCGAACACCCTTCGGATGGTCGGTGCGATGTCGAACCGTGACACGCCGCCGACCATATTCGATATCGTCGAGCTGCAGGTTCAGAACTTCGCCGGGCCTGAGGCCGCCCTGAAGCATGATGAGGATCATCGCTCGATCCCGCGGCCGGTCAATCACGTCCAGCAATTTATCCACCTGTTCGCGTGTCATTGGCCGCGGTACGCGCTCGATGCGCTTCAAACGTCGTGCGCCGCGGGCGCGCCTGCGCGAGATACCGCCACGCGCGAGTTCCTGCGTCGTTGCAAGAGGATTGCGGTAGACGCCAGCAAGGTCGGCCAGCGCGAGATGGTCAAAGAAGCTCGATATTGCCGCCATCGCCCGGTTGATGCTCGTCGGCGACAACGTCGTGCGCACTGCTGAAGGAAAGGATGTGATCCGGGCACGGGGACACGGGACGGCGCCGAGCCAAGCCAGGAGTTCTACGCTATGTGCGACACGGAAGCTGGACAGCGTAAGGCCGGTCTCCGCAAGGAAGCGATAGAAAAGCCGAAGGTCGTAAAGGTAGGCCGCCACGGTATGCGGCGAGCAGCCTCGACCAATTAGGCCGGTCGCAAAACTGGCCGCAAGTGGATCGGCGACGCCGGTCTCGTCGACTAATTCATATTGGTTGTTCTCCCGTCGCCGAACGACATGCATCGTTCCCTCCCGTCAGAGCCCTCCAAAGTGTCCACATAGATTCGTAGAAGCCGTCCGCGACGATGAGGCACCTGTTGGAGGCGAACTCCCGGTCTTCGGAACGAAAGTTATAGACCGGCTTTCTGGTCGGGCTCGGCCAGCTCCATCGACGCTGGACGAGCTCGCCGGCGCCACGCTCGCTTTCGACGCTCCGGACGATCGGCGCGGTATCGGTGATCTTGATGTCCTCGCGCGCCTCGATATTGGGCCGCCCCTCGGGAAACCGGATCTTGATCTTCAGGTGCTCGAACTCCTCGATAACCGAGGCTAGTTCGACCATCAGGCGATAGTCATTGCACATGGCGCCTCCGACTGGCCGGCCGCTTGCATGGCGTTGTGAACCTACCCGTTGGAATGTAAGGCTCCCGGCGCCGATTTCGACCCGCCGCCGCTGCCGCGGACGATTAGATCTGCAATTCGAGCTGGTCCGTCTCGGTTCCCTCGTCATCGATGAAGGATGAGAGCGTGACGCCGAGCAGGCGGACGCCTTTGGGCGTAGGAAACAAGGGCTCAAGCAGCGACTGCGTGATGGCTTCGAGGTCATCCAACGTGCCGATCGGCGTCGCCGCCGTCCTGCTGCGGGTGATGATCTGGAAGTCGGCATATTTAACCTTCAGCGTCACCGTGCGTCCATGGAGACCCTTGCTCTCGCAATGGCGCCAGACCTTGGCGGCGAGCGACGTGATTTCGGCGCGGGCGGCGTTAAGATCGACGATATCGACCATGAAGGTATCTTCGGCGCCGACGGACTTGCGTGGCCGATCAGGCTGGACGGTCCGGTTATCGATGCCGCGGGAGATGTTGTAGTACCAGGCACCCGACTTGCCGAAGTGCTCTTGCAGCCAGGACAACGATTTCGCCTGGAGATCCGCACCGGTCAGGATGCCAAGGCGCTCCATCTTGGCGGCGGTTGCCGGCCCGACGCCGTGGAACTTCTTGACGGCCAGCGCCTCCACGAAGGCCGGCCCGTTTTTGGGTGTGATGACAGCCTGGCCGTTGGGCTTGTTGAGGTCCGAGGCCATCTTCGCGAGGAACTTGCAGTAGGAGATGCCGGCCGAGGCATTGAGCCCGGTCACGTCCTTGATGCGCGCCCGGATCAGGCTGGCAATCTCTGTCGCCACCGGGATGCCCTGCTTGTTATCCGTGACATCGAGATAGGCCTCGTCGAGTGACAATGGCTCGATCAGATCGGTGTGCTCGGAAAAAATCTCGCGGATCTGGGCGGAAACGGCGCGGTAGACGTCGAAGCGCGGCGGCACGAAAATCAGGTCCGGGCAGCGGCGTTTGGCCGTCACCGAAGGCAAAGCGGATCGGACGCCGAAGGCACGTGCCTCGTAGCTCGCCGCTGCAACGACACCACGCGCCGCCGAGCCACCGACGGCGACCGGCTTTCCGCGAAGCTCGGGATTGTCGCGCTGCTCGACCGACGCATAGAAGGCGTCCATGTCGACATGGATGATCTTTCTCGTCGATGGCGCGGCGTCTTCGCTCATATCACTTCCACATCGACCGCATGCGCTCGCGAACATCGACGCGGATCTGCTTTGCGCTGCGTTCACTGGCCGCGGCCGAGACCTTCGGCCAGGTTGCCGTCTCGAAATACTGCAACAGCGTCGCGGGGATGAAGCGTGTCCGCGAGGCATAGACATGCCGGTCGCCCTGGGCGTTCTGGCCATGCGTGAAGAAGCGCTGCGGCGTAACTAAGGTGAGATTGTCGCGCGCGCGCGTCATGCCGACATAGAGGAGCCGACGCTCCTCTTCGAGTTCCGGGGTGGTGCCGGCGCCGAGGTCGGACGGGATGCAGCCGTCGACGACGTTGAGCATGAACACCGCGCGCCACTCCTGCCCCTTGGCCGAATGGATCGTCGAAAGGATAAGATAATCCTCATCCAGCAGCGGCACGCCGGCCTGGTCGCTGGTTGCGTCTGGCGGGTCCAAGGTCAGCTCGGTCAGGAAACGCTCGCGGCTGGCATAGCCGCTGGCAATCTGCTCGAGCTGGACGAGATCGTCCTTGCGGGTATCGGCATCCTCATGGATGCGGTCGAGATGGGGCTCATACCACATCCGCACCGTGCCTATCTCCGCCGGCCAATCTGCCTCGGCTTTCCGCAGGGCGGTGACCAACGTGACAAAGGCCGACCAATCGTCGCCCGTCTTGGCCGGTGGCGGGATTTCCGCCAGCGACTGCAAAGGCTCCGGATCGGCTGTGATCGTGTCGAGGATCTTGCCGGCGGTCTGCGGCCCGATACCGGGCAGCAGTTTCAGCACCCGGAAGCCAGCCACGCGGTCACGGGGGTTCTGCGCAAACCGCATAACCGCCAGCAAATCCTTCACATGTGCTGCGTCCAGGAACTTGAGCCCACCAAATTTGACGAAGGGAATGTTGCGACGCGTGAGTTCGATTTCCAACGCGCTACTATGGCTTGACGTTCTGAACAGCACGGCCTGCTGCTTCAAGGTGAGGCCAATTTCCCGATTGGCGAGCACCTGCTCGACGATATAGGCAGCCTGATCGATCTCATCCTTGACCGTGACTAGCATCGGCCGTTGCTCGGAGGCGCGGTCGGTCCATAGGTTTTTCGTATATCGCTCGCGTGCCAGTTCGATGACGGCATTGGCGGCGGCCAGGATCGGCTGCGTCGAACGATAGTTGCGGTCGAGCGTGATGACGTCGGCCGAGCGCGGTGAGAATTCCTGCGGGAAGTCGAGAATGTTGCGGATGGTTGCCGCACGAAAGGAATAGATCGACTGCGCATCGTCGCCCACGACGGTAAGGCCGCGGCCGCCGGGCGCCAGCGACGTCAGGATCGACGCCTGCAGGCGATTGGTGTCCTGGTACTCGTCAACAAGGATATGATCGAAGCGCTTGCCGACATCGTCCGCCAGCTCCGGTTCGGACACCATCTGCGCCCAGTAGAGCAGCAGATCGTCGTAATCCAGAACGTTCTGTGCCTGTTTGGCCTCGGTGTAGGCGGCAAAGAGCTGCTTCAGCTCGTCTTCCCATTCGAGCACCCAGGGATAGGAGGATTTCAGGATCTCCTTGATCGACGCCTCGGAATTGACGACGCGGGAGTAGATGGCGATGCAGGTGCTCTTGGTGGGGAACCGGCTCTGCTTGGCGGAAAAGCCAAGGTCATGCCGAACGAGGTTCATCAGGTCGGCGCTGTCTTCGCGGTCGTGGATCGTAAAATCGACGCTGAGGCCGATCTGCTCGGCATACATCCGCAAGAGCCGCGCGCCGATGCCATGGAACGTTCCCGCCCAGGCGAGTGCATCGGTCAGGATTGCGGCGTTGTCGCCCAGCACTTGGCGGCAGATGCGCTGCACCCGGCGCGCCATCTCCGACGCCGCGCGCCGGGAAAACGTCATCAACAGGATACGGCGGGGGTCGGCGCCGTTGACGATCAGATGCGCGACGCGGTGTGCCAGCGTGTTGGTCTTGCCGCTCCCAGCGCCGGCGATGATCAGCAGCGGGCCGCCGATCTTTCCGTCCGGCAGGCCGATACCGTGCTCGACGGCTTCGCGTTGCCGGTCGTTGAGTTTTTCGAGATGCGCCGCCGCCATTTGTCCCCAGCATGCCTAAGAAAAATTTCCTACCTCTCCGATCACTGGATATCTCCTTGATGCAGCTAAGGGATTCGTTTCAACGACTTAGCCGAGGGGCGATTTCCGGAGCGAAGGCCCGATTGACTCAGTTGGGCAATCGGAACAAATAATGAACATATCAGTTTAGAGAACCGCTGAAAACCCTGAAGGAGCAACAATTCTGCCGTGGCCAACCATGCCCTCAACCCCGTGCTGGCAGAGCTTCGCGAGCGCATTGAGCAGCTTGAAGGCGGCTCGCGTCGCGCAAGTCAGTTCCTGCCTTTCGGCGTCGCCGAGGTTGATCGGGCACTGCCGGGGGGAGGGCTCGCTTTCGGCGCGCTGCATGAGGTCGCCGGCGGCGGGGGAGGGACGGTTGATGGGGCCGCGGCGGCGTTGTTCGTTGCCGGCATCGCGGCGAGATCGCGCGGCAAGGTTCTCTGGTGCATGACGCGCCCTGATCTGTTTTTCCCCGCGGTCGCCCAGGCAGGCCTCCATCCGGATCGCGTCGTGTTTTGCGAAAGCGACCGCGAAGAAGAGGCGCTGTCCGCCATGGAGGAGGGGCTTTCCTTCGGCGGGCTTGCTGCCGTGGTTGGCGAGCTTGTTCGTCTCCCGATGACCGCATCGCGTCGCCTGCAACTCGCCGCCGAGAAGACCGGAGCCATGGGCATCGTGCTGCGGCGATGGCGACGTCAGAATGAGGCTTCGGACTATGGGCAGCCGACGGCCTCGACGACACGGTGGCGCATCAGCACCTTGCCGTCGGAAAAACTACCTGTTGCCGGCGTCGGGAGGGCGCGCTGGCTCGCAGAACTGATGCGCGTGAAAGCCGGCGAATGTGCCGAATTTGAAATTGGAGCCCCCGATGCCCAGGGTCGTATCTGTCTACTTCCCACAGCTCTCGACGGAGCGGATCAGACGGCACGCTGGCGAAGCCTTGCCGGCTGACAAGCCACTGGTCGTCATTGCCCGCCGCGGATCGAAGCGATGGATCTCCGCCGCCGATCCCGTCGCATTGAAGCTTGGCCTGCGCATCGGGATGGCTGCCAGCAAGGCGCAGGCCATGGTCGCCGATCTCCTCATGGTCGACGCAGCCCCGGCCGAGGATGCAGCAGCACTCGAACGGTTGGCGCTCTGGGCGCTCCGGCAATATAGCCCCGTCGTCGCTGTCGATGGCGCCGACGGCCTTGTCATCGATACGGAAGGGGCGGATCACCTGCGCGGTGGCGAAGCACTTCTCGTCTCCGGCCTCGTCAATATGCTCCGCGGCCGCGGGCTGACGGCGCGGACCGCTGTCGCCGACACCTGGGGCGCCGCACATGCGCTTGCCCGCTTATTGGCGGCGGAAACGACTGTCGTGCCGGTGGACAATGTGACGAAGGCGGTCATCGACCTGCCGATCTTCGCGCTGCGGCTGCCGACGGAGACCGTCCGGGGCCTGCGCGTGCTCGGCATCGACACCGTCGGCCAGCTTTCTGCGATGCCGCGCGCACCATTGACGTTGCGCTTCGGACCGGAACCTGGACGCAGACTGGATCAGATGTTCGGCCGCGTCGCCGAACCGATCGAACCGATCCGCACGCCGGAGCTTGTCGAAGTTGCCAAGAATTTCGCCGAGCCAATCGGTGCGCCGGAGACCATCGCCAAATATGTGCGACGGCTTGTCGCCCAGCTGTCGGCTCGCCTGGCGGAAGACGGCCTCGGCGCGCGCCGCTGCGACCTCTTTATCCATCGCGTCGACAACACCAGGCAGCATCTCCGCGCCGGTCTTGCCAAGCCTGTCCGCGATCCGGCGCGCCTTTCGAAGCTGCTCTGCGACCGCATCGAGACGATCGATCCCGGCTTTGGCATCGAGAAGCTCGTGCTTGTAGCTGTCTTCGCCGAGCCGCTGGAGGAGCGGCAGGTTGCCTCGTCGCTGATCGAAGAGGAGGTCGCGGACATTACACCGCTGGTCGATATTCTCGGCAATCGCGGCCACCGGCTGTTTCGCGTCGCGCCCGTCGCCTCCGACGTGCCGGAGCGCTCGGTCCGGCGCATCGCTGCGACCGCTCCTGATATCGGCGAGGCCTGGGCGGTGAAATGGCCGCGGCCGACGCGGCTCTTCGCCAATCCGGAACGCATCGAGGTCATCGCGCTGCTGCCCGACCAGCCGCCGGCGGTGTTTACGTGGCGCGGCAAGCGCCGGAAGGTCGTGCGCGCCGACGGCCCGGAACGTATCTTCGGCGAATGGTGGCGCCGGCCGCGCGAGTTCCAGGCGGTCAGGGACTATTTCGTGGTCGAGGACGAGCTTGGCGAGCGTTACTGGGTCTATCGCGCCGGCGACGGCATCGATCCCGAAACAGGCTCGCACCTCTGGTTTGTGCATGGGGTGTTCGGATGACACGCTATGCCGAGCTTCAGGTCACGACACACTTTTCGTTCTTGCGCGGGGCGTCCGGCGCCGACGAACTGTTCGCCACGGCCGCCGCACTCGGCATCGATGCGATCGGCGTCGTCGATCGCAACAGCCTCGCCGGCATCGTGCGCGCCTGGGAGGCGGCCAAGGCCACCGGCGTTCGGCTGGTCGCGGGGTGCCGGCTCGACCTGACGGACGGCATGTCGTTCCTCGTCTATCCGATGGACCGGCCAGCCTATTCACGGCTGACCCGGTTGCTGTCTCTCGGCAAGAGCCGCGGCGGCAAAGGCAACTGCCTGATCGACTTCACCGATGTCGCCGAGCACGCCGCCGGCATGATCGGTGTACTCGTGCCGGACGAAGCCGACGAGGCCTGCGGCGTGCAGCTTCGCAAGATGGCTGAGTTGTTCGGCGACCGCGCCTATGTCAGCCTGTGCCTGCGCCGCCGGCCCAACGACCGGATGCGCTTGCACGGTATCGCTACGATGGCCGCGCGCTTCAGGGTTCGCACTGTGGTCACCAACGACGTACTGTTTCATGAGCCGGGCCGGCGCCAACTCCAGGACGTCGTGACCTGTATCCGGACGCGTACTACCATCGATGATGTCGGTTTCGACCGCGAAAGGCACGCCGACCGCTACCTGAAAGCGCCAGAGGAGATGCACCGGCTTTTTGCCGAATACCCGGAAGCACTGGCGCGCGGACGCGAGATTGTCGATCGCTGCAAGTTCGACTTGAAGGAGCTGCAATACCAATACCCGGAAGAGGCGATCGTCCCCGGCCTCGATCCGCAACAGTCGCTGGTCAAGTTCACCTGGGAGGGAGCCGCCAATCGCTATCCCGAGGGTGTGCCCGACAAGGTCCGGAAATCCTTGCGCGACGAGCTGGAACTCATCCGGGTCATGAACTATGCGCCCTATTTCCTGACCGTGTTCTCCATCGTCCGTTTCGCCCGTTCGAAGGGTATTCTTTGCCAGGGCAGGGGCTCGGCCGCCAACTCCGCCGTCTGCTATTGCCTGGGCGTCACCTCGATTGACCCCGAAACCAACGATCTCCTCTTCGAACGCTTCATCAGCCAGGAGCGAGATGAGCCACCGGACATCGACGTGGATTTTGAACACGAGAGGAGGGAGGAGGTCATCCAGTGGATCTACAACACCTACGGCCGCAGCAAGGCGGCGCTCTGTTCCACGGTGACGCGGTATAGGGCGAAGGGCGCTTTGCGCGACGTCGGCAAGGCCCTCGGTCTGCCCGAAGACATGATCGGCCAGCTGTCGTCCGGCGTCTGGGGCTGGTCGGAAGGGGTATCCGAACGCCAGATCCGGGAAAACAACCTCAACGCTGCCGACTACCGCTTGAAGCTGACGCTCGAACTGGCGCAGCAGCTGATGGGCGCACCGCGCCATCTCGGCCAGCATCCAGGTGGCTTCGTCCTGACCCATGACCGACTCGACGATCTCGTGCCGATCGAGCCTGCCCGAATGGATGATCGCCAGGTCATCGAATGGGACAAGGACGATATAGAGGCGCTGAAATTCATGAAGGTGGACGTGTTGGCCTTGGGCATGCTGACCTGCATGGCCAAGGCCTTCGCCCTGATGACCGAGCACAAGGGTGACGCCCGCGACCTCGCCTCCATCCCGGCCGAGGATCCGCGCACCTATGCCATGATCCGCAAGGCCGATACGCTCGGCACTTTCCAGATTGAAAGCCGGGCGCAGATGTCCATGTTACCGCGCCTGAAACCCCGCACATTTTACGACCTGGTCGTGCAGGTGGCTATTGTCAGGCCCGGACCGATCCAGGGCGACATGGTGCATCCCTATCTCCGCCGGCGCGAAGGCAAGGAGCCGGTCGTCTATCCGACACCCGAACTGGAGGCGGTGCTCTCGAAAACCCTCGGTGTCCCTTTGTTCCAAGAGTCGGCCATGAAAGTCGCCATGGTCTGCGCCGGGTTTACCGGCGGGGAGGCGGACCAGTTGCGGAAATCCATGGCGACGTTCAAGTTCTCCGGCGGCGTCTCGAAGTTCAAGGACAAGCTGATCGCCGGCATGGTCAAGAACGGATATTCGGCCGAGTTCGCCGAGCAGACGTTTTCGCAATTGGAAGGGTTCGGCAGCTACGGCTTTCCCGAAAGCCACGCCGCCAGCTTTGCCCTCATTGCCTATGCGTCGAGCTGGGTCAAATGCCATCACCCGGACGCCTTTTGCGCGGCCTTGCTAAACTCGCAGCCGATGGGATTTTACGCGCCGGCCCAGATCGTGAGGGATGCCGCCCAGCACGGTGTCGAGATCAGGCCGGTTTGCGTCAACGCCTCGCGCTGGGACTGCACGCTCGAGCAAGTCGATGGGAGCCGTCATTGCGCGGTCCGCCTCGGCTTGCGCATGGTGAAGGGGCTCTCGACGGTGGATGCCGCCCGCATCGTCGCGGCGCGCGCCGAAGACCCCTTCGCCTCCGCCGACGATCTCTGGCGGCGGTCCGGCGTGCCGACGGCCGCGCTGGTGAAACTGGCCGAGGCCGATGCGTTCCTACCGTCACTGCAGCTCCAACGCCGTGATGCGCTATGGGCGATCAAGGCGCTGCGCGACGAGCCGCTTGAGCTTTGGGCCGCGACCGCCGAGCGGGAGGCGCGCCAAGTCTCGGAAGTGCAGGAGCCCTCGGTCGCCTTGCCCTCGATGAGGGCAGGGCACGAGGTCGTCGAAGATTACGCCCACACCGGCCTCACCCTCCGCCAGCACCCGATCGCCTTCCTCCGCAAAGACCTTCGCCAGAAGGGGATGGTGACATGCGCCGAAGCGATGGCCGAGCGCGACGGCCGCTGGCTGATGACCGGCGGCCTGGTGCTGGTGCGCCAGCGGCCGGGCTCAGCCAAGGGCGTGATGTTTCTCACCCTCGAAGATGAGACCGGGATCGTCAACGCGGTGGTCTGGCCGACACTGTTCGAGCGCCAGCGCCGCGTTCTTCTCTCCGCATCGATGATGGCGATCAACGGCAAGATCCAACGGGAAGGGGACGTCGTTCATCTCGTCGCGCAGCGGCTGTTTGACCTGTCGGACGATCTCGGCCGGCTGGGCGAGCGGGACGAACGATTTCCCTTGCCGCATGGCCGGGGCGACGAATTCGCGCGCGGCAATGGCGCACCGGATTCGCGCGAGCGGCCGAAGGCGGCGGCGCCCGCGCGCGACATCTATGTTCCCGACCTCTTAATCGATCGATTGAAGGTCAAGAGCCGGAATTTTCATTAGTTGCCACCTCGAGCCGACCATGGCGGATCGAATCGAGCGCAGTTGTAGCGGATGCCGAGGAGCCTTGTAGATCTTACCTACTAGGCAGCGACGTCTCCAATCAAAGACCCAGCAGGAATATTCCATTCCTTGCTGAGCTTTCGAATCTGTTCGAGATTGATTTCGCGTTTGCCGTTCAGAAGATCAGCAGCCCGCGCTTTAGAGCCGATAACGGCTACCAGATCCGCACGCGTGTAGTTGTTAGCAGCCATCACCGACTTGACCACCTCCACCGGACTCGCAGCCGGGATCGGGTAGTTTTTGCCTTCGTACTGTTCGATCAGAAGAACGAGCGCGTCAAAATGAGCCGCTTCTTCAGTGCCTTCCTCAGGTTCGTTCTCGAAATACGGCCGAACTTCCTTTAGTGCGGCATTGTACTCGTCTTCGCTCTGAAGGGTTCGGAAAGTTTTCAAATTCAACATATCGACCTCCTCACATCAGAGTTTTGCTACGTCAATCGCGTCATACTGAGCATGCGTACCGACAAACAGAACGAAAATCCGTTTCGTCCGAAATGCGACCAAACCCACAATGCGATATTTGTTGCCACCCACGTCGAAAATCACTTTGTTGCCCGCGACGATGTCGGCCGAGTTGAACGTTTTCTTCAGCTCACTGAAATTGCTCCAGCTTGCCTTTGATGCGGTCGCGTACCATTCCGTCATCGCCGCTTCAGCCGTCTCTCTTGGCGCTCCTTTCGGCAGTTCGCTCCAGAATTTGACCAACGCGGACTTGGCGATAACGTTCACGTTGGCTCCTATATATCGCGTTCCCAATCTGGAAACAAGCTCTAAATTCCCAATTTGGAAACCAGCATTCGAGTCCTAAATTGCGCGGCATAAAATCTCAGTCGGTCTTTACGATCAACCCCATCCAGTCCACGCGAAAACGCTGGTGGCCAAGGTTCTGCGCCACGGCCACAAGCAACGCGTGAAGGCATCCGCCGATCAGAAACTTCTGGAATTGGGGTCTGCCGGATCGTCAAAGCGGGCGGCGGCGGGCGACGCTGTTGCGTAATCCAAACGTCCCCGTCGGCATCGTCGCCGCGCTCGGCCTGACCCAGATCATTGGCTACGGCACCCTATATTACAGCTTCAGCATCCTGGCGCCCGGCATGGCGGCGGATCTCGGTATCACCGTCGCGCAGGTGTTTGCCGTATTCTCGGCCTCGCTGTTCGTTGGTGGCCTGTCCGCGCCGTATATTGGGCGGCAGATGGATCGCATTGGGGCTGCGACCGTCATGGCGATTGGCTCTGTGCTGTCCGCGTTGACCCTGATCCTCTGCGCTTGGTCGCCGTCGGTGGCAGTCTTCGCGCTGGCCATCGTCCTGTTGGAGATATCGTCCGGCATGGTCCAGTACCAAGCCGCCTTCGCCGCGCTGGTGGAAGCCGATCCACGCTCCGCATCACGAAGCATCACCTATCTCACGCTGATCGCGGGATTTGCCTCGACGATCTTCTGGCCGATTGCCACGGTGCTGCTCGGCTATCTCTCGTGGCGGGAAATCTACCTCGTCTATGCCGGGCTCAACCTTCTCGTCTGCATGCCGTTCCACGTCTGGATCATGCGGAAGGGAAAGGTGGCTGCGGCCGGCGGGCAAAGACCCATTCGTGAACCTGTCGTCGGGGCTGTTCCGCGCGAGCACCGGCGCGGCGCGGTGATCGTGGTGTCGGCTGCATTCGCGTTGCTGAGCTTCACCCTTGGAGCGATGCTGGCGCATATGGTGCCGATGCTCGGTGCGCTCGGATTCGGAAGCGCCGCCGTGGTCATCGGTTCGCTGTTCGGCCCGGCGCAGGTTCTCAGCCGACTGATCAACATGATCTTCGGCACGCGGCTTGCACCACCGGGCCTTGCGGTTCTCTCCGCGGTCTTCATGGTGCTGAGCGTTGTCATTCTGGCGCTTTCCGGCAACTGGCTCCCCGGCGCGGTTGCCTTCTCGATTTGCCTCGGCCTCGGATCGGGCATCAACAGCATCGCACAGGGCAGCTTGCCGCTCTACCTGTTCGGCTCGGATGGATACGGCGCACTCACCGGCAAGATGGCCGCCTCGCGGCTGGCTGCCGGCGCTGCGGCCCCCTTCGCCTTCGCCGCGACGATGGAGCAGTTCGGCATAGGCGCATCGCTCATCCTGAGCGCCGCGCTTGGCTCGATCGGCATTGCGGCGTTTGTGGCGGTAGCGCTGGCGACAAAGCGAAGCCTCGTCGCCGCGCCGAGCCCGTCAAATTGACCGCAACGATACACGCTTCTCAAGCTCGGCCGCCTGTTCCTTGCGCTCGCTGTAGCGGTCGGTGAGGTAGGCGGAAGCATCCCGCGTGAGAATGGTGAACTTCACCAGTTCTTCGCAGACGTCCACCACCCGGTCGTAATAGGACGAGGGCTTCATCCGGCCATCGGCGTCGAATTCCTGATAGGCTTTGGCGACCGAGGATTGGTTCGGAATGGTGATCATCCGCATCCAGCGGCCGAGGATGCGCATCTGGTTCACGGCATTGAAGGACTGGCTGCCGCCGGAAACCTCCATGACGGCGAGCGTCTTTCCCTGCGTCGGCCGGACCGATCCTACCGAGAGCGGTATCCAGTCGATCTGCGACTTCATGATGCCGGTCATCGCGCCGTGGCGTTCCGGGCTCACCCAGACCTGGCCTTCCGACCATTGCGAAAGCTCGCGCAGCTCCTGCACCTTCGGATGGCTTGCCGGCGCTTCATCCGGTAGCGGCAAGCCCTTCGGGTCGAAGATTCGAACCTCGCATCCCAGCCGTTCGAGCAACCGGCGGCCCTCGAAGGCAAGCAAGCGGCTGTACGAGATCTCGCGCAGCGAGCCGTACAGGATCAGGATACGGGGCTTGTGCGTCGAGAACGAAGGGCGCAGGGCATCGACGTCGGTCGTGCGCAGGTGCTGATCCTGCAAAGCGGGGAACGTGTCAGGCAATGCGCTTTCCTTCCTGGTCGAGAACCTGTTCGCCATCCTCCTTGAAGAACGGCCCCTTGAAGGTGTCGGGCAGGATGTCGAGCACGGCCTCGGACGGGCGGGCCAGCCTCGTGCCGAGCGGGGTCACGACGAAGGGGCGGTTGATGAGGATCGGTGTCGCGACCATCGCATCGAGCAACTGCTCGTCGGTGAGGTCCGGGTTGTCGAGACCGAGTTCGGCATAGGGCGTGCCCTTCTCGCGAATGGCTTCCCGGACCGACAGCCTGGCGTCGGCGATCATCGTTGCGAGCTGATCGCGCGTTGGCGGCTCCTGAAGATATTCGATAACGGTCGGTTCGATCCCGGCCGCGCGGATCAGCGCCAGCGTGTTGCGGGACGTTCCGCAGGCGGGGTTATGGTAGATGGTGGCATCCATGGTCAGTGCCTTTCGGTGACAGCGGTTCGGGAAACGGCGGGGGCAGCCTCGTACCAATCCTTCGAGCGGTTCACGATCCACACGACCGACAGCATCACCGGCACTTCGATGAGCACGCCGACGACGGTGGCGAGCGCTGCGCCGGACTGGAAGCCGAACAGGCTGATGGCAGCTGCGACCGCGAGCTCGAAGAAGTTGCTGGCGCCGATCAGAGCCGACGGGCCGGCAACGCAATGCCGTTCGCCGGTCATCCGGTTGAGGAGATAGGCGAGCCCGGAGTTGAAATAAACCTGGATCAGGATCGGCACGGCGAGCAAGCCGATGACGGCGGGCTGGGCGATGATCTGCTCACCCTGGAAGGCGAAGAGCAGGATCAGGGTTACGAGAAGTGCCACCAGCGACACCGGCTGCAACTTCGCGAGCATGCCGTCCAGTGCCCGCGTCGTTCCGTCAGCCGTGAGCCGGCGGCGGATGATCTGAGCGATAATGACGGGCACGACGATATAGAGGGCAACGGACACAACAAGCGTGTCCCACGGCACGGTGATGGCGGAGAGGCCGAGCAGCAGGCCGACGATCGGCGCGAAAGCGACGACCATGATCGCGTCGTTCAGCGCGACCTGCGAGAGGGTGAACAGCGGCTCGCCACGCGTCAGGTTGCTCCAGACGAAGACCATGGCCGTGCAGGGAGCAGCGGCGAGGATGATCAGTCCCGCGATATAGGAGTCGATCTGGTCGGCAGGCAGGTAGGGGCGGAACAGCCAGCCGATGAACAGCCAGCCGAGCAGCGCCATCGAGAACGGCTTGACCGCCCAATTGATGAACAGGGTTACGCCGATGCCGCGCCAGTAGGTGCTGACCTGCACCAGCGACCGGAAATCGATCTTCAGCAGCATCGGGATGATCATCAGCCAGATCAGGATCGCCACGGGGATGTTCACCTCAGCGACCTCGGCCGCGCCGATGATCTGGAAGAGATCGGGCATGAAATGGCCGAGGGCGACGCCGACGATGATGCAGAGGAAGACCCAGATGGTGAGATAGCGTTCGAATGTGGACATCAGGCCGACTTTCCTTCGGGCGTCGTTGATCCCTCCATTGTGCCGATCTGGCGGAGCCTAGTCTCCAGCGCCATGCGATCGATCGAGGCAAGCGGGAGGTTGATGAAGGCCGTGATGCGGTTCTTGAGGAAGCGGGCGGCCTGGGCGAAGGCGCGCTGGATCTCGACTTCCGATCCAACGACGGCGGCCGGGTCCTCGACGCCCCAATGGGCGGTCATCGGATGGCCGATCCAGACCGGGCAGGCCTCGCCGGCGGCGCTGTCGCAGACGGTGAAGATGAAATCCATCTGTGGGGCATTGGGTTCTGCGAACACATCCCAACTCTTCGACGAGAAGCCCGTCGAGGGATAGCCGAGTGCTTCGAGTTCCGTCAGGGCATGCGGATTGACTTCCCCCTTCGGCTGGCTGCCGGCGGAATAGGCTTTGAACCGTCTGCCGCCTTCCTTGTTGAGGATGGATTCGGCGAGAATAGAGCGAGCGGAATTGCCCGTGCAGAGGAACAGCACGTTGTAGGTCTTGTCGGTCATGGTCGTGGTCCGTGGTTAGGTCGGCGGCCTTGTGAGCCTCATGATGGTCGCTGACGATGGGCAGATGGCGGAAAGCTGGCGTGTTGCCAGCACCGCAGCGGGCACGCTGTCCCGCTGGACTTCAGAAAACCCGAGGCGCGCAAAGAACGGCGCTGCGCTCGTTGTCGCGAGGAAGACGCAACCGTTGGGGGCGAGGCCGGCCAATGTCTGCTCGACCAATGCGTCTCCGAGACGCTGGCCGCGATGATCGGGAAGCACGACAACCGAACGGAGGAGGTGATCGTCACCACAGTGCTCGATACCTGAGAAGCCAATGATACGGCCATCCAATGACAGCGCTTTGAAGTAGGTCCGCCCGTTATCCTCGATGTCATCGGTCGGCAGATGGGCATCTGCCAAGGCCAGCTTGAGGTGGACGTCGTTGCCCGCGACCTGCTCCAACCGGATCGCGCTCATGACAGCTTTACCTCCGGGGCGCAGCACGGCGTGAGCTCGGCGATGAGAGGGCCGCAAAGCTCCGTCGACCCGCCGCAGCAGTCCTTGAGGAGAAATAGGGTCAGATCGCGCAGGCCGTTAAGATCCGCCCGGTAGATGATCGACCGGCTCTGCCGTTCGCTTGTGACCAGACCCGCGCGCGACAGCGTCGCAAGATGGGCCGACATGGTGTTCTGCGGCACATCGATAAGGCGGGCGAGTTCGCCGGCCGGGATGCCGTCGGGTTCGTGCCGCACCAGAAGCCGGAAGGTCTCCAGTCGCGTGGTCTGTGCCAAGGCGCCGAGCGCCGCAATCGCTGTAACATTATCCATATATCCAGATTATCGGATATGTTGAGATTGTCAATTGGAGGGGACTATTGACATCGCGTAGGGCTAATCCGTGCTTGCCCCTATGGACGCCTGAGCAGCAGGATGGCCGCATCTCGTAGTTTGATCGCGGGAGCACACTGTCAGCAACCGGCCTCATTTTGGTCAATGAGATCAACGGTGCGTAGTCGCTGACCTGCGGGCGCAAAGGGAAACTGTCGTCGCAAGCTGGCCTGGACCTAAAAACTTACAAGTCTCTGTGTTCTCAAGCCCCCGCAACCAGAATTTACGATATTTATCAAATAGAAAGCCCTCTCCCGCGAGAGGGCTTTCTTGCGTTTGGAGCCTAGCACAAGGGCAGCGTTGACCTTGCCCCTGACCTTGTGACCTTTGCCCCGCTGGAATGACTCTGCCCCGTTGGAATAATCCATTTTGAAGTAGGCTCTGGCCCATTGAGAGGACCAGGGAATGAAGCGCCACCGTTTCACAGGCGACAGATCATCGGGATTCTGAAGAAGCACGAGGCTGGCACGCCGGTATCTGAACTTTGCCGCAAGCACGGCGTCAGCGATGCCGGCATCTATAAATGGAAGGCCAAATTCGGCGGCATGGACGTATCCGAAGCCAAGCGGCTGAAGACGCTGGAAGACGAGAACACGAAGCTGAAACGGCTCCTGGCAGATGCGATGCTCGACAATGCGGCTTTGAAAGACCTTTTGGGAAAGAGGTGGTGACGCCCGCAGCGAGGCGGAAAGCTGTCGCTCATCTGATGGATCACCACCGAATGAGCGAACGGCGGGCGTGTAAAGCCATCGGCTTTTGCCGGATGACGATCCGTTACGAAACCAGGCGCGGCGATGACCATGACCTTCGCGAGCGGATGAAGGCGCTGGCGCATGAACGCCGCCGCTTTGGATATCGACCCCTTCATGTGCTGCTCAGGCGTGAGGGTCACCTTGTGAACCACGAGCGGCTCTTCCGGCTCTATCGGGAAGAGAAGCTGATGGGGTAATCCCCCCGCCGAATAACGGACTTCAAAAGTAGAATTTTCTCGGGCTTTATGATCGAGGAGATTTTGATGAAGACGAGCAGATTCAGCGAACCGCAAATCCTTGCAATCCTGCGCCCGGCTGAGGGCGGCGTTCCCGTGCCTGATCTATGCCGGGAGCATGGGATGAGCACGGCGTCGTTTTATAAATGGCGGGCCAAGTACGGCGGCATGGACGCGTCGATGATCAGCCAGATGAAGGCTCTTGAAGACGAGAACCGTCGGCTGAAGAAGATGTATGCGGAGATGAGCATGCAGGCGGAACTGCTCAAAGAGGCTCTTGGAAAAAAGTGACGCGGCCATCTCAACGCCGGGAGATGGCCGGGAAAGCGGTGGCGTTGCGCGGGGTGAGCATTGCACTCGCCTGCCGCACCTTTGGTGTCAGCGAGAGCTGCTATCGTTACAGCGCCAAGATGAACGACGAGAACGAGCAGATCGCCGATCTCCTGATCGGGTTGACGCGGGCGAAGAAGAGCTGGGGCTTCGGTCTTTGCTTTCTCTACCTGCGCAATGTCCGGGGGCATCGCTGGAACCATAAGCGGGTATACCGCATCTATCGCGAGCTGGAACTGAACCTCAGGATCAAGCCGCGCAAGCGGTTGAGGCGCGAGAAGCCGGACGCTCTGGCCGTACCGGAGAAACCGAACCTGGTCTGGTCTATGGACTTCATGGCGGATCGCCTTGAGGATGGCAGGCAATTCCGCCTGTTGAACGTTCTGGACGACTTCAACCGCGAGGGTCTGGGCATCAAGGTGGATTTCTCACTACCTGCCGAGCGTGTCATCCGCAGCCTGAACCAGATCATCGAATGGCGTGGTAAGCCGATGGCAATACGGGTCGACAACGGGCCTGAATACGTCAGCGGCAAGCTGATGGAATGGGCAGAGAAACAGGGCATCGCCTTAAGCCACATCCAGCCGGGCAAGCCGCGACGTGATGCGGTGCTGCGCAGCCGGAATGGCTCCGCACCGCAACCCGCCGCTACCGCCCCGAATACAGCAACCCAAAACCGCTGGAGCGAACCCAAAACTGGATAAAACTTGGGGGGCAAGGTCACCTGGTCCTCTCAATGGGTCAGAGCTTAGTTCAAAATGAATTATTCCAACGGGATAAAGTCAAGTTTTCGCAAAGCGGCGTATGGGTTAAGGAGATCGGTGAAACTGGGTTGATAGATTGGCGGCGTCCGCGGTCGCACAATCCTTGCCCGCATTGCCACCGCAGCATGTCCAACAGAAGCCAGCCGATGCCCGCCTTCTATCGCAAGTCCAAACTGTTGCGCCGCTCCCGCGTTTTCTGGGGCTCCTTCTCCCTCTGGCGCCCGCGGCTCGTCTTCTGGTGTGGCGCGCTGGCGACCGGCGTGATCAGCGTCGGCTTCGCCAAGCTCGCCGACTTGGCGCAGCACGGATTCAACCGCCTGGCGGCGGCGGCGGAGTGGAGCTTTCTGCTGCCGTTGCTTCTGACGCCGGCGGGTTTTGCTCTCTCGGCCTATCTCGCCATCCGCTTCTTCCCGAATGCGCAAGGCAGCGGCATTCCGCAGGCGATCGCCGCGCGGCATCTCAAGGACGACGAGGATCGTGGCAGGCTGTTGTCGCTGCGCATCGCCTTCGGCAAAATCCTGCTGACGGTGCTCGGCCTCTTCTGCGGCGCCTCCATAGGCCGTGAAGGCCCGACCGTTCAGGTCGGCGCGTCGATCATGCTCGCCGTCGCCCGCTTCGGCGGCATGGCGCAGGCGCGCGGCCTGATCCTCGCGGGTTCGGCGGCCGGTATCGCCGCCGCCTTCAACACGCCCCTCGCCGGCATCGTTTTCGCCATCGAGGAGATGGGCCGGACATACGAGGCCCGCACCAACGGGATCGTTCTCGCCGCCGTCATCATCTCGGGCCTTGCTGCGCTCGGTCTTTCCGGCAGCTACCAATATTTCGGCTCAACATCCGTCGCGCCCCTCGACATGCGCGGCTGGGGGCTGGTTCTTGCCTGCGGCATCGGGGGAGGGGCGCTTGGTGCGGCCTTCAGCGGCATGGCGTTGCATTTCGGCCAGCGCATCCGACGCTGGGCGCAGCCCGAGCCCATGAAGCGCATGGTGCTGCTGGCGCTCTGCTGCGGCCTTGCCATCGCCGTCATCGGCGTGCTTTCCGGCGGCAAGACTTTCGGCACTGGTTACGAAGAGGCCAAAAGCGCCGTGCAGGGCGAAGCGCTGCCGCTGCTGTTCTTCTTAGAGAAATTCGCTGCTGGCTTCCTCTCCATGCTGTCGGGCATACCGGGCGGCATCTTTGCGCCGTCCCTCTCCGTCGGCGCCGGGCTCGGCAGCACGCTGGGCTCGTTCCTCGGCACCAGCATCGCCCTTTCGGCGGTGCTCGGCATGGCGGGATACTTTGCCGGCGTCGTGCAGGCGCCGATGACCGCTTTCGTCATCATCCTTGAAATGACAGGCGATCACGAGGCCGTCATCCCCATCATGGCCGTCTCGATGCTCGGCTACTTGACGTCTCGCATCCTCTCGCGCGAACCACTCTACCACGGACTTTCGCGCGTTTTCATCGCGGCCGCCATCCGGGCGCGGCGGGCAGCGGGAAAGGGTTCCGGCGAGACAGAGACGCCGTTCGGCCGAGATGTCTGAACAGCAAACCAAGGGAAGATCCGGGCCGACTTCCAAAGATCGTTGACCGGCCGTTCAGCCGCATCTTGTTCGACATCGCCACCGTACAGGATCGGCTACCCGCATTTGGAGTGACATATCGATACAATTCTATCACTCGCTACGTTGTGGCAGCGGCGACCGTGACGTTTGAGCGGACGCGGAATTCTCCTGTGCAAATCCGGATAGCCGCTCCCTGTCCGCATCCATCACAAGCGCGGCCTGAGCCCGGTCGAAGGCCAGTCCGGCCTGCTTGAGGGCCGCAGCCTTGAAGGCATCGTCACCCATATGGGCGAGGGCCGACAAAGCCTTCTGAATGCGCAATTGCACCTCGATCAACCCGGCCCCGTCCCGCGCCATCAGCATGAAGGCATCCTCAAATAGATCCTCCGTATCCAGCGGGGGAACATGCACGCGCGGATAGCCCGGCTCGTAGTCCCCATCGTCCCGACTGCCGCTGCTCCACAGGCTGAGCAGGCGCGTGTTGCGGCCGATGACGTCGATCGCCGTGCCCGGATCATTGGTGGCAGGCGAAAGCGCACGTGAACCGATTTCGCTCATGACAGCCAATCCGAAACGAGGATCCTGATCGAAGGAACGCTCGTCACCAATCGAAAACGCATCCCTCAACCGGCCCAGAACCGCATCTTCATCCTCGATCTCACCATCTGCGACCCAGACAAGTGGCGTGTGCGGATAAACGAAGGTGCCGGGCACCGCATTGACATAAAGGTCCCTGTCATGCGCTTCACAGAACCGCGCAAGCGCGGGCATGTCCACATGCTGGATATAGCCGATCCTGCCGGTAGTCACCGCAAACGAGGATTGCGGCCCTTGCGCAGCCGCATCCCGGAAAGGCAACCCACCGAGATAAGGCTGGCGCAACCGAATCTCCAGCGCCTTGCGTGTCGCTTCCTCGACGCGATCGGTCGTTTCCCCGACGCGGCCAAGCCGGGTAAGATGATCGATCCATCGCAACAGGGAGATGACCACGAGCGCGATGACGGCGATCGTGACGATGAAGAGAACCACACGTCCGCGTTCGCCATAGGCGCCGGTTCTGAGCACGATAAGACCGACGATGCCAAACAGGAAAGAGCCGATGAAGGTGGATAGCACCGTCTGCGTTAGCCGGTCTTCGATAAGCAGCTTGGTTGCGCGCGGCGTGACGTTGTTTGTCGCCGAGCCGTAGGCGGAGACCATGATGCTCAACGAAAACGTCGTCACGGCAAGCATGCTGGAAGCGATGATGGAGAGAATGCCATCAACGGCATCCGCACCGACGCTGCCTGGCATATCCCAGGGAATATAACGTTCCACGACAGCAGCGAGAATGGCTGCAAAAATACCGAGAGCACCGATCAACGTGGCCCGAACCCATAGCCGGCGCGTCATCTGCGCCATCAACCATCGCCATCGCGGCATCTCTTCTCCTTCGAGCGTGTTACAGCGTAGGCGGGTAATCTAGCGCGAAGCCACCACTTGTGAATATGATCTCCTGCCCAAGGATGGTCTTCATCCGGCATTCTGATCGAAATCAGGCAAGCGCCGACTTATCGTATCTCACTGATCGAGGTGAGAGGATCATTGGAAATTTCGACTGTTCGGCAACTCATAGACCTCCGCCTGAATGGGCAAAGGTCCGCAATGGGGCTCCAACTCCAGGCTTGCTAATTCTCAGTCCAGGCCGGCTTACATCGCCAATTTCCGTTTGCGACTTCAGATGAGCCATCATGTCCAATCATCGCGCCGACCGAAATGTGGCCTGAGCCGTCTGTTTAGTCTGCAACCTATACGACGGGAAAGCGGACGTGCAGCGGCGACCATTAAACATGACAATTTGATGAAGGTTTTTGTGGCCATAGTAGTGGCTGCTATGTTATTGCCAATGCAACGACTTCTGCGGGCTTTTGGGTCGTCCTAAGTTTCGTCGCGGGGTCGTATTGTTGTCTTTGCGTTCGTGGGCTGGCGTGAGCAGATTGAACATTGGAAAATTGATTGCGACCTTTACGAAGGTCCGGCCGCGGCTGGAGGCCGTGGCGCAGGCGCGGACAGGTAACCGTGCGACGGCCGAGGATATCATGCAGGACGTCTGGATCAGGCTGGAGAATGCCCGGCCGGAACAGGTGATCGACAATCCGGTGGGCTACATCACCCGCGTTGCCAACAATCTCGTTTCGGACCATATGCGTAAGGAGCGCCGACGCGCCGGGATCGACAGCGAGGTCGCCGATCTCCTGTGCGACGGTGACGACGCGGTTACGCCGGAGCGCGCCCTGATCGGACGGGAAAGGCTGGAGGCGGTGCGAGCCGCCCTCGACGAGCTGCCGGAGAAGACGCGGCGCATCTTCCTGATGAACCGCATCGAGGGCATCCCGCATCGCCGGATAGCCGAGATGCTTGGCGTCAGCGACGAGGCGGTCTACTACCATATCCGGCGCGCGCTTGAGCGGTTGGCCGTGCTGCGTGATGATCTCGCCGGCTGAACTTTTTTCGCAAGCCTATCTAGGCAAGGGATGCCGTCGGGCGTCTATAGGATAGAGGCGCCCGAATCCGGACGCTATGTCGCCAACCTATATTGCAATGCCTGAATGGACGAACGAGAGAACGGCTCACAAACGGATCACCGGATTGCTCTGGATGCGCGCGACTGGATCGTGCGCCTCACATCCGGTCATGTCAGCGAGACGGATCTTCAGCGGTTCAAGACCTGGCGCGACTGTTCCCCGGAACATAGCCGCGCTTTCGAACGGGAGCGCCTGTTCTGGCGGCAGTTGCAGGCACTCGACGGAAAATCGGATGCTATGCCGTCCTACCGCGCCGCGCAGTCTATACGGCGGCGCGCTGTCGGCAGGCGCGCGCTTCTGGTCGGTGGCGGCGCGGCGGCGACAGCCGCGGTCGTGACGGTCGCCATGCCGCGCCTGCACAATTGGTGGTATGCCGATTTCATGACCTCTGTCGGCGAGCGGGCGGAGATCGCCCTGCCGGACGGCTCCGTGGCCATACTCAACACCGACAGCGCCATCGCGGTTGATTTCACCCCGCAACTCCGGCTGGTTGAGCTCTTCAAGGGGGAGGTGGAATTCCGGGTGCGCGCGGATAAGTCGGCCCTGTTCCGCGTCTCCGCGCTCGGCGGCAACAGCGACGCGATCGGCACGACCTATGCGGTCAAGGTGCTGGACGGCGTGGCAACCGTCACGGTTACGGAAGGCCTCGTCCGTGTATCCGGCGGCCCGGGGCAGATGGAACGCGTCGAAGTCGAAGCCGCGCAGCAGACGCATTACGCTGCCAACAGCCGTCCGAGCGCGGTGACGGAGGTCGATACGGACGCGGAGCTCGCGTGGCGCACTGGCCGGGTGATCTTCGAGGGACGTCCCTTTGCGGGCGCGGTTGCCGAGCTCGGCCGCTATGTGCCGGAGCGGATCGTCATGGCCCCCGGCATCGACAGAGCTGTGCCGGTGAGCGGCATTTTTTCCGCCGACGAGGCGTTCGGGGCCGTTCAGGCACTGGCGAAGACGCAAGGGTTCACGACGCGTCGCGTTCCGGGCGTGCTGATCTTCATTTCCTGACCGCCGGAAAACCTTCGTAAAAAGTTCACTTTCCGTCTTTAGGCAAAGCCTTCCTTCGCGCGTCAATGGGGTGAAGGGGCAAGGTGGAAGCGACTGCTCCCTTCGATCTGGGACCGCATGGGTCATTTGCAGTGAGAGGGTTCTATGAACGACGTGAATGCGCGACAGAAGGGTTTTCGCCGAGGAGATCGCCGGCTGCTCACCACGCTTATGACGGGTACCGCGCTGTGGCTCGGTGCGCTACCGATGGTCCTGCCCCCGATGCAGGCCGCCGCGCAGACCGCGCGCGCCCACCGCTTCGACATTCCGGCCCAGCCCCTCAACCGTTCGCTGCGTGCGCTCGCCGAGCAGACCGGTGTGCAGATCGCCTATGAGACTGCCGTCGCCTCGGGCGCGACGGCGCCGGCCGTGCAAGGCACGATGAGCACGGAGCAGGCGCTGGCGCGTCTTCTCTCTGTCTCCGGTCTGCGATACAGCTTCACCAACGCCAATACGGTGACGATCCTCCACTCCGCCGTCGCCGTGGAGGAGGGCGGGTCCGATCCTGGCGCGACCGTGCTTGACACCATCACCGTCACCGCCGGCGGCTTCTCCCAGTCGGTGATCGAAGCGCCGGCGAGCATCACCGTCATTCCCGCCGAGGAACTGGAGCGCCGGCCCTACAGGTCGCTGATGGACGCGGTGCGCCATGTCGAGGGCGTGACGATGATCGGCGGCGACAAGGGCGATATCTCGATCCGCGGCATGCCTGCAGCGGGCACGCTCATCATGGTCGACGGCCGGCGCCAGAACAGCACGCGAGAGCTGAACCCCAAAGGCGGCAACGCCGTGGAGGACAATTGGATTCCGCCGATCGGCGCGGTGGAACGGATCGAGGTCGTGCGCGGCCCGATGTCATCGCGCTATGGATCGGACGCCATGGGCGGCGTCATCAACATCATCACCAAGAAGGTGGCGGATCGCTGGTCGGGATCGGTCGGAGCGGACATGACGATCCAGGGCCATTCGCGATCCGGCAATGCGGGGCAGGGCGACTTCTACCTGACCGGCCCCATCGTGCAGGATACCCTTGGCCTCCAGCTCTGGGGATACAAGACCGGGCGCGGCGAGGACAGCATTCGCGGCGGCTTCAACAAGACCGACAATCTCAACGGCACCGCCCGCCTCTGGTACACGCCGACGCCGGACCATGACATCATGCTCGAGGCGCACCGCAGCCGGCAGCAATACTGGGAGACGCCTGGCGCGAGCGCCACGGGCACGTCGGATGTCTACCGCGACTATCTGAGGGAAAGCTATACGTTCGCCCATACCGGGCGCTGGGGGCCGGGTACCTCGCAGTTCTCCTATATCTACGACCATGGCTCCCGCGATGCCTTCACCGCGGGCGCGGCCGATAGCTGGATGCCTGATGTCACCAACCACACGATCGACGGCAGCTATGTGACGCCGCTCGGCGACAGCCACATGCTCAGCTTCGGCGGCCAGTGGCGCCGGCAGACCCTCGACATCGGCGGGATGCGGAACGGCCAGCTGCCGCCCCTGCCGGACGGGACGCCCGCAACGGGGCAACTCGTGGCGAAGGTCGGCCAGTGGGCTTTGTTCGTCGAGGACGAATGGAAACTGACCGACAGCTTCGCGCTGACGGGCGGCGCGCGCTACGACGACAACTCGATCTTCGGCGGCCATGTCTCCCCGCGGCTCTACGCGAACTGGCAGACGACGGAGAACTGGGCGATCAAGGGGGGCGTGGCCACTGGCTTCGTCGCACCCACCATGCAGCAATACGTTCCCTATATCGGGAACGGTCAGCGGGGTGGCGCGACGACCTGGGGCAATCCGGATCTTCAGCCGGAAACCAGCCTCAACAAGGAGATCGGCGCCTACTACGACAATCTCGACAACTTCTCGGCCAACATCACCTATTTCCACACGGGCTATAACGACAAGATCGCCAATACGGGCTCGCGCTGCCTTTCCGCGCCGGCCGGACAGCCTTCGAGCGGCGGCTGCTGGGTCGGGCCGGACGGGCGACCGATGAGCGTCTACTTCAACGTCCCGAAGGCGGTGATCCAGGGTGTGGAACTGGCCGCGCGCTGGACCATGACCGAGGAACTGACGCTGAGCGGCAGCTACACCTATACGAACTCGAAGATGCACACGTCCGGCATCAGCATCTACGGTTTCCCGCTCGGCCAGGCCGACGGTCTTGCCCCCGTCTCCACGCCACGCCATGTGGCGACGGCCCGGCTCGACTGGCAGGCGCGCGAGAACCTCAACACCTATCTGCGCGCAAGCTACCGCAGCGAAGACAATCAGGGCGTCAACTGGGGCGGGGGCAGCAACCCGATGGAGAAAAGCGTCGGCCATCTGCTGACCTTCGATGCCGGGCTGTCCTGGCAGATCAACGAATCGATGGCGCTGAACGCGGCCGTCTACAACATCACCGACCAGACCAATTACGATCCCGGCAGGGCGTCCGGCTACCAGTATGTCGAGGACGGACGGCGGTTATGGGTCGGCATGCGCGGTACTTTCTGAGCGGACGGCGGATTGGGATGGCTATGATAAGAACGATGCTTCTGTCCTTCGCCAGCCTCATGGCGGCGGGATCGATGATCATGACGGCTATGGCAGGGACGATCGACGTTTCGAATGCTGCGCCTTATCCGGCGCTCGCCGGTGTGGCCGAACCCGGCGGTACGCATGCGCAGGCCGACCCCGGTCTCGTGCTTCTCGGCGCGGATCTGGTCGAGATCGCGGTCGCGCTCGGCGCAGCCGACCGCATCCTGGCGCGGCCCGCCGATATCGAGCTGCCGGGCATCGAGGGTACGAGGCACCAGGTGCGCGAATGGGCGGGCGTCGAGGGCGTGCTGGCGCTTCGGCCGAAGCTGGTGATCGGATCGAGTGTCATCAACCGGCGGCTTCTCGACGGGCTTGCGGCCGTGGGCGTCGAGACCGATCTCATCGACCGGACGATCCCGGCGGTGGAGAAGGTGCGCCGGCTCGCCGGCCATCTCGGTCTGGCGGAGCGGGGCGAGGCGCTGACCGCCGCCATCGAAGCGGATTACGCTGAGGCGAGCCCGGTGCTGCGCGACGGCCGGCCGCTCCGGATCGTCCACATTTCCAAGCAGGGCGCCGGCACGAACTTCACTGCCGGCGGGGCGGAGACGGCGGTGCACAACCTGATCCTGCGCGTCGGCGCGCTCAACGCCGCCGCCGAGATCGGCCGCGACCGCTACCGGCCGGTGACACCGGAAGGCATGATCCTGATGAAGCCCGACGTCGTGCTGATCTCGGAGAAGGAGCTTCCCGCCTTCGGCAACCTGGAGGGCATCTGGGACGCCTATCCCGGCCTCAGCCTGACGCCCGCCGGCCGCGAAAAAAACCTCGTCGTCATGCGCGACCTGCACGTGCGCGCCGATGCGGCCTCCAGCGGGATCGCAACGAAGGCCCTGTCGCAGGCGCTGCACGAGATGTTCCCGTGACGGGGCCACTCAAGCTCAAGCGCCCGCCGTCGCATACGGGGGCGATCGCTGCAGTGCTCGGCGCGGTCCTCGTGGCCGCCTTCTTCGCCTCGGTGGCGATCGGGGCCGTGTCGCTGTCGCTGGACGCGGTGCTGCGTGCCATCGCCGGGCGCTTCTCCGCAAGCGCCGCCGATCCGGAGGCGGTTCTCGCCGAGACCGTGGTGTGGGACCTGCGCCTCGCGCGGGTGCTCACCGCCGTCATCATCGGGGCGAGTCTCGCGACCTGCGGCGCGGCCATGCAGGGTCTTTTCGGCAACCCGCTCGCCGATCCCGGCATCATCGGCGTCTCCAGCGGCGCCTCGCTCGGCGCCATCGTCGTCGTCGTGCTGCAGATCTCCACCTTCGGGCTCTGGACCCTGCCGATCGGCGCCTTCCTCGCCGGCACGGCGACGACCTTCGTCATCTATGCGCTCGCGCGGCCGGGCAAGACCGGCGGCGACAATTCCAAGCTGCTGCTGGTCGGCATCGCCGTCAACGCCATCGGCGGCGCCTTTGCCGGCTACCTGACCTATCTCGCCACGGCGGAGCAATTGCAGAGCCTCACCTTTTGGTCGATGGGCTCGCTCTCCAGTGCCAAATGGGTGACGGTCGGCATCAGTGCGCCGCCGACCGTCGTCGGCATCGTCCTGCTCTATCGCTGGTCGCGGCAGCTCGACCTGCTGGCGCTCGGCGAGCGGCAGGCGCGCCATCTCGGCGTCGACGTGAAGCGCCTGCGCCGCAAGCTGATCTTCGTCACGGCGCTGCTGGTTGCCGCCGCAGTCTCCTTCAACGGCACCATCGGCTTCGTCGGCCTCGTCATCCCGCATCTGTTCCGGCTGATGATCGGCCCGGCGCATCGGCTGCTGATCCCGTTTTCGGCTGCCGGCGGCGCGCTCCTCGTCATGCTGGCCGACCTTGCGGCGCGCACGCTCGACCCGCCGTCCGAAATCCCCATCGGCGTCATCATGGGCTCGCTCGGCGGGCCGTTCTTCCTCTGGATGATCTATCGCAGCCGCCGCTTCGGAATATCCGCCTCATGATCGAGCTTCGCGACGTCACCGTCTCCATCGAGAGCCGCGACCTTCTCCACGCGGTCACCATGTCCTGCGCGCCAGGCACGCTCACCGCGCTCGTCGGACCGAACGGGGCGGGAAAATCCACGCTGCTGTCGGTCGTCGCCGGCGACCGAAAGGCGGACGCCGGGAAAATCCTGCTGAAGGGCCGGGAGATCGGCCGCTACAGCGTGCATGAACTGGCGCAGATCCGCTCGGTCTTCCCGCAGGGCTCGGTCATCCGCTTCGGCTATATGGTGGAGGAAGTGGTGGCGATGGGCCGCGCCTTCCGCGACCTGCCGCCCGACGAGGACGAGGCGGCGGTGCTCGGGGCGCTGAGAACCTCCGAAGTCGAGCACATGGCCTTCCGCAACGCCCAGACGCTTTCCGGCGGCGAGCAGGCCCGCACCACTTTCGCCCGCGTCGTCGCACAGGCGACGCCCATCGTGCTCCTCGACGAGCCGACGGCGGCGCTCGACCTGCGCCACCAGGAACGGGTGCTGGCCGCGGCGAAGGCCATGGCGCGGGAAGGGGCGACGGTCGTCGCCGTGCTGCACGACCTCAACCTGGCGGCCGCCTTCGCCGACCGGATTGTGCTGCTGGGCGACGGACGCATTGCCGGAAACGGCCCGCCCTGGGAGGTGCTGCAACAGGAACGCATTGAAACCGTTTACCGCCAGAGCGTCCGGATCCTCGAGCATCCCGTTCGCGGCTGTCCCGTCGTTCTGACGACATAGAAGGAGTTCGCCATGACATGCACCCTTTACCGCGCCGATGTCGCCGCCACGCTTGCGCGGGAGCACGCGGCCGCGCGCCGCCAGCGGGAGGAACGGATGGCCTCCGCCGAGGCCGGCGCGCCGCCGGTCTCCGCCCGCGACTTCCGCACCTCGGAGATCCACCGCACATCCTATCTCTCCATCGGCCCCCGTCAGGGCAGCTTCCTCTACGGCGCGGCACGCGCGAGCGGGGCCAGGACCATCGTAGAATTCGGCAGCTCCTTCGGCATATCGACGATTTATCTCGCCGCCGCCGCTTGCGACAACGCCGGCACCGTGACCGGCTCGGAGTTCCATCCGGAGAAGGTGGAGAAGGCCGGCCGCAACCTCGCCGATGCTGGCCTTGCCGGCGTGGCGACGATCCGCGGCGGTGATGCGCGCGAGACGCTTTCCGATATCGAAGGGCCCATCGATCTCCTGTTCCTCGACGGCGCGAAGGAGCTATACCTGCCGATGCTCTCGATGCTGGAGGACAGGCTGAAGCCCGGCGCGCTGGTCATCGCCGACAATGCCGACATGCTGACGGAGGAGGAGGGCGGCTTCCTGCACCATGTCGGCGCGGAGCGGCAGCGCTACGTCACCGCGCTCATCGGCTTCCATAAGGGCTTGATGAGCCATTCCCTATTCCTCGGCTGAGATTTTGATCATGACCACAGAGAACGAACCCCGCCGCCCGAAGCGCGACCTTGCCGAATGGGATCTCACGGTTCTGTCGGCGGCCGACATCGCGCCCCGCATGCGCCGCGTCGTGCTGACCGCGCCGGGCCTTGCGCAGATGGACTACCGTCCGGGGCAGGCGTTCTGCCTGCAGATGCCGCTGCCCGAGGGCGGAACGGGGCGGCGCGACTACACGATCCGCGCGCTGGACAGGAAGAGGGCGGAACTTTCCATCGATTTCGTCCTTCACGGCGACACGCCGTCACCGAGTTGGGCGCGGACCGTGCGTCCTGGCGCATCGATCAAAGCACGCGGCCCGCGCGGGCGCACCGTGGTCGATCCGGCGGCCGATTGGCACCTCTTCCTCGCCGACGAGACCGGCCTGCCGGCCGTCCTGCACATGCTGGAAACCCTTCCGACCGGTGTCCGCGCGATCGCGCTTCTCGATGTCGGCGGGGGGGGGAGGACGAATTGCCGTGCGAAACGCAGGCGGACCTTTCGGTCGAATGGCTGCATCGCGGCGCGGCGAAGCCCGGAACGGGTACCGCGATCCTGGACCGCCTGGCGCAACTCGCCTTCCCGCCGGGACGGGGGCAGGCCTATGTCGTCGGCGAGACGAGCAATGTCCGAGCCCAGCGCCACCACCTCATCACCCGCGGCTTTGAGCGCGGCCAGATCGCGTCCGAAGGATATTGGCGACCGGGGCGCATCGGCGGCCACGACCACGTCGATGACTGATCGTGCGCTTGAACTATTGGTTACGGCATGGCGCAGGCGAGCCATGAATGAGATGATATCCCGATCGAACGATTGTTGCGTCCGAGGGATCCATTAAGGACGGCACGATAAATCGGGCAGTGGTCGATGTATTGGCGGTTAGAAAAACCGCCTTCGACAATAGGAGCCAGAAGTATCACCAACAGCCATTGCCAGGGTATCAGCGCCCTGTCATTGCAAATCGAACCTGCCTGAGCGCGCATCAAGCATCTCTCTCAGCGAGGGGCGCGCTTCTCTGCGGTCAATCCGGTATTGCCCTCACCCTCCGAGGTAGCCGGTCCGAAGCGCCGCTGCATCGCATAGCTGGTATCCAAGCTGGCGAAGCGGCGTGGCGGCGGATGCGACCAGAGCGGCGTTCGAGGGCGCGAGGGCGCCGTCGGGCGTCTGGAGATTGTTCTCGAACCCGACGCGGACATGCCCGCCGAGCAGAGCCGCAGCTGTAACGCAGGCCGCCTCGTTCCTGCCGAAGGCGCAGACGCTCCAATCGGCAAATCGCGGGGCTTCCGGGGCAAGAAAAGGCAGCAGATCGGCGGGTGCTGAGGTCTGGCTGACGGTGTAGCGGCCGAGCACATAGAGCACGGGGATATCCGGCCATGGCACCACGCCGCGCCGGATCATCGCGGCCAGCCGCACGGCTTCGGCTGGCTCGTAGAGAATGATCTGCGGGGCAACGCGTTCCCGTTTCATCCAGTCGAGCGCTTCGGCGAAGGCAGGCTCGGCGGCTTCGTCGGGCGCAAGCTCGCGCAGCGCCAGGGAGGCGGCCTCCGGGCGCACAGCCTTGAGCACGGCGATCTGTTCGGCCGGGGTGTAGATCCCCAGCGCTTCGGTGGTGATCTGGATCACCATCCGCTCGCCGACTTCCGCACGAATGGCCTCGATCGTTTCGAGGTAGGCGTCGGCATCCAGGAGGTGGCGGCTGTCGGGGCGGCGTACGTGGACATGGATCATCGCGGCGCCCGCTTCGAGGCATTCCGCAGCGGCTCTCGCGAGTTCCGCCGGCGTTAGAGGAATGGCCGGGTGGTCGGCTTTCGTCCGGCGCCCGCCGTTCGGCGCCACTGCAATCGCAACCTGATGCGGGCTATGTAGGGCTGTCATCCGCCGATCCAGATAATGATTCATATGGATCATTAAATAGCATTAATGCAACAAATGTTGCAATCCTTTATGGAAGGGTATATCCCCATGCCTATGCACACCGGCCCGCTCGCAGATCAGATCGTCCAGGCCTTCGACGCCATGTCGGAGCAGCTCCAGGCGGCTGCGCGCTATGTGCTGAACCAGCCCCGCGACGTGGCGCTTCTATCCATGCGCGAGCAGGCGCGGCAGGCCGGCGTCCAGCCCGCCACCATGACGCGCCTTGCCAAGCATCTCGGCCTTGCCGGTTATGAGGATATCCGCCAGCAATATGCCGACGCGATGCGCGGCGAGGTGACGGGCTTTGCCGGCCGGGTCGGCGCGCAGGCGAAAAACCAGAAGCTGAAGGGCGACCATGCCCTGGCTGCCGACATGCTGGGCGGCATCGCTACGCAGGTCGGCCAGCTCGCGCAGCCCGCCGCGCTCGACACGCTGGTCGACGCCGCGCAGCGGCTGAGCGCGGCGCGGCGCATCTACTGCCTCGGCCTGCGCTCCAGCCATTCGCCGGCCTGGCACCTGCATTACATCCTGTCGCTCGCGGGCAAGCACTCGATCATGCTCGATGCCGTCGGCGGCATCGGTGCGGATGCGCTCAACAGCGCGACGGACGCGGACGTGATGGTCGCCGTCAGCGTGCAGCCCTATACGCGCCAGACGATCGAGATCGCCGATTTCGCCGGCGAGGCGGGCGTGCCGCTGATCGCCGTGACCGACAGTCCCGTCGCTCCGCTCGCCCAGCTTGCCGCCTGCACAGTCATGGTGCCGACGGAAAGCCCGTCCTTCCTGCACACAATGTCGCCGGCCTTCGTCGTGGCTGAAGTGCTCGGCGCGCTGGTCGCGGGGCAGGCGGGCGATACCGCAAGCGCTGCACTCGCAAGCGTCGACCGCCAGTCCGCCACCCTCAACACCCATCTCAAGTCGAGGATGAAGCGTCCGTGACCCACCTTCTGCATCGCGCCATCCATTCCCGCATGCCGGTCGCCGTCGGTGGCAGGGGCATCGAACTCTTCGACGCCGAGGGCAATGCCTATATCGATGCGTCCGGCGGCGCCGCCGTCTCCTGCCTCGGCCATGCCCATCCGGCGGTGCTCGCCGCTCTCCACGAGCAGCTCGACCGTCTCGCCTATGCCCATACCGGCTTCTTCACCTCGCAGGCCGCCGAGGACCTCGCCGATCTCCTGGTCGAGGGCGCGCCGGAAGGGCTCGGCCACGTCTATCTGGTCAGCGGCGGTTCCGAGGCCGTCGAGGCGGCGCTCAAGATGGCGCGGCAATATTTCGTGGAGAAGGGCGAGCCGCAGCGCCGCCACATCATCGCACGCCGGCAGAGCTATCATGGCAATACGCTCGGGGCGCTGGCGGCGGGCGGCAACGAGTGGCGCCGCGCGCAGTTCAAGCCGCTGCTCATCGAGACCCATCATATCGATCCCTGCTACGCCTATCGCCTCCAGGAAACCGGCGAGAGCGACGAGGCCTACGCCGCCCGCGCCGCCCAGCAGCTGGAAGACAAGATCCTCGAGCTCGGCGCGGACCAGGTCATCGCCTTCGTTGCCGAGACCGTTGTCGGCGCAACCTCCGGCGCGGTGCCGCCGGTCGCCGATTACCTCAAGCGCATCCGCGCCATTTGCGACCGCTACGGCGTCCTGCTCATCCTCGACGAGGTCATGTGCGGCATGGGCCGCACCGGCACGCTGCATGCCTGCGAACAGGACGGCGTCGCGCCCGACCTGATGACCATCGCCAAGGGCCTCGGCGGCGGCTACCAGCCGGTTGGCGCGGTGCTGCTGTCGGACAGGATCTTCGACGCCTTCGCCAACGGCTCCGGCTTCTTCCAGCATGGTCACACCTATATGGGTCACCCCATGGCGGCGGCCGCCGGCCTAGCGGTACAGCAGGTCATCCGCCGAGAGAACCTGCTCGCCAATGTCGTGGCCATGGGCGACGAACTGGAGCGCCAGCTCACCGACCGTCTCGGCAACCATCATCACGTCGGCGACATCCGCGGCCGCGGCCTGTTCCGCGGCGTCGAGCTGGTCGCCGACCGGGCCAGCAAGCAGCCCTTCGATCCCAGATTCAAGCTCAACGGCCTGATCAAGAAGGAAGCGATGGCGCGCGGCCTTATGGTCTATCCGATGGGCGGTACCATCGACGGGCGGATCGGCGACCACGTCCTCGTCGCCCCGCCCTTCATCGTCGACCGCAGCGATATCGGCCGCATCGTCGAGCGGCTGGGCGATGCGATCGATGCCGCCGTGAGCGCTCTTCCACACGCATAAACCAAGCAAAGGGGAACTACCATGAAACTGCGTTCAATTCTGTTTGCCGCCTTCGCCACCGCGATCGCCTTCGCACCGGCTGCCAGCGCCGAAGACCTGGTGGTCGCCACCGATACGGCCTTCGTGCCCTTCGAGTTCAAGGAAGGCGAGAAGTATGTCGGCTTCGACATCGACATGTGGGATGCCATCGCCAAGGAGATCGGCGTCACCTACACACTCCAGCCGATGGACTTCAACGGCATCATCCCGGCGCTCCAGACCAAGCAGGTCGATGTGGCGCTCGCCGGCATCACCATCAAGGACGAGCGCAAGAAGGCCATCGATTTCTCCGACGGCTATTACGATAGCGGCTTCCTGCTGATGGTTCCGGCCGACAGCACCATCAAGGGCGCGGACGACCTCAAGGACAAGATCCTCGCCACGAAGACCGGCACGTCCGCGACGGACTATGCCAAGGAGCACTTCAAGGACACGGAACTGCGCCAGTTCCCGAACATCGACAACGCCTATCTGGAGCTCCAGACCGGCCGCGTCGATGCCGCCATGCACGACACGCCGAACGTCCTCCACTACGTGAAGACCGCCGGCGGCGGCAAGGTGAAGGCGGTCGGAGAGCAGATGATGGCCCATCAATACGGCATCGGCTTCCCCAAGGGCAGCGCGCTGGTCTCCAAGGTCAACGCGGCGCTCGCCAACATGAAGAAGGACGGCCGCTACACCGAAATCTACAAGAAGTGGTTCGGCACCGAACCGAAGCTCTGACGCCTTAGCCGGGCGCGCCGGTTCATCCGGTGCGTCCTCCTCACGCCGGGGAGCGATACCATGGAATTCGACTGGTCCGTCATCGGCGAGGCCATGCCCGCGCTCTTGAGCGGCGCACGCCTCACCATCCTCATCACCATCGCCGGCCTCGTCGGCGGCCTGATCGTCGGCTTTGTCGCGGGCCTGATGCGCGCCTATGGCAATGCCGTGCTCAACGCCATCGCCTTCCTCTATATCGAGCTGATCCGCGGCACGCCCATCGTCGTGCAGGTGATGTTCATCTATTTCGCGCTGCCGGTGCTGGCCGATATCCGCGTCAACCCGATGACCGCCGCCGTCACCGCGATCGTCGTCAATGCCGGCGCCTATATCGCCGAGATCGTGCGCGGCTCGTTCCTCTCCGTCCACAAGGGTCTGAAGGAGGCGGGGCTGGCGCTCGGCCTGCCGCTGTGGAAGGTGCTGGTCTATATCATCGGCCCGGTCGCCTTCCGGCGCATGATCCCGCCGCTCGGCAACCAGTTCATCGTCAGCCTCAAGGATACCTCGCTGTTCATCGTCATCGGCGTCGGCGAACTCACGCGCCAGGGCCAGGAGATCATGGCCGCCAATTTCCGCGCCGTCGAAATCTGGAGCGCGGTGGCGATCCTCTACCTGCTGATGACCGGAACCCTGACGCTGATCCTGCGCGTCACCGAAAAGAGGATGCGAATCCTATGAGCATCGTGGAATTTCGCAACGTCACCAAGGCCTTCGGCCAAGTCGTGGTGCTGCGCGAGGTCGATCTCAACATCGACAAGGGCGAGGTGGTCGTGCTGATCGGCCCGTCCGGCTCGGGCAAGTCCACGCTTCTGCGCTGCATCAACGCGCTGGAGGAGATCAACGGCGGCGATCTCGTCGTTGACGATATCAGCGTCAAGGCCGGCCGCTCGCAGGTGCGCATGATCCGCCAGGAGGCCGGCATGGTCTTCCAGCAGTTCAATCTGTTCCCGCAGATGACGGCGCTGGAAAACGTCGCCTTCGGTCCCCGTCGCGTACGCGGTGCGAGCCGGGCCGAGGCGCTGGAGCAGGCTAAGGCGCTGCTCGCCAAGGTGGGGCTCGCCGAGCGCGGACACCACTACCCTTCGGAGCTTTCCGGCGGCCAGCAGCAGCGCGTGGCGATCGCAAGGGCGCTCGCCGTCAAGCCGAAGCTGATGCTGTTCGACGAGCCGACCTCCGCGCTCGACCCGGAACTGCGCCACGAGGTGCTGCGCGTCATGCAGGCGCTCGCCGAGGAAGGCATGACGATGATCGTCGTCACGCATGAAATGGCCTTCGCCCGACAGGTCGGCACGCGGCTGATCTTCATGGAGGATGGCAAGATCTCCGTCGACGGCAACCCCGTCGCCTTGCTCGCCAATCCGGAAAATCCACGCCTGCGGGAGTTCTTGCAGCATGTCCACTGATAGCAGGCTGGGATTCATCGAGATCGCCGGCACGCCGCACGACATCGGCCTCCAGCTCGGCCGCTTCGGCCGGGATATCGCCCATGCCCATCTCGTCAAAGGCCATGCCTGGGCCTCCGTCATGACCTTCCGCGACGATCCGCGCATCGCGGCCATGCGTCGGCTGGTCGAGGAACGTTTTCCCGCCTATTGGGGGGAACTAAAAGGCCTCGCCGCCGGCCTCGCTCTTCCCTTCGACGAGGTCTTCCTCTGGAACTGCCGCGGTGACGTCTGGGCCTTCGCGCCGGATGGCTGCACGACAGTGCAGATTCCGGGACCGGAGCCCGTTCTGGCGCACAACGAGGACGGCGATCCGGGTTTCCGGGGTCATTGCGCGCTCGCCCATGTCCGCCCCGAAGGCGGCATCGCCTTCACCAGCTTCATCTATCCGGCATCGATCCCGGGCCACACCTTCGCCGCGACCGAGGCAGGCCTCGTCCAGACCGTCAACAACATCCGCTCACGCGGCGTCGGCATCGGCCTGCCGCGAATGGTCCTCGGCCGCGCTCTTTTCGATTGCCGCACGCTTGACGACGCCGTTCACCTGCTGAAGACCGCCGAACGCGCCGGCGCGTTCCACATGACGATCGCATGGAAGGGCGATCCGCGCCTGCTCGGCATCGAATTCACCCACACGAATTGCTCGGTCGTTTCCATCGACCGTCCACAATGCCATGCCAACCATCTGGTTCACCCGGACATGGCTGGCGAGCAACAGGTGATCACCGGTTCGTCCGGTTCGCGTCAGGCGCGTGGCGATGCCCTGATGGTCGGGAATCCACCGGACCCGCTCGACGTGCTCTGGGACAAGGCTGTCGCGCCGCTGCCGATCTATCGCGTCCAGCCCGACGACCCGGACCACGAAAACACACTCGCCACCGCCGTCTTCCACGTCGGTGCCAATGTCGTCGAGTGGCACGTCTACGATCGGGCCGGTGAAATGCCGCGCTTCACGATGAATGGCGCCCTGACGCCCAGTTAGGCCGATGCCGCTCGTCGTGAAGGCAGCCATGACGAGCATGATCAATCTCGGTCAAACGCCCTTCAGTGCGCAATCGCCCCTTCTCGGTCTCCGGCAACAGCATCCTTTCATCTTCCGAAGAGATCTCACTACCCTATTCTACGCGCGTGGATCTGAACGGAGGCGGGGAAAACGCAACGGTATCTTCGAGTTCACGAAAAAGCTGCAGGAGACTTTTCTCGCGCGATGCCGGCGGATTCTGCCGGAGGAGGTCGAGGCCTGGAACATTTGGCGGCGGTTGTGGAACAATGCCCTCGCCATCGTTGGGCCGGTCTTGTAGCGTCGTTCGCGGGATGAGAACCGGTCGCCGGCGGGATGTTGCAGGGGTTACGCTTCAGATGCAACACTTGGAACCGAGCGCCGCCAGATCACGGCATGACGTTGCTGTCCTTGCTTGGTTATCGCCGCGGTGTGCTTGCTGGGCGCATGCCCTTTCCACACCTTGAACGCGCGGCAGAAGGCCGCCCCGTCGGCATAGCCGAGCGCCTGCGCCACATCCGCCATCCTCGCATTGCCCGCCGACAGCATTGTTGCCGCCAGTTCCTGGCGATGGGTTCGCGTGAGATCGCTGATCGTCAGGCCTTCCTTTTCGAGACGCCGCTGGAGGGTGCGTGACGATATTCCGAGCTCGTCGGCCAGGAAACCGACGGTGATCGCGCGGCGGCCGATATAGAGCTCGATCAGCGTCTTCACTTGGGCGGCAAAGCTGCTTTCGCCGCCGGTCTGCCCCATAAGGTCGGCCACATGGCGCTCCAGCATCATCGAAAGCTGCTTGTCCTCGCTGCGATAGATCCTCCCGGCTTCATTGAGATCCATCACGATGCGGTTGCTTGACTGGGAGAAACGGATCGGGGCGTGGATCAGCTTGGCCAGTTCGCCGGCATTTTCGGGAACATCGTGCTCGAAATGCACTTCGGCCGGCCTCCAACGCGAATTGAAACAGGACCGCACCAATTCGCAACTCGCCACCACCGAATATTCGGCATCCTGACGTCTCGGCCAGATGGTCTTGTCGGCGATGCGATAACTCCAGACGAGGCGGTCGCCTTCTTCCGTGAGGCCGGAAATGGTCGCGTTCTGCAGGGAATTCACGTAGCGCGAAATCCGGTCGAAGCCGTCGCGGATCGTCGGCGCAAGCGAGAACAGCATGCCCATGGGGCCGATGTCGGCCGGTTTGAACTCCGCGCCGAACTTCCCGCCGAGACAGGGTTCGCCGAGGGTTTCGGCCGCATCCTCGAGAAAGGCGACGAAACGGTGCAGCGGTACGATCGCGTAGGGGTCGTTCAGTTCCCTGGCGGCAATTCCGTGCCGGGATAGCAGAAGACCGGCGACGGGGCGGCGTTTTTGCAGGCGCTCGATCAGCGGCGTGAGCGCGGAGACACGAATGTAGGAAACGGCCCGGGACTGGCGGTTGACGTTCGTCATGACCGATCCTTCCTTATTAACGTGATGATTGACGCAAATTATCAAATGTCTGTCATGCTTGGCAATATGGTTGCGCGGCATAGCCCCCTATCTTTTGCGAATAAGCAAGAAACCGTGAGGGGTTCGAAATGACTGTCGAAGCGAGCATGCCGGCGCCGGTAACGCGCCTGGCCGGTAATTCCGTGGGCATATCCCATATCGTCTTTTTCGTCGTGGCGGCGGCTGCGCCGCTCACCGCCGTCGTCGGTGCCACGCCGCCGGCCTTCGCCTTCGGAAACGGGGCCGGCGTTCCGGGGGCCTTCGTGCTCGCGGGCCTTCTCTATCTGATCTTCTCCGTCGGCTTTACGACCATGAGCCGCCATATCGGAGGAGCCGGCGCGTTCTATACCTATATCACGCACGGCATCAGCAAGCCGGCCGGCGTCGGCGGGGCGTTCATGGCGCTCCTGACCTACAGCTCGGTGCAGATCGCGGTCTACGGCCTGCTCGGCCTGTTCACGCAAGGCGCCGCGGCCGGTCTCGGTCTCGATCTTCCCTGGTGGTTCTGGTCTCTCGCCTTCCTGGTCGTGGTGCACTTCTCCGGCCAGCGCAACATCTCGTTTTCCGGCGCCATTCTCGGCGTGTGCATGCTGGCGGAAATCGTCATCCTGCTGCTGCTCGACCTCGGCATCGTTCTTGCCGGCGGCGGTCCCGAAGGCATGAGCTTCACGTCCTTTGCGCCGGAAACGGTGTTCTCGACGGGCCTTGGCGTTTCGCTGGTCTTCGTCGTCGGCTCCTTCATCGGCTTCGAGGCGACCGCGATCTTTGGCGAAGAGGCACGCGAGCCGGAGAAAACGATCCCGAGGGCGACCTATATCTCGGTCCTGCTGATCGCGATCTTCTACGCCTTCTCGACATGGGCCATCACGCTCCACTACGGACCGGGCAAGGTGCAGTCGGTCGCCGCCGGTGCGCTCGACAGCTTCTACTTCGATGCGGCGACGCATGTGCTTGGCGGCTGGTCGGCGCTCACCATGAACATCCTGCTCATCACCAGCCTGTTTGCCTGCGTGCTGTCCTTCCACAACACGCTCAACCGCTATTTCTTCGCGCTAGGCCGCGAAGGCCTGGCGTTCCGCGCGCTCGGCAGCGTCCACACCCGGCATGGTTCGCCCTACATCGCGGGCATGCTGCAATCCGCCATCGCCGCCACGGTGATTGCCGCTTTTGCCTTTGCCGGGCAGGATCCCTTCGCCGTGGTCTTCTCCTACATGTCGGCGCTCACGGTCATCGGCATCCTCAGCGTCCAGGCCATCGTCTGTATCGCCATCATCCTGTTCTTCCGGTCCGACAAGCGCGGTCACGGCGTCTGGCAGACCGCAATCGCGCCGGCGCTTGCCTTCATCGGTCTCGTGGGAGCGCTGTTCCTGGTGATCTCCAATCTCGAGCTTCTCGCCGGGGCATCGAACATCGTCGTGAATTCCTTCCCGTTCATCGTCGCGCTAACGGGCCTTGGCGGCATCGCCTTCGCCATGCGCATCCGCAAGTCCGACCCGGCCCGCTACGCGGCGCTCGGCAAGGTCTTCGAGGAATAGACGGGACCACAAACACAAAACAGAACCGCTGTCCTTCGGCGGCGGTTCGCTCGACCTGATGCGGTGCGGATGCGGCAAGCATGGTCCGCGCACGGCACCCCCATGCCAAAACGAAAGAAGCCCGATGACCGAGAATACAAAGATCGACTTCGTCTATCTGTCCGAGCAGGACATGATCCGCGCCGGCGTCACCGACATGCCGGGTTGCGTCGATGCCATGGAGGAAATGTTCGGCCTGCTTTACCACGGCGACTACCGCATGGCCGGCCCGAACAGCGATTCGCACGGCGCGGCGATCAGCTTTCCGGAAAACTCTCCCTTTCCCGACATGCCGAAGCCGACCGCCGACCGCCGCTTCATGGCAATGCCCGCCTATCTCGGCGGCCGTTTCCGCACGGCCGGCATGAAATGGTACGGCTCCAATATCGAGAACCGCGGGAAGGGGCTGCCGCGCTCGATCCTGATGTTCTGTCTGAATGATGCCGATACCGGTGCGCCACTCGCCTTCATGTCGGCGAACCTGCTGTCGGCCTATCGCACGGGCGCCATTCCCGGCGTCGGTGCGCGGCATCTGGCGCGCAGGGATTCCCGCGTCGTCGGCGTGCTCGGCCCGGGCGTCATGGCCAAGACCACGCTTGCCGCCTTCATCGCGGCCTGCCCGGACATCGATACGGTGAAGGTCAAGGGTCGCGGCCAGAAGAGCCTAGACAGTTTCCTGTCCTGGCTCAAGGAAACCTATCCACAAGTGACCAGGGTGGAGATCGTCGACAGTATCGAGGCCGTGGTCCGCGACAGCGACCTCGTGACCTATTGCAATTCCGGGGCGGTGGGCGACCCGTCCAGCTACCCGATGGTCAAGCGCGAATGGGTCAGCCCCGGCACGTTCCTCGCCATGCCCGCGCTCTGCAATATCGATGAGGGCATGGAGCTGCCGGATGTGCGCAAGGTGGTTGATAATACCGGTCTCTACGACGCCTGGTTCCACGAATTGCCGAAGCCTGCGCATGTGCATGTGCCGATCATCGGCGTGAAGTTCATGGACATGATCGCCGAGGGCAAGATGAGCCGCGATCAGCTCGAGGATATCGGCAAGATCGTCGCAGGCGATGCACCGGGCCGCCGGAACGACGATGAGATCATCATCATGTCGGTCGGCGGCATGCCGGTCGAGGACGTGGCCTGGGGCACCGTCGTCTACCGCAATGCCATCGAGCGCGGCATCGGCGTCAAGCTGAACCTGTGGGACGTGCCGGTCCTGCGCTGATTTTTCCCGGGCGCAGGCCATCCCGGCCTGTGCCGCATCCCATAGATGGAGTTGAGATGACCAAGATCGTAAAGATCAAGACGGGGTCCAGGTTCGAGGACCATGGCAGCTACTCGCGTATCGTCGCCGTCGACAACTGGATATTCTTGTCCAATACCGCCGGCCGCAATCCCGAGACGAAGGAAATACCGGAGGACGTGGTCGAGCAGACCCGGCAGGTCTTCGCGAATATGGCGCGAGCTCTCGCCGCCGTCGGCGCGACCCTTGCCGATGTTGTCGCCTCGCGCGTTTTCATTCAGGATCCTGCCGATACCCATGCCGTCATGACGATTGTCGGCGAGACGTTCCGGGGCATCGATCCCGCCAGCACCGTCACTTGCCCGCCGCTCGGATCGACCGTCTACAAGGTCGAGATCGAGGTCACGGCCTTTCGCGGTGCCTCGACGGCCGACACCGAAAAGCTGACCATCTCGCTCTGACACCTTAACGGCGGCGGCATCGCAGCGTATACGCCCAACCCTTCACGGAACCCGTCCATGTCCCCCGCACAGCTTCCCATCCAAAATTCCACCGTCCTTCCGGCATCCACGACCGTGGTGGTGATCGGGGCAGGCATCGTGGGGCTGACCGCCGCGCTGACGCTGGCAGAGCGCGGGATTCCCGTCGTGGTCTTGGAGAAGGGGCGGGCTGGGGCCGAGCAATCCTCCCGCAATCTCGGCTGGGTGCGCAAGATGGGGCGTTCGGCGCCCGATGTGCCGATGTCGCTCGCGGCGGATCGCCTGTGGTCGGCCATGCCGGAGCGGATCGGCAGGGATGTCGGCTACCGGCAGGCCGGCATCATGTATCTCGCCCGCACCGAAGCCGAAATGGCGATGCATGAACAATGGATGGACACGGTCAGCCAGCTATCGCTCGATTCCCGGCTCTTGAGCGCGAAGGAGATCGATGCGCTGGTGCCCGGCGGGCAGGGTGAATGGGCCGGCGGCATATACACCGCGTCCGACGGGCGCGCCGAGCCGATGCTCGCAGCCTCCAGCATCGCGAATGCCGCGATCCGCAAGGGGGCGGTCATCGTTGAGAATTGTGCTGTCCGCACACTCTCGCTCTCTGCCGGAAGGGTGGATGGCGTCGTGACGGAACAGGGCGCGATCCGGTGTGACCATGTCCTTCTGGCCGGTGGTCTCTGGTCGCGCAAGTTCCTGGGAAACCTCGGTGTCTTTCTGCCGACGCTGCCGCTGATCTCGTCGGTCATCCGCACTGCCCCGATGGATGGGCCGACGGAGATCGCGGTGGGCGGCCCGGATTTCTCCTTCCGCAAGCGCCTTGACGGCGGCTACACGATCACGCAGCGCGGTGCGCTCGGGGCGCCGCTGCTCCTCGATCATCTTCTCATCGGCATGCGCTATCTGCATATGCTGCGCGGCCAGCGCTCCCTGCTGCGCATCAGCCTCGGCCGGGATTTCCTGAAGGATATCGCCATGCCGCGCCGGTGGGGCGCGACGTCGATCTCGCCCTTCGAACGCGTCCGGACCATGGATCCGGCGCCCGATGCCGCAATCAATGCCGAGGCGATGCGCAATCTGACGGCGGCGTGGCCCCTGTTCGCCAATGCGGTGATCGAGGAGGTCTGGGCAGGCATGATGGACATCACGCCGGATTCGCTACCGGTCATAGCTCCCGTGGCGAAAATTCCGGGCTTCACGGTCGCCTCGGGCTTCTCCGGCCATGGCTTCGGGACCTCCCCGGCCGCCGGCCAGCTCGCCGCCGATCTCATCACCGGCAGCGACCCGATCGTGGACCCGAAACCCTACAGGCTCGAACGTTTCGCCTGAGCGGGGACCGTCCCGTTCGGCCAGAAGGAGGATGCAGTCGTGCGCCAGACCGTCTTCCTCGCACTGCAACTGTTTGTAGCTGCGGCCCTTGCCTTGACGCTCGCCCGGTGGCTCGATCTGGCCAATCCGTACTGGGCGGCGATGCCGGTCTGGGTGGTGCAGCAGGCCTATCGCGAGGATCTGGTTCTGCGCGCCGTGCTGCGCATCATCGGCACGCTGGCCGGTGCCGCCCTTGCGCTTGCCGTCGTCCGGCTTGGGCTCCCCGACGTCTTGACCGCGCTCGTTCTTGCCCTCGGCGTGGGATGTGCTGCGGCTCTTGCCTACTGGATCGGCACGGTCATGAGCTACGGCGCCTTTATGGCCGGCGTGACGCTCTTCGTCGTGCTTCTTCCAGGCTTTTCCGGTTTCTCCGCCGCGACGGGGATCGACCCTGTCGCCGCGGCGGTGGATCGCATTTTCTGCACCCTGATCGGAGTGGCTTGCGTGACGGCAGCCACCTTCGCATTCACCCCGCGCCGGGTCGGACAGGCGCCGATGCGTGCAATGGAGGGGCGGGCGCGCAAGGCCTTGCTGCGGTTCGCCTATTGCTGCGCCATGACGGTTTGCGCCGCCGCCGCTGTGATCGCTTTCCCGCGCTTCGACATTCTCGCCGGCGCAATGACGCTGATCGTCTATTCCATGATCCTTTCCAGCGCACCGGATCCGCGGCCGATCGCATCGTTGCTCGTGCCGGCCGTCCTGCTGGGCGTTTGCGCCTCCATCGCCTATCTCTTCCTGCTGAAGAGTGCGGGGGCTGAGGCGAGGCAGGCCGCTGTCCTTCTCACAGCAGGCTTCCTGCTCGCCGGCGCCTTCCTGCGTGCCTGGCCTCGCACGGCATCCTACGGCCTCGACGCCAATATGTGCTTCCTGATCGTCTCGGAAGTGGGCGCCTGGCGTCATGGCACCGCCGAGGTGACGCTGGCAGGCATTGCGGTGGTGTGCGCTGCCGCCGCGGTCAGCGTCTCCGGCCGCCTGCTGCCCGCGGAAAGGCGCTAGGCGCGCCCTCAGATGCGGGGATCGAGGTCCCGCACGATGCTGACGGCACCCTTCTTTTCGGGCAGGAATTCGAGCAGCAGCCCATCGGCCAGCTCAAGCCAATGGGCGCCCTTCGCGGTGGCACGCGCACCATGGGCAAGGGCCGCTTCGATCGCGGCCGGGACATCTGAACAGACGATGCCGAGATGGCCGAACCGGCCCTCCGGTCCGGCGAAGTCAGGAGCCTCGATCAGCTGTATGCCTCCAAGCAGCCAGGCCTGTTTCGGAGCCTCGAGAGTGCCGTCGATCTGCGTCACCGTCATGCCGAGGACATCGCGAAAGAAAGCGATGTGCGGGGCGATTGCGCGCACATGAAAGGCGGCATGTTCGAGATAGGCGTGCGTCGCCGGCATGGGAGTCCTTTCAATTCTCAAGGGGAAGCGGTGTGAGACGGTCTTGGAGATCTGCATGGGTCGAGAGAGCCCGCCAATTCCGTTCCAGGTCGTTTTCGCGGAAGTGGCGCACGAGCGCGTCGATGAACAGGCGCGTGCGGGCGGGCAGGTGCGAGCGCGAGGGGAACACGACGCTCATCGTCAGCCGCGGCAGTTGCCATTCGGTCATGACGGGCACGAGCCGCCCCGCCAGCACGTCCTCGCTGACGATATAGGCTGGCTGTACGAGGATACCCATTCCGCCCAGCGCGGCCTTGCGCAGCAACTGCCCGTCATTGGACATGAGCTCGCCCGCGACCGGCAGGCGTTGCATGACCTCACCCCGGGTAAACTCCAGATGCTCCCAGTTGTCGGATAGCGTGTAGAGGAGCATGGCATGATGTTCGAGATCGGCTGGATCGGCAGGCGTACCGCAGCGTGCAAGATAGTCCGGCGATGCGGTGAGAATGCGTGGAACTTCGGCGAGTTTGCGGATCGTGACGCTGCTGTCGGTCTCGACACGCCGCGTTCTGACCGCAAGATCAAGGCCGTTTTCGATGATGTCGAGATAGCGGTTGGAAGCCTGCAGATCAACGCGGACGAGCGGATGCTGCCGCTTGAAGGACTGAATGACCGGTATCACATGCAGGAGTGAAAAGGACAGGGAGGCGCCGATGCGCAGGGTGCCGCGCGGTTCCGCGGCAACCAGGCTGACGCTGGCTTCCGCCTCGCTGAGGCTGTGCAGGATTTCACGTGCACTGTGGGCGAAGCGCTCGCCTTCCGCAGTCAAGGTCAATTGACGTGTCGTCCGTTGGACGAGGCGTACGGCGAGACGATTTTCAAGGCCGGTCAGGCAGCGGCTGACACCCGACACCGACAGTCCCATCAGCTCGGAAACGCGCGTGAGGTTCGTTTCCTCCGCAATGCGTGTGAAGACTTCCAGTTCGAGAAAGCGATCCATCGTCTCTCCCCGACATAGGCGCAATAACGGTAATATTCATATAAATCCGACCTGAATCAAGTGCCTGTCCGGCTGTGCGGCCTATTATTGCGGGGTCAGCAAGAATGTTTTCCAAATTACGTGATTTATCATGTAATTCCGCAATGGCAGGGTTGGCGATGCCGGGCTGGACCGGTCAACGCTTTCAAGGAGAAGCCGCATGGCGGAGCCTGCCTCGCCCAGGGCGCCTGTTCGCCACATCGTGATGTGGAACGTGGCGGGAGATACCCCGGCGGAAAGACAAGCGGGCATTACTGCGGTCAAGCATGCATTCGAAGGCCTGCGCGGACAGATTCCCGGCTTGATGCACCTCGAGATCGGCATCGACGAGAGCGGTGCCTCCCATGCCTGCGACATGGTGCTGGTCACGGAGTTCGAAAACGACGAGGCGCTGGCCTCCTACGCCACGCATCCGGCCCATCTTGCGGCCCGCGGTCGGCTCGAGGGGGTGCGCGTCGCTCGCTATCAGGTGGACTATGCCTGTCCGACGCCGGAGGGCCGCTGAAATGGCCGTCGAGGACTTCGTCTACGCCGCCCGGCCTGCCCGCGTGATCTTCGGTTCCGGCACGTCGGAACGCCTGCCCGAGGAGGTGGCGCGGCTTGGTGCAAGGCGCGCGCTGCTGCTTTCGACCGACGCGCAGCGCGGCCATGCCGAAGCGCTTGCGATGTGCCTTGGAGACGTGGCCGCCGGCATCTTCTCCGGCGCGGTCATGCATACACCGGTTGCGGTCAGCGAGCGTGCCACCGAGATGGCGCGATCCCTTGGCGTCGATGTCATCGTCGCGGTCGGAGGCGGCTCCACCACCGGCCTTGGCAAAGCAATCGCGCTGCGGACGGACCTGCCGCAGATCGTCCTGCCGACGACCTATGCGGGATCGGAAATGACGCCGATCATCGGCGAGACGCAGGACGGCATCAAGAAGACCCGAACGACGGACAAGGTCCTGCCCGAAGTGGTCATATACGATATCGACCTGACGCTCGATCTGCCGGCGGCTCTCTCCGGTACGAGCGGCATGAATGCCATCGCGCACGCCGTCGAGGCCCTCTATGCGCGCGACCGAAACCCGGTCGTCAGCGCGCTCGCGCTGGAAGCGATACGTGCGCTCGCGCGCTCGTTGCCGGTCATTGCGCGCGCGCCGCGCAACGCCGGTGCGCGCGCCGATGCGCTCTATGGCGCCTGGTTGTGCGGCATGTGTCTCGGCTCGGTCGGCATGGCGTTGCACCACAAGCTTTGCCACGTTCTCGGCGGCAGTTTCGATCTGCCGCATGCCGAGACCCATACCGTGGTCCTGCCGCACGCGCTGGCCTACAATGCGCCGGCAATTCCCGGCGTCATGGAACGATTGGAAGCCGTTCTCGGCGGCGAGCCCTGCCGCGCGCTTCAGGACCTGGGGCGCGCGATCGGTGCGCCAGGCAGTCTTGCCGATCTCGGCATGGCCGAAAGCGGCATAGAACAGGCGGCGACGATCGCCCTGGCAAATCCTTACTGGAACCCGCGCCCCCTCGAGCGGGATGCAATCCGTGACCTTATCGCGCGCGCCCATGCCGGAGCGCTCCCCCTTGTCGATCGGAGGACGACATGAACTACTTCACAGAAGACCGATCGCCGGACGTCGTCAATGCACGGATGACCGAGGTCTCGTCACCCCGGCTGCACAGGGTCATGACGTCACTGGTCGAGCATCTGCATGCCTTTATCAAGGATGTCGAGTTGACCGAACCGGAATGGGAAGCGGCGATCGATTTCCTGACCCGCACCGGCCAGATCTGCACCGATACGCGGCAGGAATTCATCCTTCTTTCCGACGTGCTCGGCGTTTCCATGCTCGTCGACGCCATCAACAACCGTGTGCCCGACGGTGCAACGGAAACGACCGTGTTCGGTCCCTTTCACGTCGAAGGCGCGCCGGAGCGGGAGATGGGTGCGAATATCAGCCTCGACGGCAAGGGCGAGACCTGCCTTTTCGAGGGGCGCGTCCTCGATCTCCACGGCAACCCGGTCGAGGATGCGCTGGTCAGCGTGTGGTCGGACAACGAGGATGGCTTCTACGATGTCCAGCAACCTGGCATCCAGCCCGCCTTCAACAATAGGGGCATCTTCCGCACCGGTCCGGATGGCCGATACGCCTTTCGCGGGGTCAAGCCGGTTTCCTATCCCATTCCCGACGACGGACCGGTGGGCGGGATGCTGGCGGCCCTCGGCCGCCACCCGTGGCGCCCGGCGCACATGCATTTCATGATCACCGCCAACGGTTACCGCCGGGTGATCACGCATATCTTCGTGGCCGGCGATCCCTATCTCGTCTCCGATGCCGTCTTCGGTGTGAAACAATCGCTCATCGTGCCCTTCGAGAAGGTCGATAGGCCGACGGAAAGCTGGCGCGCGCATTTCGACTTCGTGCTGTGTCGCACGGATGCCGAGGGCAGGCCGGGGCATTGAGAAACTGAGAAACGGCAGTTTTCTTTTTGCATTTTATGTGCAAAATCACGTGAAAAATAGAATTCGCAAAAGCGAAGGGGAACGAAATGAAGATAGCCCGGCCCGACAGCCTTGTCGAAACCGTCAGTCCCGACGTCACGTCCTTTCTGGCCGCGCCGCTTGCGGTGATCGGCGGAAAATCCAGCCCCGCGCAGTCGGGCGAGACATCTCCCGTCTATAATCCGGCGACGGGAGAAGTGCTTGCGCGCGTGCCGGCCTGTGGACCTGCCGATATCGACAGGGCGGTTGCCGCCGCGCAGGAGGCGTTCGAGGGGCCGTGGTCGAAAATGCTGCCCGCACAGCGCCAAGGGCTGCTCCTGAAGATCGCCGACCTGATCGAGGCGCATGGCGAGGAACTGGCGCAGCTGGAGACATTGAACCAGGGCAAGTCGATCATGCTGTCAAGGCTGATCGAGGTGCAGTCCTCGGCGGAATATTTCCGCTACATGGCGGGCTGGGCGACGAAGATCGAGGGCTCTACCCTCGACGTGTCCATCCCCATCCCGCCCGGCATGTCCTACCAGGCGTTCACCCGCAAGGAGGCCGTAGGCGTCGTTGCGGCGATCACGCCCTGGAATTTTCCGCTCAACATGGCCGCGTGGAAGATCGCGCCGGCACTTGCAGCGGGCTGCACCGTTGTCCTGAAGCCGGCGGAGGAAACGCCGCTCACCTCGATACGCCTTGCCCGGATCTGTCTTGAGGCGGGCCTGCCCGAAGGCGTCGTCAATGTGGTGACGGGTACGGGTGAGACGGCGGGTGCCGCGCTCGTCGCCCATCCCGGGGTCGCCAAGATTACGTTCACCGGCTCCACCGGCACCGGCAAGCGCATCGGCATCCAGGCGATGCAGGACATGAAGCGGGTGACGCTGGAACTCGGCGGCAAGGCGCCGATGGTCATGTTCGACGACATGGACCTCGATCTGCTCGGGCCTGCGACGGGCATCGGCACCTTCTTCAATACCGGGCAGACCTGCTGTGCCGGCGCACGCATCTATCTGCAGAGGGGGATCTACGACAAGGCGCTCGAGGTGATCGCCGGCATCACGCGCAGCCTGCCGCTTGGTTCGGGTCTCGACCCGAGGAACCAGTTGAACCCGCTCGTGTCTGCGCGCCACCAGGCCCATGTCAAGGCATGCATCGCCAAGGGGATCGAGGACGGTGCGCGGCCGCTGATCGGCGGCACCGCGCCTGACAAGGGCTTCTACGTCGCGCCGGAACTCTTCACCGACGTCAGGCAGGACATGGCGCTGATGCAGGAGGAAGTCTTCGGGCCGGTCGTAGCGGTAACGCCGTTCGATGATCCCGACGAGGGCATCCGCCTCGCCAACGACACGCGCTACGGCCTCGGCGCCTCGCTGTGGACCACCGACCTCAACAAGGTGATGCGCTACGTGCCGAAACTGAAGGCGGGGGTGATCTGGGTGAACAGCCACAACATTCCCGACCAGAACATGCCGTTCGGCGGCTTCAAGCAATCCGGCATCGGTCGCGAACACGGGCGGGGAGCCCTCGACAACTACCTCGAGACCAAGTCCGTCTGCGTCGCCTATCGCTGAGCCGACGCTCGTATTCACCTGACACGGGCCGTTGTGGGGCTTGCAGACGAACTCTGCGCCGGGCGTATCGCCATGGTCCAGGAGGGCGGTTACTCGGAGGCCTACGTGCCGTTCTGCGCCCATGCGGTGCTGGCCGCGCTGGCCGGGGTGGAAAATGCGGTCGCCGATCCCTTCCTGCCTATCGTGCTGGCCCAGCAGCCGGGCGCGGATTTCAATGGGGCGCAGACCGGCGCGCTCAAGGCGCATCCCTTCTGGCGGGAGTGAAGGGCGGCGGGGCCGGACGAACCGGGCCCCGCCCGCTCTTGTCAGGGTTTCATCAGCACGGATTTCGACGGGTAGTCCGATGCCCAGGTGGCCGGCAGCGGGGCGACGAAGACGTTTTCTGTGCGGGTGCGCGTGATCTTCCAGGCGCCGTCCGGCTCCTTGCGGAACGTGTTGTTGAGCCGCGAGGACCGCAGCAACGCCTTGCCGTCGGAAAAGAGCCAGGGCTGCATGTGCACCCATTGTCCGTCGGCGGTGGCGCCGCTGTCGTGGACATGGATCTGCTCCGAGGTGAGGTAGTGGCAGTTGAGGATCAATGCCGGATCCTTCTTGCCGCCCCAGAACCCCTGGAAGTGGCGGCGGATCGCGTCGGCGCCCTCGGCCTTTCCGAACTGGTTGGTGTAATACTCGCCGACGCCTTCCCACACAGCGTCCCGGGTATAGAGCTGCATGATGAGATCGATGCGCTCGGCGTCGTCCTCGACCCCGAACTCCGGATTGGGCGTGTCGCAAAGGAACATGTACCGCGCCTGCAGCCGCCGGATCGCGGCCTCGGCCTCCAGTGTTTCGATACGGCGAACAAGCGTCGCGAGGTCTGCTTGTGTGATCATCTCGGTTCCCTCCGGTCTTTCATTGTGGCGCATCTGCACAGCAGCGCCGGCCAAACGTTCACGGCGGCAAGGCTATAGGGCGAGGATGTCGCGTCAAGCGGTAATAATCACATGAAATAGAGTGTTTATTCCGTTTTGGCCTTTGAACGGACTTTCCCGCCCAGGAACCGGCGGCCCGAAAAAGACTTTTGCATCTTCTGCAAGAATTTACATGAATATTCATGTTATTGTTGCGCAAAAGCAGGAATGCGAGGGGCCAGCCCCGGATAAAAGACAGGGCAGAGAACCGGCTGGTAAGCCGGATGGCGAAGCGTTGTCTTATCCTAAACAATTGATAATAAAAATAAAAATTAAGAATTTCGATCCGGATGCATTGACAGAAGGAAACATTACGGTAATTTTCACATAAAAGTTGGGCGATAGACCCGGGGAACGAAAGCGATGTTTGACAAGGCTGACAGCAGCGGCTCTGCATTTGCCGCCCGGTTCTCGCTTGGAACCGGCACCGGCCCGCTGGTCGCGGTGAAGGATTGCATCGATATTGACGGCATGACGACGCGGTGCGGTAGCGCCGCCCTGTCGAATGCACCGGCCGCCGCTCGCAATGCTGTCATCGTCGACCGGCTGCTCGAGGCCGGCTGTCGCATCGTCGGCAAGACACGCATGCACGAGCTCGCCTACGGCATGACCGGCATCAACGCCTTCGAGGGCACACCGCTCAATCCCAAATGGCCGGCGCGGATTCCCGGCGGTTCGTCGTCCGGTTCGGCGGCTGCCGTCGCGGCCGGCGAGGTCGCGTTCGCGATCGGAACGGATACTGGTGGCTCCGTGCGCCAGCCGGCCATCTGCTGCGGCGTCATCGGCCTCAAGCCGACCTTCGGGCGGCTCGACCGCACCGGCGTCCTGCCGGCGAAAAGCTCGCTCGATTGCGTCGGCATCTTCGCGCGCAGCCTGTTGATGGTCGAATATGCGATGAGCGTTCTCGACCCTGATTTCACGCCCGAGGCCGTTGAGGAAGAGGTGAGGATCGCGCGCCTTGGCATCGGGCGGGGCGCGGATCCCAGGATCCAGGGTGTGGATCCCAGGATGGCGGAGGCGCAGGAGAATGTGCGCGCCGGCGCTGGCGACGGGATCGAGACGGTGGAACTGCCCCTCCTCGACGACGCCTTCGCCGCCGGTCTTGCGATCATCGGGCGGGAGACGCTTGCGGCCAATCGCCATCTTCTGGAAAGCGACGCGCCGTTGGGGGCCGACGTGCGCGGCCGGCTGGAGCGCGCACGGCTGTTGACGGATGCCGATGTCGCCCATGCCGAAGACGTGCGGCAACGCTTCACCGCCGAGATCGACGCCGTGCTTGCGCGGTACGATGCGATCCTGACGCCGGCTTTGCCGCTCGTGCCGCCGCTTCTGGCCGATGCGGGCGACCCTTCGAAAGTGCTTTCGCTCACCCGGTTCCTGCGGCCGTTCAACCTTTCGGGCCACCCGGCCATCGTCCTGCCTGCCGCCACGCCGGACGGCTTGCCTTCCGGCGTTCAGCTCGTGGGGCGCAAGGGCGACGACGCCCGGCTCATCGCGCTCGCCCGCCGGCTCTCAGAAACAAATGCGATTTTCCAGATGGAAGGAACGACGCGATGAATCTCACCCAGCCTGTTGCGCCGGATGCCGCACTTTCCGCCTTGAAGGCGGAGATCGTCGAGCGGCGCAACGAGTTCCAGGCGCTGCGCCATATCCCGTTGGATATCATCCGGAAGTTTCAGGACGTCGGCATCTACCGCGCCTTCGTGCCGAAGCGTTTCGGCGGCGACGGGGCCACGCCGCAGGCCTTCTGTCGCCTCGTCGAGGAGATCTCGGCCGCCGACGCCTCGGCCGGCTGGGTGGCAAGCTTCGGTGTTTCCGCGACCTATCTGGCGGCACTCCCGCCGGAAACCTATGCCGCGATTTACGGCAGGGATCCCGACACGGTTTTTGCCGGCGGCATGTTCCCGCCGCAGAAGGCGGTGAGAACGGCCGGGGGACTGGAGGTCACGGGGCGCTGGCCCTGGGGTTCGGGTGTCATGGGTGCCTCCATCGTCGGTGCCGGCATCAGGGTGGAGGGCGAGGACAGTCCGCTTCCGCGCACCGCCGTCATGCCGCGCGACAAGGTCGTCGTCGAGGAGACCTGGAACGCGATCGGCCTGCGCGCCACCGGCAGCCACGATGTCGTGGTGGATCGCGTCATCGTGCCGGAGGAATGGACCTTCATCCGTGGCGGCAAGCCGCAGCTCGACGATCTTGTCTTCCGGTATCCGGCCATGGCGTTGGCCGCGCAGGTCCTGGCGGTGGTGGCGCTCGGTGCGGCCCGCGGCGCGCTCGACTGGCTGCGTGACGACGCGCTGCGGCGTGCCTCGATCACCGGCGCACCGAGCCCGGCGGCCCGCGCCTATGTGCAGATCGATTTTGCCCGTGCCGAAGGTTTGCTGGCCGGTGCTCGCTCGGCCTTCTACGACGCGATCGAGGAGGCCTGGCGCCAGATGGAGACGCATGGCGCGGTCGACACCGCCACCCATGTCCGCCTGCGCTACACCGCTTCCAAGGCTGCGCAGGACGGGGCGGAAGCCGCGCGCCTGGCCTTCGTGCTCGGCGGCTCGGATGCCATGGTCAGCGGTCACCCGCTCGGCCGCACCATGATCGACGCGGCTTGCGTCGCCCAGCATGCCTTCGTCAATGCCGGAAGCTGGCAGGCCGCTGGAGCGGCTCTCTTCGGCCAGCCCACCCCGCCCGGTTACCCGTGAACGCGTCTCGAGAGGACTTTACCATGTCGGAACCCACCCCGATCCGCACGCTCCTGTGCCTTGCCGTGCAGCCGGCCTTCTTCGACCTTCCCTTCAGCCGCATCGGTGCCGTCTGGCAGGCGACGCAGGCCTTCATGGCGGGGGTCGCCAGGCTCGAAGGCGTTTCCGTTCTCGGCACGCTGGATGATGACCAGACGCAGGTCGGCACGTCGCCCGCCTTTCCGTGGACCTGGTACATGCTGTGCGATTTTCCCGACCGTCAGTCCGTGATCGCCGCCTGCAACCTGCTGCGCACGATCGTCGTCGACGAGGAAGACCATCGCCTGTGGAAATACATGCGCATCGAGGCCCGCATGGGCCGGGCGCTGACCATCCCCGAACTCTGATGCTAAAGAAGGAAAAGGACATGTCGCTCGCCATGCCGAGATTCCGCGACCTCGACGCACTCTACTCGCCCGACGCGAAGGTCGCCACGCCGATGTACGAGGATGCCGATCTCTTCAAGGAGGAGATGGAACGCATCTTCCGCCGCACCTGGGTATGGGTCGCCCATGACAGCGAATTGCCGGACAAGGGCTCGTTCAAGCTGTCGAATGTCGGGCTGGAACCGGTGATCGTGGTGCGCGACCGCAAAGGCGTCGTGCATGTCCTGGTCAACCGCTGCCGCCACCGCGCCGCCACGGTCTGCGAGGTCAAGAAGGGCAAGACCTCCTCCTTCCAATGTCCATATCACGGCTGGGGCTACGGCCTTGACGGCTCGCTGCGCGCGCTGCCCTATCCCGAGCAGTACGGCGACGACTTCAGCAAGGACAGCCACGGGCTGCTGCGGCTGCGCACGGAAAGTTATGCCGGCATGATCTTCGCCACGTTCAACGAGGAGATCGAGCCGCTCGCCGATTTCCTCGGGCCGGTGAGGAAATGGATCGACCTGTTCATGAAGCAGGGCGGCGGGTTCCCGATCAAGGTTCTCGGCGAACACCAGTTCACCGTTCCGATGAACTGGAAGATCCAGCTCGAAAACACCACCGACGCCTATCATTTCCCCGTCGTGCACAAGAGCTTCATGCAGTCGCTCGACGGCGAGACGGAGGAGATCTTCAACTTCCTCGAAACCGGCAAGGGGTATGTCGAGGATCTCGGCAACGGCCACTCGGTCATGGTCATGATCCCCGAACTGGTCGATCTCGACCAGAATCTCGATGATCCGATCCCCGAACGCTTCCTCGATCTGGCGCAGGAACTGCGCGAGGAAGGCTACCCGGAGGACCAGGTCCGCAAGATCGTGCGCGCCGTCGGTGGCGCCGGATTCAATCTCAACCTGTTCCCGAACGTGTCCTTCTCGCTCGCCTTCTTCCGCGTGCTCACGCCCGTCAATGTCGAGCGGACGGATATCCGCCACATCGCCATCGGCATGGACGGGGGTCCGGCGGCGGCCAACCGCATGCGCCTGCGCCTGCACGAGCATTTCCAGGGGCCGATGGGCTTCGGCTCGCCGGATGACGCCGAGGTCTGGGAGCGCGTGCAGCGCGGCACCAAGGGCGGCGAGGCGCTGCCGGTCCTCGTGAACCGCGGCATGGTCGATGAACAGCAGGGCCCGGACGGCCCGCTCGGGCATATCAGCGCGGAGACCGGCATGCGGGCCGCCTATGCAATGTGGAAGAGGATGATGTCGGCATGACCGCGACCAAGACGAACGACGACCTGGCACTCCTGCACAAGGCGAGCGCCTTCCTCTGGTCGGAGGCGGATATGCTCGATGCCAAGGATTACGACGCCTGGCTCGGCCTCTGGATGCCGGGCGGCCGCTACACGATGCCGATCGGCGATAGCGAGGATTTCGACAACGCACTGAACCTGTGCCACGACGACGACAAGATGCGACGCGATCGAATCGCACGTTTCCAGCAGGGCTTTTCGATCTCGTCGGCCCCGCCGGCCGAGACCGTGCGTACCCTGTCCCGTTTCGTCATCAAGGCCGTGGATGGCGACGAGGTGACGGTGCATAGCGCCGAGCATCTCATCGAGGACAAGTTCGGCCGTCAGCGCGTCTGGGCCGCCAATGTCAGGCACATGCTCGTCGCCACCGGGGACGGATTTCGTATCCGCAACAAGGTGGTCCGTCTACTCAACTCCGATGGGATGCTGAATTCGTTCAGCTATTTGTTCTGATGGCGGCCCCGCTTCCTGAAAAGATCCAGACCGCCGTCGTGACGGGCGGTGCCCGCGGCCTCGGTGCGGATATCGCGCGCGCCCTGCACAGGGCCGGTTTCCGCGTGGTCATCACCGCCGTCAATGCCGATGCCGGCACGGCGCTCGCCTCCGAACTCGATCTGGCCGGAGAAACGGCGGTGACCGCGACGCTGGATATCACCAGGCCGGAGGATTTCCAGACGGTGCTCGACAAATGCATCGAGCGCTGGGGTTCGGTCGAGGTGCTCGTCAACAATGCGGCGCGCACGGCGGTCCAGCCGGTCCTGGATATCGATCCGCAGGATTTCAACACGATCCTTTCGACCAATGCCGGCGGCACGTTTGCCGGCAGCCAGATCTTCGGCCGGCATTTCAAGGAGCGCGGATACGGGCGCATCGTCAACCTCGCCTCGCTCGCCGGCCAGAACGGCGGCACGGCGACCGGCGCCCATTATGCCGCCTCCAAGGGGGCGATCCTGACATTGACGAAGGTCTTCGCAAGGGACCTCGCGCCCTTTGGCGTGACCTGCAACGCGATCGCGCCGGGGCCGATGGACACACCCATCGTGCGGTCGGTCATTGCGCCTGAGAAGATGCAGGCGGCGCTTGCCGGCATCCCGGTCGGTCAGCTTGGCGACCCGATCTTCGTTGCCGAGCTCGTCGCGCTGCTGGCCGGGCCGAAAGCCGGCTTCGTCAATGGCGCGTGCTGGGACGTCAACGGCGGCTTATTCATGCGGTGAGGGTGGATCATGAAAACGGCAACACTTGAACTGGAGGTCGCGGAGCGCATCGAGGAGCCCGGCAATATCCTGCGCCTGCGGCTCGTCAGTGCCAACGGCGCCGGCCTGCCGGCCTTCGAGGCGGGGGCGCATCTCGACCTGCATCTGCAGGATGCTTCCACCCATCTCTGGCGCCAGTACTCGCTGTGCTCCGATCCGGCGGAAAGCGGCTTCTACGAGATCGGCGTCCTGCTCGATCCGAAGTCGCGGGGTGGCTCTCGTGCCGTGCACCGGCTGGCGGAGGCCGGGCATCGCTTCCGCGTCGAGGGACCGCGCAACCACTTTCCGCTCGCGGAGGATGCTGCGACCTCGGTCCTGTTCGGCGGCGGCATCGGCGTGACACCGATGCTCGCCATGGCCCGCCGGCTGCACGCGCTCGGCCGGGACTTCGTGCTTCATTATTGCACCCGCTCCAGCGAGGTCACAGCCTTCAGGACAATAATCGCAGACGCGCCCTGGGCGGATCGCGTGGTCTTCCATTTCGACGACCAGGCGCCGGAGCAACGGCTGGACCCGGCCCGCGACCTGCCGCAGCCGGCAGCCGGAACGCATCTCTATGTCTGCGGCCCGCAGGGCTTCATGGACTGGCTGATCGGGGCGGCGGAAGCGGTGGGCCATGCGCCGGGCAATGTGCACCGGGAATACTTCTCCGCCGATGTCGACACATCCGGCGCGGGCTTCGAGGTCGTCGCGAAACGCTCGGGCGTCAGCGTTACCGTGGGGCCGGACGATACCATCGCCAAGGCGCTCGCGCGCGCCGGCGTGAAGATAGAAGTCAAATGCGAGGAAGGGGTTTGCGGCACCTGCGTGACCGATGTCATCGAGGGCGAGCCCGATCATCGCGACAAGTTCCTGACCGAAGATGAGCGGGAGGAGGGCACCATGATCTGTGCCTGCTGCTCGCGCGCCTGCGGCTCGAGGATCGTTCTGGACGTGTGAGGAGAGCGACATGACCCATAATGCACCCAGCGAGGCAGCCCTGGCATTCCGCGAAGGCATGAGCCGTCTCGGCGCGGCCGTGACCCTTCTGACATCGGATGGTGTCGCCGGACGACAGGGCATGACCGCTTCGGCCGTCGTGTCCGTCACCGACAGCCCGCCCACGCTGATCGTCTGCGTCAATCGCAACATCCGCTGCCACGATCTCTTCGTGGCCAACGGTGTACTCGCGGTCAACGTGCTCGGCGGACGCCATCAAGAGCTGTCCGCCCGCTTCGCCGCCAAGGGCCCCGTCGACCGGTTTGCCTCGCACAACTGGGTCACATCAAAGACCGGCGCGCCGCTCCTGGAGGATGCGGAGGTCGCCTTCGATTGCCGCATCGTCGATACGCGCGCGGTCGGCTCGCACTCCGTGCTGACCTGCGAGGTCGAGGATGTGCGCCTGTTTTCGACGCAGCCCGATGTGCTCATCTGGTTCGGCCGGAACTTCCACCATCTCAACGCCGCGGCGGCGAAGTGACGGCGGCGGCGTCACAGGCGCCTGAGCTGATCGAACACGCGTTCGAGAAGGCCATTCAGGGTGGCCATCTCGTCATCGCTGATGCTCTGGAAGCTCAATTCGAAGATCCCGCGCGCTTCCTCCATGGCCAGCGCTCTGAGACGGTCTCCCTCCGGGGTGAGGCAGACCTCGGTCACGCGGGCATCCGTCGGGCAAACCCGCGTCACCACCAGCCCGTCGCCGATCATGCGCTGCACGACCTTGGTGGTCGTGTTGAGGCGCATGGTGGAAAAGTCCGAAATATCGGAGATCGAGAGATAATTGTCCTCGTGCAACGATATCAGCACCCGCCAGCGCGGCACGTCGATCCCGATGGGCTTCAGACGCCTGTCCAGCGCCTGGGTGTAACGACCGTTGACACGGCTGACCCAGTAGAAGGGCCAGTTCCGCTTCAGGAAAGGGCTCGTTTGCGTTGCGGTCACGACCGTCCCAATTATTTCTCTCGTTTGTGTCGTCCGGTTCATGCGAGCCCTCTCTCGGAAACTCGCTTACGGCATGGAAGCGCACGAATAAGTGAAAATACACGTAACTCGTGATGTAACCCTGCCTACGTTCGTTCGGAAAGGCGGTCAAGAGACAAAAAAGCAGCCGCAACGAGCCATTTTGCCGTCCCGGTGGTTTTTAACCAACGAGATGGGCCATCTTGCCGGCAAGGGCAAGAAAGCCGAAGACGTGCGGGGACCGGTTGTCGCGCCGATAGTTCAGCGAAAGTTTCGTTCCGGGATTTTCGCCATCGAAATCACGATAGATGACGCCCGGGCGTTCGTTATGCGCGACGGATTGCGGCACAACGCAAACGCCGGCGCCGACCGAAACGAGGCTGATGGCCGTCAGGAAATCCTGCGCCATCAACTGCGATGCCGGGACGAACCCATTGCGCTTGCAGATATCGAGCACGTCGTCTGCATAGCTCGGTCGGGGGCGGCGCGGAAACAGGACAAAGGTGGCATCCTTGAGGTCGCTCAGCTTTACCGGGCTCTGCATGCCCGCATAACTGTCCGGCATGGCGAGGGCGAGCGGCTCCTCGATCAGCGTCTGGGATTTAAGTTCGATGTCCTCGATGGAAGGCCGTGCCACCGCAATATCGATCTCGCGCTGGATGAGCGCCCGCTTCAGCTCGGCATTGTTCATGGCCGACAGGGCAAGCTCGATATCCGGATGAGCGGCGCGAAACGTCTTGATGACATTGGGCAGCACGCCGAACGTGGCGGTGCCGACAAAGGCAATGCGCAACCGGCCGGCGACGCCCTGGCCGATGCGCATCACCTCGCGTTCGGTCTGGTCGACGCGTTCCAGGATCTCGCGCGCCCGCTCCAGAAGCAGTTCGCCGGCCTGCGTCAGCCGGATCTGGCTGCGGCTGCGGTCGAAAAGGGTCGCGCCGATCTCCTTTTCGAACTGCGCGATCTGGCGGCTGAGCGGCGGCTGGGCGATGCCGAGGCGGGCGGAAGCCCGCCCGAAATGCAGCTCCTCCGCCACCGCCAGGAAATAGCTCAGCCGCTTGAAATCCATCATGCTATGTCAGGCATCCGTCAGAACTCCATGATGGAGGGCCATGCGCTCCAACGCCTTCTCGAAATAGGGCCGGAAGGCCGCCGGGTTCTCGCTCATCGGAAAATGGCCGAGTTCCTTCATGATCACAAGCGTCGCGCCGTCGATTGCGTCGGCCGTGCGTTTGGCGTCCTCCGGCGTGCAGGTCATGTCGTATTCGCCGCACATGATATGGACAGGCGCGCGCCGCGTATCGATGGAGCCAAGCCTGGCGACGAGGCTGTCGTCGCGCGTGTAGAAACTGAGATCGCCGCGGAACACGCCAGGCCCTGACTGCATGAACATCCACTGGGTGTTCCAGCGCTCGGCCTGCGGCGCCTGGGGCGCGATATTGGCCGAAACGAGCGCCGCGCCCATCTCGCCGCCATGGGCATCTGGCCTGTGGAACCAGTCGATATCGTACCAGGCCGCCTGGAAATCGGAGGCCTCGATGGCAATGAAACCGGAAAAGCGCTCCGGGTGCAGCGCGGCCAGTTGCAGCGCGATCCGCCCGCCCATGGAACAGCCGGCAAGGATCGGCCTGTCGAGCCCGAGCGCATCGCAGAAGGCGAGCACGGTTGCAAGATAGGCCTGCGTCGTCAGGAGATATTCCGCGGTCTCGAAACCCTCCGGCGGCAGCGACTTGCCGTGCCAGGGCATGTCGAAGGCGAGAAAGCGATGGGACTGCGTGAAGGCGGGATCGTTCAGGACGAAACGCCATTGCCGCGTATCCGCGCCGGCCGTGTGCAGGCAGACGACCGGGCGGCCGTTACCAGCCTCCTCGAAATAGATACGATGCGGCGTGCCGTCGACGCTCAGTCGGACATAGCGGCCGACGATGGGTTCGATCGGGGATGTCATGCCAGTGCCTCCCGGCGTCCCAACGCCATGAATTCCTTGAAATAGCGAAGGTTCTTCACAAGTGTCAGGATGTCGCCGTCAATGCGGCCATGCCCGTATTTCACCAGACCGAAAATGTCGTGGTAGCCGGGCGTCGGCATCGGCTGCCAGAACGCCTCCAGCGCCGCGCCGCTTACCCGCAGCGCGAACCGCCAGGGCAGCTTCTTGCTCGGTCCCTCCTTGATCTCGACGACCCTTCCCTTCTCGAAGGTCAGGTAGAATTCCCGCCCGTCGATCTCGATCAGCACGGTCTCGTTGAACAGGCACCCGAGGCGCAGGAGATGAGGCGTGGCACCCAGTCTTTCCGCCATGCCGTCGAGGCGGGCGCGGTGATCGGCTTGTGTGGTCGGCATGGTCGTCTGCCTCACGATTTCCGCGTCATGAAGCGCACCTTGTCCTCGTCGAGCGCAATGCCGAGACCGGGGCCGGCCGGGACGCGAATCTCGAACTCCTCGAAGTCCAGCGGGGTGGCGGCGAGATCATCGACGAGGATGCGCGGCCCGAAATGCTCGCTGCCCCATTCGAGCTTCGGCAGGGTCGAGAACACGGCCATGTGCGCGGCCGCCCCGATGCTGCTTTCCAGCAGGCACCCGCCATAAAGCTCGATGCCGAAGGCCTGCGCGATGCCGGCCGCGCGCTTGAGTTCCAGAAGTCCGCCGCTCTTGACCAGCTTCAGGGAATAGACGCTGCCGCAAGCCAGCGCGGCCGTGCTGGCAAGCTCCGTGTTGGTGAAGGCCGCCTCGTCGATGAGAAGTGGAATGCGGGTCCGGGCCGCGACCCGTGCCATGGCCTCGCGCTGGGCGGCAGGCACCGGCTGCTCGACAAGGGCGACCCCCAGTTCCTCAAGCGCCGGGAAGAGGCGGATGCACTGCGCTTCCGTCCAGCCCTGGTTGACGTCGACGATCAGCTTCACATCGTCGCCGAGCCCGGCGCGCAGGTGCCGCAGGCGTCGCAGGTCTGCATCGGGGGTATTGAAGCCGAGCTTGATCTTGAAATCCCGGTGCTGGCGCAGGCGCAGCTTCTCGCGCGCCTCTTCCAGCTCCTGTCCGGCATCGCCGGAAGCCAGCGCCCATATGACGCCGATGCGGTCGCGCACCTTGCCGCCGAGCAGCGTGCTGGCGGGCACGCCGAGCGTGTGGCCCACGGCATCGAACAGCGCGGATTCGACTGCGGCCTTGGCCGCGAAATTGCGGGTCGCCGCCTTGCCCATGCGCAAGGCATTGGCCTCGAACAGCATGGCATCCTGACCTGCAAGGGCCGGCGCGAGATAGATCTCGATGGCGGCATGGATGGATTCGACGCTCTCCTCCGCCCAGCGCGGACCCCCGAGGGTCGAAGCCTCGCCGATGCCCGTGATGCCGTTCTCGAGAAGGACCCGCACGAGCACGAAGCCCTGATAGGCGATCTCCGTGTTGGAGAGCTTGTGCCGACGCACGGTCGGCGCCTCGATGATCGCAGCCGTGATCGACCGTATCCGGGTGTCGAGCGGACTGTCGGCGGGTCGATCCTGACCTGTGAGGGGGGCTGCGATAGCGAATGCCATTTCCATTTGCCTCTTCAGAAAGGACCCGCCGGGGATGCTGCCCCGGCGGGCTGGTATGCGCGGGACTGCGTGTTATTCGGCGGCGACCGCCATGGCGCTGGCGAGAGGTTTCAGCTTGAAGTCGAAGGTCATGAGGAGGTCTGTATCGGCCCCGGCGCCAGCGGTTTGCATCTTGCCGATGAGGCTTTGCTTGACGGCGAACACGGCATCGTTGTCGAGATACTCGGTGTCGGCGTCGTAGATCTGCGAGACAAGGCCCTGATAGCCATCCTTCTTCAGCATGAAGTGGATATGGCCCGGCCGCCACGGATGGTGCCCCATGTAGTTCAGAAGCTCGCCGGCCGCGCCGTCATAGGGGATCGGGTAGGGCACCGGGCGGATGCCGACGAATTCGTATTCGCCGTTCTCGTCCGTCATGAAGCGACCGCGCAGGTTGTAGTCCGGCTGATCCGGGTCCTGCTGCTCGTAAAGACCGTTCGGCGCGTCCTCCCAGACATCGACGATCACATCCTTGATCGGCTGGCCTTCCGTATCGCGCACGACGCCGCGCACGCGCACCGTCTCGGAACCTTCGAAATTCTTCTGCACGATAGAGGCACCCTTCGGCAGCACCGGCGGGTTCTCGCGGTAGAACGGGCCGAGCACCGTGGACTCGCTCTCGCCGTCGGTCACGGCATGGTCGAGCATGTCGACCAGCACCTCGACGCCGAGGATATCGGAAAGCAGGATGAACTCGTTGCGCGCATCATCCGAGATATGACCGGCGCGCACGAGGAACTGACAGGCCTCGATCAGTTCGGCATGGGTGACCTTCGCCTCGATGCAAAAGGCATGGATGTGGCGGATCAGGCTTTCCAGAATTTCGCGGTTGCGCGCCGGAATGTCCTTCGACAGCGCCGCGATGACGACGTCAGAGATATTGTCCTTGGTTACGTTACGCATTTTCTCCTCCTTTGAATGCGTGGGCGGGCGAGGCCGGGGCCATCACCACATGAACTGGGTTTCGATCTGCGGCAGGCCGGCCGGTGCCTTGCGCGACGACGATGGGATCGACCCCGGGCGCCCCGATCCGGGCGACCTTTTCCTCCGTCGAGGTCCGCGGTGCGGCACCACAGACCAGCGCCTTGGGCGGCGGATCGAACGTGTAGGCGACAGAGGGAACGCCGAGCGGGAGCGCGCTGTCGACGGCGGCGCGGATCAGCGCCCGGTGGCCGCCATGCACGCCGTCGAAGGCGCCGATGGTGACGGTGCAGGCCGAAAGCCTCAACCGCTCCCGGCTGTGGATGCGGGTCGCACGATGGTGGTCATGATCCATGGTCTGCTCCCATGCCGGCAACCGGCGGCACCTCCTCCGGCGCCGTCGATAGCCAAACGTAGCGCTCCCTCCGGCCGGCTGCGATACCCGTGACGGTATCGCATGATACCCATCAGGCGCGCTTCATCTCAAATTGGTGTGCCGGCATGAAAGGGAGAGGGCTTGCGTCCCTATCTCGACCGCTTCGAACGGCTATGCCGCGCTCGACCGGTAAAATTCCTGAAGCTGCCATGGGTAAGGAATGCGGCGGCCGCCAGTGCGCTGCGAGCACAATTATGCCGGCAACTGCGAGAATCTCGGCATCGAGGTGCTGGAGTTAAGCTGCTTTGGTCGTGGCCTTAACGGAGATCACGCCAGCACCTGCCGCAATGAGGCTTGCACCTCTCGCATGGCCGGCAGGTAGCATTCGACCATATCGTCGGCCGCCGCATGGGCGGCCGGTGCGCCGATGTTCAGCGCCGCGACTACGCGGCCGCGGGCGCTCACAAGCGGTACGGCGATGGAGCGCAGGCCGATTTCCAGTTCCTGGTCGATGAGCGCATAGCCCTGCCGGCGCACGCGGGAAAGCTCGTCCATCAATGCATCCGGCTCTGTCCTGGTAAAAGGCGTGTTCGCCTTGCGGTCGGAGGCATCGATGATGGCGCGCGCTTCCGCTTCGGGAAGGGCGGCGAGCAGAACGCGGCCCATCGAGGCGCAATAGGCCGGCAGGCGCGAGCCGGCCGTCAGGTTGATCGACATGATGCGTTTCTGTGCGGCGCGCGCCACATAGACGATTTCCGCCCCGTCGAGCACGGAGGCCGATGCGCTCTGCCCGATCCTTTCGCAGAGCTGGTCGAGATAGGGCTGCACGAGCCGGGGCAGCGGCGTTGCCGAAAGATAGGCATGGCCGAGCCGCAGGATCTTCGGCGTCAGTTCGAAGAACTTGCCGTCATAGGCGGCATAGCCCAGTTCGGCGAGCGTCAGCAGGCAGCGCCGCGCCGTCGCCCGGTCGAGGCCGGTCTGCGCCGAGACATCCGTGATGGTGAGCCTCGGCCTCGTCTCGCCGAAGGCCTCGATGACCCTGAGCCCCTTGGCGAATCCGCCGATGAAATCCGTTTCCCGCATCCTCGTCTCCATTGCCGTTCAGCGTCTGGTGCGTTGCGACTTCCTGCTGTGTCGTCCCGGTTGCATCGCCAGTTTGTGCGATAATTGAACAAAAATCAAATAACGCACAAACGGCATTGCCGCTTTTCCCCTTCCGCCTTACCTTCCCGCCGGAAACGGGAGATTTGCATGGACAAGACCATCTCGAGCGTGGCGGAGGCCGTGGCCGGCATCGGCGACGGGGCGACGGTGATGATCGGCGGCTTCGGCGGGTCGGGCGCGCCGATCGAGCTGATCCACGCCCTCATCGACAAGGGGCCAAGGAACCTCACCGTCATCAACAACAATGCGGGCAACGGCCGCATCGGCATCGCCGCGATGATCGACGCGGGACTGGTCAGGAAGATGATCTGCTCCTTCCCCCGCTCGACCGATCCGCGCGCCTTCACGGACCGTTATCTTGCCGGCGAGATCGAGCTGGAACTGGTGCCGCAGGGCACGCTCGCCGAGCGGATCCGCGCCGGCGGCGCCGGCATCCCCGCCTTCTACACCCCGACGAGCTACGGTACGGAGCTGGCCAAGGGCAAGCCGACGGCCGAGTTCGACGGCCGCATGTATGTGCAGGAACGCTGGCTGAAGGCGGATTTCGCGCTGGTCAAGGCGCATGTCGGCGATACCGGCGGCAACCTCACCTACAACAAGGCCGCCCGCAATTTCAGCCCGCTGATGTGCATGGCGGCGGCAACGACCATCGTGCAGGTCTCCAGGCTGGTGCGGCCGGGCGGCATCGACCCGGAACACGTCGTCACCCCCGGCATCTTCGTCGACCATGTCGTCGAAGTCGCAGATCCCAGGCAGGAAGAAGATCTCATCCGTGCAGGAGTGGCCTACGCATGACCGTCGATACGCATGAGGACATCAAGCTTTCCAACGCCCAGATCGCCTGGCGCGCGGCGCAGGACATCGCCGACGGCGCCTATGTGAACCTCGGCATCGGCTTTCCCGAGATGGTGGCGCGCTACCAGCCCGAGGGGCGTGCGGCGATCTTCCACACGGAGAACGGCATCCTCGATTTCGGCGAGGCCCCGCCGCCGGGCGAGGAGGACTGGGACCTGATCAATGCCGGCAAGAAGGCGGTCACGCTGAAGCCGGGCTCCGCCTTCTTCCACCATGCCGACAGCTTCGCCATGGTGCGCGGCGGCCATCTCGACGTCGCCATCCTCGGCGCCTACCAGGTGGCGGAAAATGGCGACCTCGCCAACTGGCGCGTCGGCTCCAGGGGCGTGCCGGCCGTCGGCGGGGCGATGGATCTCGTGCACGGCGCCAGGGAGGTGGTCGTCATCACCGAGCACGTCACCAAGAACGGCGAGCCGAAGCTGGTCGAGCGCTGCACCTTCCCGCTCACCGGCGTCGGCTGCATCACCCGGATCTATACGAGTCACGCCGTCGTCGACGTCTGCGATGGTCGTTTCGTGCTGCGCGAGAAGCTCGCCGGCATGACGGTCGAGGAGCTGCAGGCGATGACCGGGGCGAAGCTGCATGTCGAAGGCCCCGTCGCCGATCTCGTCGTGCCGGAACTGTGAGGAAAACCATGTCCGAAGCCTATATCTGCGACTATATCCGCACGCCCATCGGCCGCTTCGGCGGCGCGCTCGCCTCCGTCCGTGCCGACGATCTCGGCGCCATCGCCTTGAAGGCGCTGATGGCGCGCAATGCCGGCATCGACTGGGAAGCCATCGACGACGTCATCTTCGGCTGCGCCAACCAGGCGGGAGAGGACAACCGCAATGTCGCGCGCATGTCGTCGCTTCTCGCCGGTCTGCCGGTCGCCGTTTCCGGCACGACGATCAACCGGCTGTGCGGCTCCGGCATGGATGCCGTCATCGCCGCCGCCCGGGCCATCAAGGCGGGTGAGGCGGAACTGGTCGTCGCCGGCGGTGTCGAGAGCATGAGCAGGGCGCCCTTCGTGATGCCCAAGGCGGAGACGGCCTTTTCGCGCCATGCCGAGATCCACGACACGACCATCGGCTGGCGCTTCATCAATCCGCTGATGAAAAAGCAGTACGGCGTCGATTCCATGCCGGAGACCGGCGAGAACGTCGCCGAGGATTTCAAGGTCTCGCGTGCGGACCAGGATGCCTTCGCGGTACGCTCGCAGGCGAAGGCCGCGTCGGCACAGGCGAGCGGTCGGCTGGCCAAGGAGATCACGCCCGTCACCATTCTGCAGAAGAAGGGCGATCCCGTCGTGGTCGAGAGAGATGAGCATCCGCGTGCGACATCGCTGGAAGCGCTCGCGAAACTGCCGACGCCCTTCCGCAAGGAAGGCGGCACCGTGACGGCCGGCAATGCCTCCGGCGTCAATGATGGCGCGGCCGCCCTCGTCATCGCCTCGGAAGCGGCGGTGAAGAAATACGGCCTGACCCCCATCGCCCGTATCCTCGGCGGTGCCATGGCGGGCGTTCCGCCGCGCATCATGGGCATCGGCCCGGTCCACGCCACGCAGCGCCTGTGCGCCCGCCTCGGCCTGAAGCCCGCCGATTTCGACGTGATCGAACTCAACGAGGCCTTTGCCTCGCAGGGCCTTGCGACGCTGCGCGAACTCGGCATCGCCGACGATGCGGAAAACGTCAACCCGAACGGTGGCGCCATCGCACTCGGCCATCCGCTCGGCATGTCCGGCGCCCGCATCACCGGAACGGCAGCGCTGGAACTGCAGCTCAAGGGCGGGAAGCGCTCGCTCTCCACCATGTGCATCGGCGTCGGCCAAGGCATCGCGGTGGCGCTTGAGCGGGTTTGACCACGTCTAGTCAGTTGTGGTTTCGTTCGAAATCCGATCGCAGAAAAAGAATATGATTGGACCAAAAGATACGCAGCTTCGCTGAATAGGATCGAGAAGGCTTGCCATTTGGTGGGTCTTCCATGCCACCGGAACCTGACCTATCTCTGCACTTGTTGATGAGAGTGCAAAAAAGATCAGAGGAGTATGGCTTGGGTTTGCGAACTGGCCGGCGCCCGATCATTCATCCGTTCCAGACGATCGCCAGCAGCTAGCGCAAGTCGCCCCAGACGATGCTCCAACCGGAGGCGGCGCGGATGAAGCGCGCGTCGACGGCCTCGCCGCTAGAGAGTTGCTGCGAAAGATCGCTCCAACGGCCAGCGCCAAATGCTTCTCCACCAGCGATATCAATGCGGATTTCCTGCACGAAGGTACAACGATATTGTGCTTGGGCATGCTCTGGCACGCAGCCAAGCTTGGTGACACGAAGCAGCGTTGCGCCCGACCCCGTCTGGCCGGTCCAGACAGCCGGATTCGCCAGGCAGGCCATCGCAGCTACGGGATCGGTGATGCGGCCAGAGGTGCACGCGCTTTCCATATCCGCCATCCGCGCCGACGCAGTGCGTACGCGCTGAAGGGCAAAGGCCGCGATCTCACGTGCCGTCGGTTCTGCTGGGTCCGGGTTCGTCGAACGATCTTCGACCAAGACGGCGGCTATTTCCGCCTGATCGCGCGCGGCGCTAACCAGAGCCCCGATGCCGGCGCTCCATCCGTTGGGACCGGACACTTGCGCGCCAAGCGTCTCGACCGCCTCGCGCGGGCGTTCGCCCTGCGCTGCTTCGGAAAGCGCCGTTTGCAGTTCGGCAAGTACCGCCCGGTCGGACTCCAAGTCGCGAATTCGGCGATAAAGCGGTGCCAAGGTGCCGTCGGGGTCGATGGAGCCGAAGGTTTTGTCCATGCTGGCACGATACTGCTCGAAGGGACGCAGGGCTGCGCGCGCCTGTTTCAACCCGTCGAGGCTGGCCGGCAGGTCCGTAGCCAGCCCGGCTGCGGCGATCAGCCTTGGTTCCAGGATTGCAGCGGCCTTATGCCGCGCTGCATCGACAACTTGCGTGATCTGCTCGGGTGTAAGATCGGAGGCCCGGGCTTGGTCGGCGACGCGCAGCGCCGTGCCGAGATGACCTTGGTCAAGATTTTCGCCCACGTTGCGCAGATCTGCGATGAGGCTCGCGGTCTTCGCATTTCGGGCGGCGGTCTCAAGTTCGACGCGCAAGGCGGCTGCTTCGGCGCGCAACGGCGCGGTCGCTTCGTCCGGCAGGCGCGAGCGAGCGATGCCGGTATCGACCACACGTAGCTTCTCAAGCGCATCGGCGCCGGCAATGCGAATGCCGGCCAGTTCTTCACGTGTCGCGGCGGCCCATCGTGCAGCTTCAGCCTGGCGCTCATGGATAGCGGTAATGCGTCCCACATAGGCGGGCGAACGGAACACATCGGAAAAAACGTTGCGGTAAGGCTCCATACCCAAGGTGCCATAGCAGGTCTGTTTGATGAAGTGGCCAACCGCCCGGCTTTCTGTCTCGTCGAGAAGCGTGACGGGTATTCCGAAGACCGGTTCGAACGTTTCGTCAACAAACAGCGGAGCAATGGCCTCTATGATCTGGTGCGAAGGCATGCCGTCGAATCTGCGCGGCCCGATGGCCGGGGCGTACCAGCCGGCCAATGCGCGACATTGCGCTTCGGCAGAGGTTGCTTCTGCCAACGCACCACCGATGGCTCCGCCAAACGATACCGGAGGCGTCGCGTCGCCTTCCGGCAAGCGCATCGGCTGTACCTGGGATGCCACCTTGCCTGCTGACGGCAGACGCGTGGCCACGAAGTTTCCATTTGGGCAGCCCTGCAGCGAGCCATCCATCGATTGCCCGTCACTGCCGATCCGTCCGCGCAGCCCCAATGCCCTGAACCCTTCCGGTTGGTCAACCCAGGTCCTGGCCACGATTGTGAACTGCCCATTGGACTGCGCGCGTCCTGTAACGGTATAGCTGCCCTTGACCCCGGCCGCGTCGAAGGTGAACACACCTTCGTGCAGCGGGCGTTCCGAAGGGGCGATTTCCAGCGCCATCTTCGCCTCGGGCTGGCCCTGGCAGCGATAGGTGCCCGTCCAGTGCCCGGCAAATTGCGGCTCGGCAACCGCAACTCCGGTCAGGCCGGCGCCCAGTAAAAAAACAATACCAACTGCATGCCGCATTCGCGCTCTTGTGTCCCGCAGGGACAATGCGAAACGGCATGATCCGCTGTAAATTCTCGCCGGCAAGTGACTTGAGCCGCCCATCATGCGCGCATCCCTTTCATTTTGAAGGGCCGTAAAATACCGCGACCGATGCGTGACGATCGTTGCATGTGGAAACTGTGTCTGTCGTGGGGTTTCATCACGCTTCCGATGCCTGTTCCGGGGCCGGCGCGGACAGCGAGTGGAGGGCGATGGCGGTGCTGTTGGCGCACCAGGCCGCCTGATCGCCCCACCGTGGTCGGTGAGAGGAACATCTAGAACCTGCGCCGGGGCAGGAGGATGGACGCTAACGAATTCATCGAGACCGCAGATGAAAGGACGAAGGGAACAAATAGGTCGCTCATCTCGATTGAGCCCCTATTCCACTTCGATAGTGAACGTCCGCGTCCCCGTCGGACAACAATGCGGGTCATTAGCCTGCGGCACGGTCATCGTCACCGAAAGGCGACCTGGGGAGAACTGCAGGTTCCGGGGGTCGAATCCGAACAGCTCCTCGTTGCTTACTTCCCGCCCGATTGCGTAGGTTCCGCCCGTCTGCCGCAGAATCCACGTCGTCAGCATTTCACTGCTTCCGCCAGATGTGTGAGAGACAAAGGCAATCGCGTCGGCCGTGCCGGTGCCGGTTAGATCGCCGAACACCAGATTGATGGCCGGGTCGCGCAATCCAAGCTCGCTGACCCGCGCCTCGACGAGGCCGAGGGCAGCGGCGGTCAAGGCGTCTTCATCTTGTTCGGATGCCGTCGCCGGCGTGCTCAAAAGCGCTGCAAGCGCCAGAGTGAGAACGGTTCGTTTCAGTTCGAAATAAGCAATCATGCGGGCTCTCCCTTATTGCGAACTTTAGCTAGCGGTAAGATACATCCGAAATGCTTGACAAGGAAGAGGGGATACTCTTACGCGAGCAATACGCGGTGTTGCTACGACGAGCATGCCGTCAGTTATTATAAGTGCTGTGTGGCGCAGAGATTTGTCGAGCATGTCGATTTGGGTGAAGCGAGCGGCATAATGCTCGATTTCACGCCATGAATATTGGCTCTATCTTCTCGGGACAAATGCTGAGTTTGTGTCCGGTTAGGAATGTCCTGTCCACTTGGCGAAGACATATGAGTAGGTTGCGCGCGCGAGTGGCTTAATACCAATCTCCACGGCATGGTGCCCCGGGCACATCGTGGTCGGCAAAATACGCGGCTGCTTTTTTTAGGATTTCCCGCCCCGCGGTAATGTGAGCCAGTGCTTTCTTCAGCCGCTTGATCTCCTCGGCCTCGTCGCGGCCCCTGGCGTTGAGGCAGCAAACTTCCTCCTCCACTCGTGGAGCGAATGCTGGCCCACCCCTAGCCGCTGCGAAACCTCCGCGACCGGATCAAAATTAAGAAAGAAGGCGTTTACAAATCTAGGAGCTATTCAAGTTGCACCGGCAGGCGTGGATCTGGCGAACGGCGTTCAGCGCTCGTCAGGACAATGTGCGCCCGCAATCGAAGGTGACCTTGCTCAAGAGATCTGCCGGCACCTGGATATCGGCCATCGCGGCGGCGACGAGTTCGTCCCGCTTCGTACGGTTTTCGTATCCCTTGTAGGTCGCCAGATCGGTGCTGCTGGCCGTGGCGATGCGGCCGGCCGTGGCGGAACATATGCCTGCAAGGGTCTCTACACGAGCGGTTCTCACCGCCTCGGCGCGTGCACTGGTGGTCGAAACCCATCCGGCATTGAAGGCGATGAGCGGCGCGGCCACGAGGCCGAGAACGAAACCCACCATGTAGGGCTTCGCTTTTTCGATGTTCAGACTGAATGACATGACTTTACTCCCTATAATCGATGATTATCGGGATCGATAAGGGCCCGCGCTCGGACCTGGAGCCAATGGCAATCCGGATAGTTCCATTGTGCGCCTTAACTCGCAGAAAGCAAATGAAATTAATGGATTTTCTTTGATTTTTCGCGCTGATTTTCCGCCGTAAAATAAAACGTCAGGATTCTATTTTCAATGCTATGATGATCTTGATCAGAAAGCACGTGAACCGGCGAGCTGTCGATGAAAATTTACAGTCGTGAGTTTCATTTCTTCTTTGATTGACAGGAATCCGATGCCATCTGCATCAGGTTCTCGGGAAAATATCTGACATTTTTTTAGGGCGCCGACGAGAATATTTACGGGGCCCATGGCGGCTTCGCATCGAAGAGGCAGCCGCCCACCGCGAGGAACTTTCCATGACTCTCAGTTTTCCAAACCCGAGCAGGAGCTACGAAGAGGCTGGCAAGCGCATCCGCTTCATCGGTCATGACGGCGTGTTCGAAATTCCCTTCTTCGCGGCGGCGGATCTCTTCCCGGCGGCGACGTCCGAAGCGGGCTACCTCAAGGCCTTCGATGCCGCCCGGGTCGCCATCAACACGGCCGCCCGTCGCGCCTATTCCGCCGCCCGCAAGCCGGTCTATGTCCTGACGCGTGCCGATTTCGGCTGAGAACGCCGGACACCGTGGCGAAGCCTCGGCGACCATTCACATCCCAAACGATTGCCGGGTTTCGCCCGGCCGGCTGCTCGGCCGCCTTCGGGCAAAGGAATGATTATGGCCAAAGGCCAAAAGCGTGGCGTGGAAGACATCGGCAACGCGGAAACCGCCGTTGCCGAACGAACGGTTATCGAACGGCCCCTCCGTCCCGAGGTGGGTTCCAAGCCGGTATCGGAGCCGCAAGCGGTTGCGCGCGGGGAAGGCGAGGGTGACATTCCATCGTCCGGCTTCGGTTTCCGCCGGACGTCGGGCGGGCCGTGGAACGATCCTGCGCCGGTGCGGGAGGAACTGTTCGGCATCGAAAGGCTCGAGCTGCATGCCGCAACCCTCGCTCTGGCCCAACCGGTGACGCGGCGGCCGCCATCCGTCCAATCCCTGCACAAGCGCCTGAAGAGCAACGCGGCCGTGCTGCTCGCCGCCTATCGCGCCAGCGCCCTGGAGGTGGAAAACGAGCGCGGCGTCGTGCCGGCGGCGGAATGGCTGCTCGACAACTACCATCTGGTCGAAGAGCAGATCCGCGAGATTCACGACGATCTGCCGCCCAACTACTACAGGCAATTGCCCAAGCTCGCCGAAGGCCCTTTCGCGGGATATCCACGCGTGTTCGGTATCGCATGGGCCTTCGTCGCGCACACCGACAGCCACTTCGATCCCGAAACGCTCGTTCGCTTCATCGCCGCCTATCAAAAGGTCCAGCCCCTGACGATCGGGGAATTGTGGGCGGTGGCGATCACCTTGCGCATCGTGCTCGTCGAGAACCTGCGCCGGCTTGCCGACCAGATCACCGCCGGGCGCCGCATGCGTGCGGAGGCGGATGCGCTGGCCGACCGCCTGCTGGCGGCCGACACCCGCGATGGCGCGCTTCAGAAGGTCTCCGCCGAGCCCCTGCCGGACCTCTTCGCGGCCCAGCTCGCCAAGCGACTGCGCGACCAGGACCCGAGCACGACGCCGGCTCATGGCTGGCTGGAGGCGCGGCTGGCAAGGCAGGAGAGTTCGGTCGAGGCCGTGGTGCGGCACGCCCAGCAGCGCCAGGGCGCCTCCAACGTCACCATCAGGAACATCATCACCAGTATGCGGCTGATCAGCGATGTCGACTGGTCGGATCTTTTTGAGGAGGTCAGCCTCGTCGATGCCCGCCTGTCGACCGACGGCAGCTTCGCCCTTATGGATTTCGCCACGCGCAATCTCTATCGCAGCGCCATCGAGGACCTCGCCCGGGGCTCGGCCCTCTCGGAACTCGACATCGCCGGGGAAGCGGTGAAGGCGGCGCAGGCCGCACCGGTCGCGGGGGATACCGCCTCGCAAGCCCAACGCATCGGCGATACGGGCTACCACCTGATCGCGGAAGGGCGGCCGGACTTCGAGCGCACGGTCGGGTTCCGCCCGCCCCGGCGCCGGATGGCCGGGCGGCTGGCGGCGCGCACGGGCATCGTCGGCTATGTCGGGGCGATCGGCCTCGTGACGGCGATGCTTCTGGCGCTCGCGCTATGGCTGCTGTCCATCGCCGGCCTCTCCGCGCCCGGCATGGTCGTCTTCGCCATCCTGGCGCTCCTGCCGGCGAGCGATATCGCGACGGCCCTCGTCAACCGCTTCGTGAGCTGGAGCCATGGCGCGACCGGGTTGCCGGGGCTGGAGCTTGCGCAGGGCGTCCCGCCCTCGTCTCGCACGCTCGTCGTCGTGCCGACGCTCTTGAGCAACCGTGCCGACCTGCTGGAGCAGATCGAGCGGCTGGAGGTTCATCATCTCTCGGGCGCGGGCGGCGACCTGAGCTTCGCCTTGCTGACCGACGGAAGGGATGCGCCGCAGGAGACCGTGGAGGGCGATGACGCGCTTCTTGCGCTCGCCGTCGAGGCGATGGCCGACCTCAACCGCCGGCACGGCCCGGGTCCGGCCGGCGACCGCTTCCTGCTGCTGCACCGCAAGCGCCGGTTCAATGCCGGCGAGAATGTCTGGATGGGCTGGGAGCGCAAGCGCGGCAAGCTGCACGAGCTCAACCGCCTGCTGCGCGGCGCCACAGACACCAGCTTCATGGCGGTCGCGGGAAAACCGCCCGTGGTGCCGCCGGACGTGCGCTATGTCATCACCCTCGACGCGGATACGAAACTGCCGCGCGACACGGTCCTGCGGCTGATCGGCAAGATGGCGCACCCTCTCAACCGGCCGCGTTTCGACGCCGGAAAGCAGCGGGTGGTCGATGGCTATGCGATCATCCAGCCGCGCGTCACCCCCTCGCTTCCGATCGGCCGCGAAGGCTCGCTCTACCAGCGGGTCTTTTCCGCGCCCGGCGGCATGAATCCCTATGCGGCGGCCGTCTCCGACGTCTATCAGGACCTGTTCGGCGAAGGTTCCTATACCGGCAAGGGCATCTATGACGTCGATGCCTTCGAGGCGGCGCTTGCCGGGCGCATTCCGGAAAACACCCTTCTCAGCCACGATCTCTTCGAGGGCACGTTCGCGCGGGCGGGGCTTGCCTCCGACGTCGAGGTGGTCGACGATTTTCCGGCGCGCTACGACGTCGCCGCACGGCGCCAGCACCGATGGACCCGCGGCGACTGGCAGTTGCTGCCCTGGATCTTCGGGCGGCGGGCGCTTCCCGCCCTCGGCCGCTGGAAGATGCTGGACAACCTGCGCCGCGCCCTGATCGCGCCGTCGACCTTCGCGGCCCTTGCGGCCTGTTGCGCGATGCCGCTGCAGGCGGGCGTGACGGGAGCGCTGCTGATCGCTTCCTCGATCATCCTTCCCGCATTCCTGCCGGTCGCCTTCGCCATCCTGCCGCGCCGCAGCGGCCTGCAACTGAGCAGCCATGCCATCAGGCTTGCCGGCGATATGAAGCTCGCCGCGATGCAGGCCGGGCTCGGCCTGGCATTTCTGCCCGATCAGGCGTGGCGCAATTGCGATGCGGTGCTCAGAACCGCCGGCCGGCTGCTGGTGACGCGCAGGAAGCTGCTGGAATGGACGACCGCCGCGACATCCGGAAACCGGACGCGGCTGACGCTTGCCGGCTTCTATCGCGACATGGCGGGCGGCACGGTTGCCGCGCTGGCCGTTCTGGCCGCCGCAGTCGCGTTCTCGCCGGCGTCCTGGCCCCTGGCGCTGCTGCTCGCGCTCGTCTGGCTGGCCGCGCCCGCCATCGCGCTGTGGGTCAGCCGATCGCCGACGGCACGGCCGGGCCGGGCGCTTTCGAATGCCGATGCGGCAGAACTCCGGCTGGTGGCGCGGCGTACATGGCGGTTCTTCGAAACCTTCGTCACCCCGCTGGAAAATATGCTGCCGCCGGATAATTTCCAGGAAACCCCGCTGCCCGCCATCGCCCACCGGACTTCGCCGACCAATATCGGCCTTTACCTTCTTTCGACGGTCGCGGCGCGCGACTTCGGCTGGGTGGGAACGCTTGAAGCGCTCGAACGGCTGGAAGCATGCTTTTCGACGCTCAAGAGGCTGGATCGATTCAACGGGCATTTCTTCAACTGGTACGATACGCGCGATCTCAGAACCCTCGCTCCCCCCTATGTCTCCTCCGTCGACAGCGGCAATCTCGCCGGCCACCTGATCGCGCTGGCGAATGCCTGCGAGGAGTGGGCCGAAGTGCCGCCGGCGGAAGACGGCCAGGGTTTCGCCGATACGCTGGCGCTCGCCCGCATGGCCCTTGCCGACATGCCCGGCAATTCCGGCGCCGGCCTGACAGCCCTCCTGGAGGAGGTTGAAACCCTCGCGGGCGGCCCGCAATCCATCGAGGCCGCAACACCCGCATTGACGCGGCTTCTGGACAAGGCGCTGAAGCTGGCTGAGCAGGCGGGGCCCGCCGATGGAGGCACGGCCGCCGGCCTTGCGTTCTGGCTGGGCGCGCTCGGGCGATCCGTCACGCAGGCCGCGCGCGACCGGCAGGCGTTCCGTAACGATGCCGCTTCCCTGAAAAACCGGCTCCGGGCGCTTGCGGACACAGCCCGCACCATGGCGCTCGACATGGATTTCGCCTTCCTGTTCGATCCCGACAGGAAGCTCCTGTCCATCGGCTATTCGCTCGCCGACAACGGGCTCGATTCGAACTGCTACGATCTTCTCGCTTCGGAAGCCCGCCTTGCCAGTTTCTTCGCCATCGCCAAGGGCGATATCGGCACGCGGCACTGGTTCCGCCTCGGCCGGGCGGCCACGCCGCTCGGCAGCGGCTCGGCGCTGATCTCCTGGTCGGGCTCGATGTTCGAATATCTCATGCCGTCGCTGGTGATGCGCGCGCCGGCGGGAAGCCTGCTCGACGACACGAACCGGCAGATCGTGGCGCGGCAGGAGGCCTACGGGCGGTCGCGGCATGTGCCCTGGGGCATATCGGAATCCGCCTTCAACGCGCGCGACATGGAGTTCACCTATCAATATTCCAATTTCGGCGTGCCGGGGCTCGGCCTCAAGCGCGGGCTTTCCGGCAACATGGTGGTCGCGCCCTATGCCACGGGGCTTGCCGCCATGGTCGATCCCCATGCCGCGCTCGACAACTACCGGCATCTCGAAACCCTCGGCGCGCTCGGCGTTCACGGCTTCTACGAGGCGCTGGACTTCACCCGCGCCCGCCTGCCCGAGGGTGCCCGCGTCGAGATCATCCGCAGCTACATGGCCCACCACCAGGGCATGACCATCGTCGCCATCGCCGTCCTCCTGCAGGACGGGCGCATGCGGGCGCGGTTCCATCGCGAGCCGATGATCATGGCCAGCGAACTCCTGCTGTCGGAGCGCATGCCGCGCGATGTGGCGATCGCCCGCCCGCGCGCCGAGGAGGTCAAGGCATCCGCCGGCATTTCGCTCAACCCGGCGCCATCGGTTCGCCGGCTGTCGCTGCCCGTTGCCGGCGCGCCGGTCACGCATCTCCTGTCCAACGGGCGCTACGCGGTGATGCTGACGGGTTCGGGCGGCGGATACAGCCGCTGGCGCGACATCGCCGTGACGCGCTGGCGCGAGGACGCGACCCGCGACGATTGCGGCGCCTTCATCTTCCTCCGGGACATGCAGACCGGCACGGTCTTCTCTCCCGCCCTCCCGGCGGCGGGTGACAAGGCCGATGCCTCGGTGGTCTTCGGCGAGGACCATGCGCAATATATCCGCCATGACGAGACGCTGACGACGGAAATGGATGTCATCGTCTCCGGCGAGGACGACGGCGAGGTGCGCCGCATCTGCTTCACCAACAGCGGGCGGCGGGCGCGCGAGATCGAGCTGACCTCCTATGCCGAACTGGTGCTCGCCACCCCGGCGACCGACAATGCGCATCCCGCCTTCGCCAAGATGTTCGTCGAGACCGAGCACCTGGCCGAATACGGCGCGCTCATCGCCACGCGGCGGCGGCGGACGCCCTCGGAGAGGGAGATCTGGGCCGCGCACTTCGCCGTGGTCGAGGGCGATGCGATTGCCGATCCGCAATACGAATCCGATCGGGCCCGCTTCCTCGGGCGTGGCCGCTCCATCGCCACCGCCGCCGCCATCCATGGCGGGCAGGCCCTTTCCAATACGGCGGGAACCGTGCTCGACCCGATCTTCGCATTGCGCCGCAGCGTGCGGGTTCCTCCCGGCAAGGTGGCGCGCGTCGCCTTCTGGACGGTGGTCGCAGGGTCGCGGGAAGAACTGCTCGAACGCATCGACAAGCACCACGACAGGAGTGCCTTCGAGCGGGCGAAGACGCTCGCCTGGACCCAGGCGCAGGTGCAGCTCCATCATCTCGACATGGATCTGGAGGAAGCGGCGGACTTCCAGCGTCTGGCCGCGCCCATCCTCTATGCCGACGCACGCTTCCGCCCGGTCTCGGACGCCATCCTTGCCGGTGCCGGCCCGCAGTCCGGCCTCTGGCCCTACGGCATTTCCGGCGACCTGCCGATCGTGCTCCTGCGCATCGACGACGTCGAGGACCTTCCCCAGTTGCGCCAGATGCTGCGCGCGCATGAATACTGGCGGATCAAGCGGCTCGCCGTCGATCTGGTGATCGTCAACGAGCGTGCCGCCTCCTATGTGCAGGATCTGCAGAACGCCGTCGAAGCCGCCGTGCGCTCCAGCCAGTCCCGCCCGCGCTTCGGCGACATGCCGGCGCAAGGCGCGGTGCATGTGCTGCGCGCCGATTTCCTGAACCAGGAGACGAAAAACCTCCTGAACGCCACCGCGCGCGTCGTGCTGCCGGCCCACCGCGGCCTCATCGCCGAACAGCTCGACCGCCTATCCGTCGGTGCCGGCCATTCGGCTCTTCCGCTGCCGCAGAGACCTTCGGCAAGGCCGTCCGCCGAGATGGTCGCGCGGCCGGACGATCTCGAGTTCTTCAACGGCCTCGGCGGCTTCGGCAAGGACGGCACGGAATACGTGACCGTGCTGGAAAACGGGGCGACCACTCCCATGCCCTGGATCAACGTCATCGCCAATCCCGCCTTCGGTTTTCAGGTGTCGAGTGACGGCAGCGCCTATAGCTGGTCCGAGAACAGCCGCGAGAACCAGATCACGCAATGGTCCAACGACCCGGTCGGCGACCCGTCCGGCGAGGCGCTTTACATCCGCGACGAGGAGACGCTCGAGCTCTGGAGCCCGACGGCCCAGCCGATCCGGGACGAGGGACGTTATGTGGCGCGTCATGGCTTCGGCTACAGCCGCTTCGGCCACCTTGCGCACGGGATCGAAAGCGAGCTGCTCTCCTATGTGCCGCTCGCCGATCCGGTCCGTATTTCGCGGCTGACGCTGACCAACCATACGTCGCGCCCGCGCCGGCTTTCGGTCACGAGCTATGCCGAGTGGGTGCTCGGCACCTTGCGGGGTGCAAGTGCGCCGTTCATCGCCACGTCCATCGACGCCGCGACGGGGGCGATCTTCGCCCGCAATCGATGGGGCATGGACTTTCCGGGCCGCGTCGCCTTTGCCGATCTCGGCGGCCGGCAGACCGCATGGACCGCCGACCGCGTGGAATTCCTCGGACGCAACGGCAGTTCCGCAAGGCCCGCGGCGCTTGCGAGGAAACTGCCGCTCGGCGCAAAGGTCGGCGCGGGGCTTGATCCGTGTGCTGCGCTGCAATGCGTAATCGAGCTGGAGGCTGGTGAAAGCATCGAGATCGTCTCCTTCCTCGGCGAGGCCGCTTCGGCCGAGGAGGCCGGCGCACTGATCGCCCGCTACCGCGCCGCCGATCTCGATGCGGTTCTCGCCGATGTAACCGTACATTGGCAGACGCTCCTGCAGACCGTGCAGGTCAGGACGCCGGACCGGGCGATGGACATCATGCTGAACGGCTGGCTGCTCTACCAGACGCTCGCCTGCCGCATCTGGGCGCGCTCGGCCTTCTACCAGGCAAGCGGCGCCTATGGGTTCCGCGACCAGTTGCAGGACGGCATGGCACTGGCCTTCGCCCGGCCGGAGGAAGCGCGGGCGCATATCCTTCGCGCCGCCGGGCGGCAGTTTGCCGAAGGCGACATGCAGCATTGGTGGCTGCCCCATTCGGGCGCGGGCGTGCGCACGCGGATTTCCGACGACCGTGTCTGGCTCGCCTTCGCCGCCGCGACCTATGTCGGCACCGCCGGCGACGCGGCGGTCCTCGACGCGGTCGTCCCGTTCCTGGATGGGCCGGTCCTTGGCGATGGGGAACACGATGCGTTCTTCCAGCCGGTGCCTTCCGGCGAGACCGCCTCTCTCTTCGAGCATTGCGCCCGCGGCCTCGACCAGGCCGTCGCGCTCACCGGCAGGCACGGCTTGCCGCTGATGGGCACGGGTGACTGGAACGACGGCATGAACCGGGTGGGCGAAGGAGGCGGGGGCGAAAGCGTCTGGCTCGGCTGGCTGCTGATCCGCACGATCGACCTGTTCGCGCCGCTCGCCGAAGGCCGCGACCCCGAACGCGCCGCGCGCTGGAAGGCGCATGCCGCAAGGCTCAAGGCCTCCATTGAGCATGATGCCTGGGACGGGGCCTGGTACCGGCGCGCCACGTTCGATGACGGCTCGTGGCTGGGATCGAAGGACAATGACGAATGCCGGATCGACAGCATCGCCCAGTCCTGGGCGGTTCTGTCAGGTGCTGCCGATCCCGCCCGCGCCGCCGCCGCCATGGCATCGCTGGAGAGCCATCTGATCCGCAAGGAGGATGGGCTTGCCCTTCTCTTCACGCCGCCTTTCGACGCAACCCCGCGCGATCCGGGCTACATCAAGGGCTATCCGCCGGGCCTGCGCGAGAACGGTGGCCAGTATAGCCATGCCGCCATATGGGCGATCCTCGCTTTCGCCCGGCTGGGGGAGGGCGACAAGGCGCGCGATCTCTTCGCTCTCCTCAATCCGATCAACCATTCGGGCACGCCGGAGGCGGCGCTGCGCTACAAGGTGGAACCCTATGTGGTAGCCGCCGACGTCTATTCGGTCGCGCCCCATGTCGGGCGCGGCGGCTGGACATGGTATACGGGCTCGGCCGCCTGGATGTACCGCGCCGGCATCGAGGGCATCCTCGGCCTGCGCCGGGAAGGCGGGGTGCTTGTGATGGACCCTTACCTGCCGCAATCATGGCCGCAGGTCGAGGTGACGATCAGAATGGGTGATACTCGCTACGACATCCATGTCGGACGGGCTCTGGATCGGCCAGACGGCCTGCCCTCCGCGATGTTGGACGGTTCGTCATTGCCCTACGCCGGCGGCCCGATACGCTTGCCGATGGATGGGCGCGGTCATGTTCTCGTGGTTACAGAATGAGCACCGCGCCCTGAAGTCGGGCCAGCCCGGACCTTGTCAGGCTCCAAACGGCGAGGGTGGTGTCCGCTCCATCCTCGTCACGCTTGCCGCCGGCCGGGCAGGGGAAGGCGCGGCTCGATACCAGTGCCCGTGGTCATGAAGCCGCCGCCATATGCCTGTCGCGTTGCCATCGTTTGCCACCGCGAGGGAAAAGGCGCAGAATCGATTGCAGGAGCGAGTATCGTTGCCTTTTCCAAGGCAGCCATGCCGGGAGGTCGAAAATGATTTTGCGGGATATGACAAGGGCGGAATGCGAGGCCGCGCTATCGGCAAACTGCATCGGCCATTTGGGATGTATCTCCGGCAACCGGCCCTATGTCGTGCCGATCCGTTACGTCTACCAGAAACGCGTTTTCTACAGCTTTTCGTTGCCCGGAAGGAAGATCGACAGTCTTCGCTTCAATCCACGGGTCTGTGTGCAGGTCGAGCAACTGGCAAACCCGGAGGAATGGAAGAGCGTCCTTCTGGAGGGCCTCTATCGCGAATTGCCTGACGATGAAAAGGACCATGGCGAACATATGCGCGCCTGGCAGCTCCTGCAGGAGCTGGGCAACTGGTGGGAGCCGGGCGCCTACAAGCCTGAAGGGGCTGCGCATCCGGATCCGGATGCGCCAGCGCGGCCCGTCTTTTATCGCGTGGAGATCGACACATTGTCGGGGCGGCAGGCTGCGATGGCCTGAATTCAGCCACGGCTTTCATTTCAACCTGCTTCAGGGGGGGGCGGCGCGCGCCTTGGCGCCTCGATTTGACAACCGTTGTGCCTGCCCCAAATCGTGCCTGCATAGGTGGAGAGATATGGCCGCAATGCGCAGTGATGCCCGGCGAACAGGCGGGTTGATCGAACGGGTGCTCGGCCGCCAGGCGCGCGGACACGCAGGCCCGGTTTCCTCGATGCGCAGCTTCTGGGGCCTGATGAGCGCCTATTGGCTTTCCGAAAGCTGGCGCGAGGCCTGGGGACTGACATTCGTCATCCTGGTGCTGACGGCATTGTCGGCCCAGGCCAGCGTCTGGTTCGCCGTCACCTCGGGCGAGCTGATCAACCGGATCGCCTACTTCCACCATCCGACCACACCCACCACGCCCAGGGCTCTCCTCACCACCGCGGCAACGCTTGCCGCGATCGCGATGATGAGGGACGTGTGTTTCACGGCGGTCCGCCATTTCTTTTCGACCACGCTCCACCGCAAGTGGCGCGCGTGGCTCGACCAGCGCTTCAACGAAGCCCTGCTCGATACCAACCATACACATTTCCATCTCCAGCAATTCGGATCCGACGCGGCGGGATCCGCCATGCCCGCGCCTGACAATGTCGATCAGCGCGTCCAGGAATCGATCAAGGGCATGACCGGGGGTGCAATCGGGCTTGCGATGGGCATCGCGGGCGTGGTGCTGTCCCTTGGTTTCGTCGGCAGCAAGCTCATCGAGATGTCGAGCGAGGTCAGAGGGCTCGATTTCCTGGGCAGCTATGGCAGCGCGTGCCTGGCTTTCGCGGCGGTCGCGATCTACGTGTCGCTCAACACCATCGTTGCCGCGAAGCTCGGCGGGGTCCTCCAGCGCCTGTCGGTGCGCATGCAATCGGCCGAGGGCAGCTACCGCGCCGAATTGAACACCCTCCTGCATCGCAGTTTCCATGTCGCCGTGCTCCATGGCGAAAGGGCCCAGAAAGTCGTCGATGCGCGCCGGTATCTCGACATTGACAAAACCTGGGCCAGCCTGAACCGGGTGACCGCCGGCTATATGGGGTTCGAACTGGTCCATAATTTCATCGGCTCGCGGATTGTCGCTTATGCGCCGGGCCTGCTCCCCTACATGGACAACAAGGTCAGCCTGCAGCACTACGTTACGGGCGCCGAATTGGCGACCGCGCTCATCAACGAGTGCTCGTGGTTCATCCACGTCATGCCCGACATTGCAACGCTGAGGGCGAACGCTCGCCGCATCACCGATCTTGCGGAGGCGATCGAAACCGTCCAGCGGCCCGAGGCGTTTTATTCGCAAACCGGCCTCTACGAATTCCAGTATACCAAGCAGGATCCCGCGCTTGGCCTTACTCTCCGGCGGATCGAGCTTCTGCATGCGGGAGCCGATCTTCCGTTTCTGGCGGCCGCCGAATTACAGTTCCTGCCGGGCGAGTGGACCCTGGTCGTTGGCGAGTCGGGAAGCGGCAAGACCTCGCTTCTCAAGGCGATCAACGGCCTGTGGGCGCATGGTCGCGGCACGATCGCAATGCCAAGGCATGTCAGAAGCCTCTATGCTGCCCAGGACGTCAAGCTTCAGGCGGTATCCTTGAAAGACCTCGTTTGTCTCCCGGACTCGGCCGACGACTACCCGGATACGCGCGTGGCGGTGGCGTTGCACGAGGCGGGACTCGGCGAATTCGTCGACGAGCTCCTGGAGGATGGCCGCGACGGCCAAAGCTGGGATCTGCTTCTGTCCGGAGGCCAGAAGCAGAAGCTTGTCCTCGCCAGGATCCTTCTGCTCCGGCCGGGCCTGCTGTTTCTCGACGAGGCGACGAGCGCACTCGATAGCCAGGCAGCGCACGCGTTCCATCAGGCGATCAGGGACAATTGCCCGCAGACGACGGTCATCGCCGTCATGCATGATGTTTCGCCCATACGATCCGCGAGCGGTGCCGGTTTCTTCGACAGCGTGCTCGCCGTCGAGAACGGCGTGGCGAAGAAAATGCCCATAGCGGCGTGGCGCCAGACGGCTGCGAAGTGACGGTTCCCGGCCCGGTTGCCCCCTCGCCATCCGGTGCCTCTCCGGCCGCTCCGATCGGGCGAGACCAGCGGAACCTCTTCCATATCCGGGCGTTTATTCTCGTTGGATCGGGCACTACTGGCATTCCGCCGGCACTCCCGAGTGGGAGAATGTCATGAAAACGATGTTGATTGCGATCGGCCTGGTATCCGCCCTGGGCGGGTCGGCTTTCGCGGCCGAACCGGCCAAGATGGTCGACACCAAGATGGGCAAGGCCTTGGCCGACGAAAAGGGGATGGTCCTCTATACCTTCGACAAGGATACGAAAGGCAAGTCCAACTGCGATGCGGGCTGCCTGAAGAAGTGGCCGGCCTTCCACGCCGCCGCAGGCGCCAAGGCGGAAGGAGAATGGTCTCTGGTCAAGGCGGCGGACGGCAAGGAGATGTGGGCCTATGAAGGCAAGCCGCTCTACACCTATGCCGGGGACAAGAAGGCCGGTGATACCAGCGGCGATGGCGTTGGAGGCGTCTGGCACCTGGCCAAGTAACCAAATCCGCGATCCTTTGAGCGGGCGTTCCTCGGATCGCCCGCTGTCCCGGCAGGGCCGTCAAATCGCCTGCAGTTTGAAATCGCTTGCCGCGACCGGCATCACTGCCTTGAGGAGGGCGACCGACTTCTCCAGTCCCTCGAGGCTGTTGAGCAGCACGTCCTCATGCTCGATCGAGAGCCAGCCGTCATAGCCGGCCATCTTCAAACGATAGCAGAACTGCCGCCACCAGGCTTCGCCGTGGCCGAAACCGAGCGTGACATAGGACCAGCTTCGGGCCGGAATGTCCACCAGACCGCCGTTTTCCAGCAGCGACGTCGTCGCCTGGACCGGTTCGTTCAGCATCGTATCCTTTGCGTGAACATGGAATACGGCGTCACCGAGCGCCTCGGCGGCGACCAACGGATCCGCCCCCATCCAGAAGAGGTGCGAGGGATCGAGGTTCGCGCCGATGACAGGGCCGACGACAGACCGCAGCTTCAGGAGCGAGGGGACGTTGTAGACGCACTGATTGCCGTGAAGCTCCAGCGCGATGCGCTCCACGCCACATTCCTTCGCAAGGGCGGCGGTTTGCGTCCAGAACGGCAGGAGCTTTTCCTCCCACTGGTAGCGCAGGATTTCCCGGGTTTCCGGCGGCCAGGACGAGACGATCCAGTTCGGCATGAGGTCGCTTGCGCTTCCCGCAGGCAGGCCGGACATGGTGCAGACGGTCTTGATGCCCATGTCTCCGGCGAGGCGGATCGTATCCTTCAGGCACTCGGCCTGTTCCGACTGGGTCGGATGCAGCGGATTGCCGTTGGCATTGAGGGCGATGATCTCGAGGCCTCGAACCTCGAAGGCCTTGGCGAAGTTCCGGCGCGCATCGGCGCTGGCCTTCATCGCCTGGAGGTCGAAATGTGGTGCCGTGGACCAGCCGCCCGTATTCACCTCGACGCCCGAGACGCCGAGCCGCGCGGCGTTGTCGAGGAGGGCGTCGAAAGACAGGCCGGCGAGGCTATCGGAGACGAAACCGAGTTTCATTGCAGCGTTTCCTGTCGTGCGGTGTAGAGCGGGGACCTGTCCATCTTGGCGAGGCTGATGCGCATGCCTGTCCGCAATGCCGCAACGCCCGCTTCGGCGACGAGCGTCGCGCAGTAGCCGTCCCAACTGTCGGCGGCGATGGCGGGGAACATGCCGGTGCGCACGAAGCCCAGGAAGGCCTTGTTCTGCAGGCGGTAGGCTTCCGCAAAGCGCGGGCGCCAATCGGCCGGATAATGCTCGAACGCCATGAGGTGGCCGTTGCGCCGCGTATGGATCGGTGCCGTGAGCTGGATCGATCCCTTTTCGCCGACGAGCTCGCCGCGCACGTCATAGCCGTAGGCCGCGTTGTTGTTGACCTCGACATTGACAATCTGGCCCCGGTCGGTTTCCAGGACCATGAAGACCGGGGCTCCGGTTTTCGACGCATCGACGCCGGCGGGCTGGAACACGGATATGGCGGTATAGTCGGCGTCGAGCATGAAGCGGGCGGCGTCGAATTCGTGCGGAGCCGAGTTGGTGATCGCCATCTGGCCGGTGAAGTTCGCCGGCGCTTCGACGTTCCGGTGCGTGTTGTGCATCATGATCGCCCGGCCGATCGCGCCTTCCGCGAGCGCGGCCTTCATTTCGCGGTAGGACGGGTCGAAGCGGCGCATGAAGCCGAGCTGAACGAACCGGCGGTCGCGCGCGACCTCCGCATCGATGACCGCGCGGCATTCGCCTGCATTCTGCGACAGGGGCTTTTCGCAGAGCACAGGCTTTCCCGCTTCGATTGCGGCAAGCGACAGGGAGGCATGGGTTTCGTCCGGGCTGGCGATGATCACCGCGTCGATGTCGGCGCGTCGGATCGTCCGGAGCGGGTCGGTGGAGATGTCGGCCGCGCCGCAGGCCTGCGCTATCGCGCGGGCGCGCGCCTCAGATGCGTCGCAGACGACCTGCAACGTCGCGCCGGGCAAATCCTCGCTGACGATCCGGGCATGGTCGGCGCCCATGATACCTGCGCCGATGATGGCTATTCTGACGGACATTCAAGCTTCCTGCTTCAAAGGCTGCGCCGCGGAGGCATTGTTTCGATGCTCCGCATGGTGATGGGATTTGGACTGCGGGCACCTTCCGGCGCCCGCCCTGGAGCGCCGTCTTGTCGAGGTGCCGGCATCGGCCACACGTGATCCGCGTTGGCCAGCAGCGCGATTATCCGGATTGCAATGCCATCATTCAACGATTGCGTTACATGATTTTTGATGTCTTTTGCATCAGCCGTTTCGGTGCTGCGATACCCGCTGCAAAATCGCCAACGGCTTTATGTTGAGCCCGTTTCCGTTCACTCCTATGATTTGAATCGCATCAGCGCGCGAGGGGAAAATGGCCAGACCCGCGAAGTCCGGAACATGGAAGGGGCCTTCGGTCCAGGAGATAGCCAAGATCGCAGGCGTCGGCTCCGCGACCGTCGATCGCGTGCTCAACAACCGCAGCGGCGTGCGGGAGAAGACCCGCGCCCGGGTTCTCGCGGCACTCGAAAAACTTCGCCATGAGAATGCCGACAGCGATGTCCCGGTCCTTATCCGCCTGTTCTGTGAATCGGGCGAGACCTTCAATGCGTCGATGGCGGCGGCCGTATCGGAGGTAAACCGCACGCTGGCCGGCATCGAAATGAAGGGCGTCTATGTGACGACGAGCGATGCCGAGCCGCTTGCCTTCGCGCGGCGGGTCGAGCAGGAGGGCGGCGAGGCTGACGGCGTCGTCGTTATTGCCCGCGAGCATCCGGCGACCAACCGGGCCATCCGAAAACTTCGCACGATCGGCCGCCCGGTGGTGTGCCTTACGACGGACCTGCCGAGTTCGCGGCGAAGCACCTATGTGGGGAACGACCAGTATGCCGCCGGGAGCGTCGCGGCGCTGCTGATCGGCAATGCCCTGCCGCGGGAAAGCAGCAGCATCCTGATCGTCATGAGCGTGCCGTTTCGCTGCCAGCAGGAGCGCGAGATGGGTTTCCGGCGCGTCCTGCGCTCCGATTTCCCTTACCTCAAGATCGAAGAGCGCATGATCTCGGACGAGAGGCCCGAGAGCACATGCGAGCAACTGACGCGATATTTCGAGGTGAACGGGCATCCCGCCGCGATCTACAACGTCGCGGGCGCCAATCGGGGCATTGCGAAGGCGCTGGAGAATACGGGCAAGGCGGGCGAAACGGTGTTCGTGGGGCACGAATTGTCGATCCATTCCCGCGCGCTGCTGGAGGCCGGTGTGATGGACTACGTCATATCGCATGATTTCACAGCCGAGCTCACAGCGGCAGCGCGATGGATAAAGAGCAATCTGAATGGCGTGACCAGCGAGCCGGGCTATTCGCAGGTTCTTGTTCACACGCGATACAATTGCGGTCTTTAGGGTCTCCACAAGCGTCGGTGTCGGCCACGTTGCCGCTGATCGAAGAGGGAAACGTCCTCCATCGACATTGCCGGGGAATGGATTGTGGTGCCGAACGGGGCGTCATCATGATGTAATAACCATCATGATGTTTTGTTTTTTCAATTAAAAATAAGGAATTCAGCGGGCTGGCTCACTCTATCGCGTCAGGCCTATTTGATTGAGTTGAAATCAAAAATCGGCCCATGAAAGCCTTGTGAACCGCCGTCCCCATCAATGAGAATATCTCCCGGCACGGTCTTCAAAGGGCGGCGAGAAGGGACCGCAAACGCCGAGGAGCGTGCCGATCTCACCCTCAATTTGGAATAAACGTTGACAAATTGTAATAGATGCAATTAATTTTGCATTGAGGAGTTCGACAGGCGGCATGGAGGTTGCCTGTGATGCGGTCCGAAAACGACTGGGCAATCCGCTCGCATCAACAACTCCGTCCAGTCCGGTCAAGGAGGAGGAACCTTATGAAAATCGGAAAGAGCATCCTGTACTCTGCGCTTCTGGCGTCTGCCGCGTTGGGTATTGCCCACGCCCAGGACGGCGAAAAGCAGTATCGCTTCGTCATGGTCTCCCATATCGGCTCCAACGATCCGAACATGAACTGGCTGACGACGTCCCTGAAGGAGTTCGAGGCGAAATATCCGGACGTGAAGACCGAATACATTTCCACGAACAACTATTCCGTCCAGGAACACGTCCGCCTGCTCGAGCAGGCGATCGCGACCCGGCCGGATGGCATTGCCGTGCCGATCGTCAGCTCCGACGCCTTTGAAGGCCCGCTGCGCAAGGCCATCGAAGCCGGCATCCCGGTCGTCGCCTTCAACATCCCGGACGGCCGGCCGGACGGCGAGCGAATTCCCTATCTCACCTATGTCGGCGGCGACGAGTTCCTGACGGGCAAGAAGCTCGGCGAATATGCGCTTACAAAGGTGGAGGCCGGCGAAATCCCGAAGCCGACGCATGTGGTCTGCGCAAGCCATGACTCGGCGCACCAGGGCCTCAAGGCGCGTTGCGCCGGTATGAAAGAGGTGATGGAGAAGGCGGGCGCCAAGTTCGACGAACTCTTCATCGGCGCGGAGCCGGCAACGGCGCGCAACACGCTGCAGTCGTTCCTGCAGGCCAATCCGGACACCAACTACATCTTCACGGTGGCCGGCTGGTCTTCGCCCTGGGCCTGGGGCGTGGCGAACGACATGAAGCTCGATCCCGATGTGGATGACAAGGGCGTCACGGTTCTCACCGTCGACGAGGGTCCGGTGTCAATCGAAGGCGTGCGTGCGGGACATATCCTTGCAACGAACAGCCAGGGTTTCTGGCTCCAGGGCTATGCGCCGATGGAGTGGCTCTACTGGTACAAGAAGTTCGGATACGCACCCCAGCAAAGCATCCTGACGGGTCCGATCGTGATCAACAAGGATAATGCGGACCAGTGGGCGACGCAGGTCCGCGGCGTGTTCGGCGACAAGGCCTACGACGAACAGAACACCTGGTAACCGCTACCCTCCCGGGCGAGGGCGGCCGGCCTTTGACAGGCTGGCTGCCCTCCTTTGCGCATCCCGCGGCGCATATCAACGAGCGAGACCGAGAACCATGAAGTACCTTGTCCGCAGCCAGGGCTTCGGCGCGACCGTCGGCGTCATCGCCATGCTGGCCGTTTTCACAGTGATCGATTTCTCCGGCTGGTGGACGGTGCAGACGCTGTCCAACGTCACGCAGTTCACGGCCATTCTGGCTCTGGTCGCACTGGGGCAGGCGCTCGTGATCATGACGAAGGAGATCGATCTGTCCGTCGGGTCGATCTACGGGCTGACCGGCGTGGCATTCATCACGCTGGAGCCGTCTCTCGGCGTGCCCGGTTCCCTGCTCGTGGCTCTGCTGATCGCCGCCGCCGCCGGGCTCATTCAGGGGGCTGCCGTCGTCAAGGGCCAGCTTCCCTCGATGATCGTCACGCTTGGCGGCCTTTTTTCGGCGCGGGGCGTCATCTATGTCTGGACGGGTGGATCCGTCCATAATTTTTCTCCTGATGCCCGCGCCCACGCCCTCACCCGCTTGCTGGGCGGAGAGTTCTTCGGAATATCCGCGGCCATCTACTGGGTCGGTATCGTCTCCGTTCTGCTGGCGGTGATGCTCTGGGGCACCCGCTTCGGGAACCGGTTGCTGGCGACCGGAGGCAGCCGGGAAAGTGCGGAATCACGCGGCGTTCGCACCGACCGGGTCAAGATGGCGACCTTTGTCCTCTGCTCCCTGCTTGCCGGCTTTGCCGGCATCCTGACGCTGTGCAACCAGCCGCAGACCCATGTGACGCTCGGCGAGAACATGGAGCTGGAAGCCATCTCGGCGGCCGTGATCGGCGGTTGCCTGCTGACCGGCGGGCGCGGGTCGATCCTCGGGGTCATCCTCGGCGCCCTGATCGTCGTCAGCTTCCGCTACGAGTTGATCGCACTTGGCGCACCGTCATCCTGGTACATCACGTTCGTCGGGGCCGTTCTCATCATGGCGGTCATTTTCAATCAGAAGCTTGCCCGCTTTCTCGGGCACAGCGTTTGACGCGGGAGGACGCTCAAATGACCCAACACCCTCTGATCCAGGTGAAGAATCTCGACCTCTATTTCGGTGCCTTCCATGCCCTGAAAAACGTCTCCGTCGACTTCAACGCCGGCGAACTGATCGGCCTTGTCGGCGACAACGGCGCCGGCAAGACCACGCTGATCCGCGTTCTGTGCGGTATTCACGCCCCGACGAGAGGCGAGGTGTTCTTCGACGGCAGGAAGGTCGAAAAATTCCACCCGAAGCTCGCGATCGACCAGGGTATCGAGACCATTCAGCAGTCCGTCGGTCTGTGCGACAATCTTTCGATCGCGCGCAACTTCTATCTCGGCCGGGAACCGGTCAAACGGATCCTCGGGATACCGTTTCTCGACTTTGCCAAGATGCGCGAGAAGTCGAGCCGCGTCATCCGGCAGTTCGGCCTTCGCGAGAACGTCTCGGCCGATGACGAGGTGGAGCGGCTGTCGGGCGGCGAACGCCAGTCGGTCAAGATCGGCCGGGCCGTCGAGTTCAAGAACCGCGTCGTCATCATGGACGAGCCGACGAACCACCTGTCGGTGCGCGAGCGCGAGCATGTCAACGAACTGGCGGTGCAACTCAAGGAACAGGGCCTGCTCGTCATCTACATCACGCACGACATCTTCCAGGTGCACAAGCTCGCCGACCGCATCGTCATCATGGAAAACGGCGAGAAAGTCGCCGACGCGTCCACCGACAGCATGTCGGCGGAGGCGCTCGAAGACGTCATCCGCCAGGGCGGGCGCATCGTCGAGAAGCAGGAGGCGGTGTGATGGCGCTCTCCGCAGCAAAACCTCTCATTCGCCGCCATGCGGAAATCGGCATCTTCCTGATCGGCGCCGTCCTGATCGTCATCTTCGCTTCGACTTCGGACGGGCGATGGGCCAATCTCTATAATATCGGCACGATCATGCAGGTCACCGCAACGCTCGGGCTGATGAGCCTGGGTGTCGCGATCGTCATCGGCACGGGTGAAATCGATATTTCGGTGGGCTCGACCTTCGGCATGGGTGCGCTCGCCTATCTCTGGCTCGCCGCCCGCCTCGATCCCGCGTTCGCCGCCATGGCTGCCATCGCCGTCGGTGCGGCCATCGGATATGTGAACGGTTGGCTCGTCACCAGGACCAGGACCCCGTCGCTGATCATCACGCTCGGCACATTGATGATCTTCCGCGGCATCGCCATCGCCCTGACCGACGGCTTCTCCTTCTCCATCCCCTACGCGTCGCGCAACGGCTGGAGCTACTTCCTGTTCGGCGGCGGCGATTTCCTCGGCTTCAACACGGCCCTCTTCTGGCTGATCGGCGCCTTCGCCATTCTCATTACGGTCCTGAAGGCAATGCCGTTCGGCAACCGCCTGCTGGCCGTCGGCGGGTCAGCCGAGAGCGCGCATTCCAGAGGGGTGCGGGTCGAGCGCATCAAACTCTCCGCGTTCATCATCTGCGGCATGCTCGCTGCCTTTGCCGGCGCGCTCGAGGCCGGGAAGCTCGGCTTTGCGGATGGTTCCATGGGGCGGCTGATGGAGCTGCAGGCCATCGCTTCCTGCGTCCTGGGCGGCTGCCTGCTCGCCGGCGGACGGATTTCGTTGATCGGTGCCTTGATGGGCGCGTTCGTCCTCTCCTCCATCCAGTCCTATCTGGTCGTCACGGGCGTGCAACCGCAATGGTTCATCCTGATCCTCGGCCTCATCGTGGTCGGGGCGGCCTATGGCGACAAGTCGCTGCGCCAATGGGCCATCAAGAAATAACGGGCCTCCCAGATCCATGCCTGCCCATCTCGGCGCCGTTCAGCGGCGCCGATTTTTGTCCGAGGCGCAGGTCCTCTGCTGCATTTCGCGTGACGGTCGATGTCCTGTTGACATTCCGTGATCTGCAATTATTTTTGCTCGATAACGGTATACGCAATTTTTGATCTTGGCGGTGGCTCGCGATGCGCTGAAGGGGCGCCTCGCGGGAACGTCGGCTGCTGCCATCTGAAAAAGCACGTCATGTATCGGGTAGGAGGATTTCATGAACGATATTGCAGCGGCCATCGACCTTGCGCAATTCCGGCGCCAGGTGGAGACCGAAACGACGAAGGCGATGTGCCCGACGGCGATCGCCATCGAGAAGAATATTCCCATCTACGACGGGGCGGCCGTCGATGACGGCATAGGCCCGGAATGGGCCTCGGTCATCGGCGAGGGGCCGGGTGTCTTCGTGGTCAAGCGCGCCTTCGCCGATCCCGGCGCCATCGACGCGGCGAGCGAGGTCTTCCGCGCAATCATCGCCGACGAGCGCGCGGCCGGCACCGCCGCGGGCGACCACTTCGCCAAGGCCGGCGCCAACGACCGCATCTGGAACAGCCTGCAGAAGCTCTGCCTGCGCGCCCCCGACGTCTACGCCCGCTACATGGCAAACCCGGTGATCGACATCGCCTGCCGTGCCTGGCTCGGCCCGGGCTACCAGATCGCCACCCAGGTCAACCAGGTGCGCCCCGGCGGCAAGGCGCAGGCGCCGCACCGCGACTACCATCTCGGCTTCATGAAGCCCGAGCAGATGGCGGAATACCCGACGCACATCCACGCGACCGGCCCGACGCTGATCCTGCAGGGCGGTGTGGCGCATTGCGACATGCCCGTGGAAAGCGGCACGACAAAGCTCCTGCCGCATTCGCAGCGCTACCTGCCGGGCTACGTCGCCGCCACGCGACCGGAGTTCCGCGACTATTTCGAGGAGCACCATGTCCAGCTTCCGCTGGAAAAGGGCGATGCCATCTTCTTCAGCCCGGCGCTCTTCCATGCCGCCGGGGAAAACCGCACGAGCGACGTCGTGCGCATGGTCAACCTCATCCAGACGGCCTCCGCTTTTGCGCGCCACATGGAAAGCCTTGACCGTACGGCGATGGCGCGCGCAGTCTATCCCTATCTCGCGGCCCTTTCACCGGCCGGGCGGCGGGCGGTGATCGCGGCGACGGCGGACGGCTATCCGTTCCCGACCAACCTCGACACGGACCCGCCGCTCGGCGGGCTTGCGCCGGAAAGCCAGCAGGACCTGCTTGCCCGCGCCGTCGCGGAGGGCTGGGACCAGGCGCGGCTCGATGCCGCTCTCGATGCACAGGGCGCCAAGCGCGCGGCCTGAGCGGACTTCACAAGAAACAGAGGGTTACCCGCAACGGCTTCGGGCGGGGAGCGAACAGGAAGCCAACTTCGGGAGGAAGACACATGAAGAAAATCCTGCAATCCCTGGCGCTCGGCGCGCTTCTGGCGACGACCGCGCTTGCCGGCGCGGCCCATGCGGACGGCGAGAAGTTCGTCTGGATCAGCCACGGCCCGGACAGCGACAGCTGGTTCAACGTCATCAAGAACGCCATCAAGGTCACGAACGAGCAGATGCATGTCGAGACCGAATACCGCAATCCGCCGACGGGCGACCTTGCGGACATGGCGCGCATCGTCCAGCAGAGCTCGGCGGCCGGCGTCGACGGCATCATCGTCACCATCGCCGACTACAACGTGCTCGAGGGCCCGATCAAGGATGCCGTCGCCAAGGGCATCCCGGTGGTCACGGTCAATTCGGGCACGGTCGAGGAAAGCCAGAAGCTCGGCGCGCTGCTGCATGTCGGCCAGCCGGAATACGAGGCGGGGCTCGGTGCCGGCAAGCGCGCCAAGGAAGCGGGCGTCAAGAGCTTCGTGTGCGTGAACCACTACATCACCAACCCCGCCTCCGTGGAGCGTTGCCGCGGCTTTGCCGACGGCATCGGCGTCGAACTCGGCAACCAGATGATCGATTCCGGCATCGACCCGTCGGAAGTGCAGAACAAGGTGAAAGCCTACCTGACGGCCAACAAGGACACCGGCGCGATCCTCACGCTCGGCCCGAACTCGGCCGAGCCCTCGATCCGCGCGGTCAAGGAGATGGGCCTCGACGGCGACATCTATTTCGGCACCTTCGACCTGTCGGCCGAGATTTCCGCGGCCATCAAGGACGGCACGATCAACTTCGCCATCGACCAGCAGCCGTTCCTCCAGGGCTCGATCCCGATCCAGGTGCTGACGAACTACGTGCGCTACGGGGTCGCCCCGGCCAACTCGATCTTCACCGGCCCCGGCTTCGTGACCAAGGACAACATCGCGCTCGTCGAGTCGCTGGCGGGCCAGTTCCGCTGACCTGACGCTCCGTCGGGGCGCGCCGGACGACGGCGCGCCCCGAACGATTTTCGAGGGAGGAGAATGCATTCATGACGGACGTCATTAACGGCGCGTCGAAGGACGAGCGCATCAAGCCCGTCTCGCCGCTTCGGCGCGCGCTGATCCGGCCCGAGCTCGGCGGCATCTGCGGCACCATCCTTGTCTTCCTGCTGTTCGCCATCATCGCCGGCGACAGCGGCATGTTCGCGGCCGAGGGCGTGATGAACTGGACCGTCGTCTCGGCGCAGTTCATGGTGATCGCGGTCGGCGCCTGCCTTCTGATGATCGCCGGCGAGTTCGACCTTTCGACCGGCTCGATGATCGGCTTTTCCGGGCTGATGATCGCGATCCTGTCCGTCCATCTCGGCGTGCCGCTGTGGCTTTCCATCATTGCCACCTTCGCCTTCTGCGTCTTCATCGGCGCGGTGAACGGCTGGCTGGTCATCCGCACCGGCCTGCCGTCCTTCATCGTCACGCTCGCCTTCCTCTACATCCTGCGCGGCCTGACGATCTGGAGTTCTGTCTACTTCACCCGCCAGACCATCATCGGCGGCGTCGGCGAGAAGGCGGTCGGCGACTGGCTCGCCCCGATCTTCGGCGGCAAGATCCTCAAGGGGTTCTTCGCCTGGATGGGCGAGATGGGATGGATCGCCACCTTCACCCGCGGCAATCGTGCCGGCCAGCCCGTCATCGAGGGCATCCCGATGCTCGTGGTCTGGGCCATCGTGCTCGTCATCTTCGGCCACTGGCTGCTGACCCGCACCAAGTTCGGCAACTGGATCTTCGCCTCCGGGGGCGACCCGCTCGCCGCGCGCTATGTCGGCGTGCCGGTCAACCGGGTGAAGATCCTGATGTTCATGTTCTCGGCCTTCTGCGCCTGCGTCTTCGCCACCTGCCAGGTGATGGAGTTCGGCTCGGCGGCGGCCGACCGCGGGCTCCTCAAGGAGTTCGAGGCGATCATCTGCGTGGTCATCGGCGGGGCGCTCCTGACGGGCGGCTACGGTTCCGTCATCGGCGCGGCGCTCGGGGCCATCATCTTCGGCGTGGTGCAGCAGGGCCTGTTCTTCGCCAATGCCGAAAGCTCGCTGTTCCGCGTCTTCCTCGGCGTCATCCTGCTCACGGCGGTGATCATGAACACCTATATCCGCCGCATCATCACGGGAGAACGCTGATGACCGCCATCGTGGAGATGAGGAACATCCAGAAGCACTTCGGCCACGTCATCGCGCTGGCCGGCGTCTCCTTCGACATCCGCCCGGGCGAGTGCCACTGCCTGCTCGGCGACAACGGGGCCGGCAAGTCGACCTTCATCAAGATCATGTCCGGCGTCTACAAGCCGAGCGGCGGCGAGGTGCTGGTGGAGGGAGCGCCGACGCTCTTCAGCAGTCCGCGCGACGCCATGGCCGCGGGCATCGCCACGGTCTACCAGGATCTCGCCATGATCCCGCTGATGAGCGTCAGCCGCAATTTCTGGATGGGCCGCGAGCCGGAAAAGGGCGTCTGGCCGTTCAGGACATTCGATACGTCGAAGGCCGACGAGATCACGGTCGGCGAGATGCGCAAGATGGGCATCAACCTGCGTGGGCCGGACCAGGCCGTCGGCACGCTCTCGGGCGGCGAGCGGCAGACCGTCGCCATCGCAAGGGCGGTCTATTTCGGCGCGAAGGTGCTGATCCTCGACGAGCCGACGTCTGCGCTCGGCGTGCGCCAGACGGCCAACGTGCTCAGCACCATCGACCGGGTGCGCAAGCAGGGCATCGGCGTCGTCTTCATCACGCACAATGTCCGCCACGCGCTCGCCGTCGGCGACCGCTTCACCGTGCTCAACCGGGGCCAGACGCTGGGCACGGCCGAACGCGGGACGGTGGATGCGGCGGCCCTGCAGGACATGATGGCGGGCGGCCAGGAGCTCGCCCTGCTGGAAGCCTCGCTCGGCGGCACGATCTGAAACGAGGAAAGGCGTGGCGGACGATTTGTCCGGCACGCCCTGTGGAATTCCCGGGGCTGCGGCCTCATCCCGTTCTCCCACGTCATCTCCGGGCCTGACCCGGGGATCCACGCGACACCTCCCGGCGTGGATGGCCGGCCCTCAGGTTAAACCGGGGGCCGGCCATGACGGTGGAGGGAGCTAGCGGACCACCTCGTAACCGGCGGCTGCCATGACGCGCAGGAGTTCCTTGTGGCCGATCTTCGCCATGTCGAGCGGCGGGTTGTGGGCGGGGTCCTGCTCCGCCTCGACGACGAACCAGCCCTCATAGCCGTGGGAGGCGAGGCGCTTGACGATGGCCTCGAAGTCGAGGCTGCCGTCGCCGGGAACCGTGAAGGCGCCCTTGATCACCGCGTCGAGGAAGCTTTCCTTCGTGCGGTCGAGCGCCGCGATGACGGGCAGGCGGACGTCCTTGGTGTGGACATGGCTGATGCGGCTGTGATGCCTGTCGATGACGCGCAGCAAGTCGCCGCCGGCAAAGGCCATGTGGCCGGCGTCGAAGAGCAGCGGCAGGCCCTCGCCGGAATGCTTCATCAGCAGGTCGAGCTCTTCCTCCGTCTCGATGGGTGCGGCCATGTGGTGGTGATAGGAGATCGGCATGCCCTGGCCGGCGCACCATTCGCCGAAGGCCGTCATCTTGCGGCCATAGGCCTTGATCTCGTCCTCGGAAAGCTTGCGCTTGGTGGAAAGCGGCGCGCTGCGGTCACCCTGGATGGTGCCGGCCGTCTCGCCATAGACGATGCAGGGAGCACCCACCGCCTTGAACAGCGCCATCTGTCCGGCGATCCTGTCCTTCTCCGCCTCGATGTCGCCATCGAGCAGCAGGCCGGAAAACCAGCCGCCGCAGACCTGGATGCCATGTCTGTCGAGGATGGGACGCAGGATCGTTGCGTCCATCGGGAACCGGCGGCCGGTCTCCATGCCGGTAAAGCCGGCTTCGGCGGCTTCCGCAAGGCATCCTTCGAGCGAAATGTCGCTGCTGATTTCCGGCAGGTCGTCGTTCCACCAGGCGATGGGGGCAATGCCGAGTCTGGCTTTCATGGTTCGTCTCCGCGTCAAAGGGTGGATGTCCTGTCTGCGCGAAGTCCGGCCCGCCGGAAACGGCCCCTACTGTCGCCTCCTCCTCGCATGGACGTCCCATACAAAACATATATTGACATTTCAATATTGTTGCAAAGATAATTGCATTTAGGCGGCCGGAGGAGGCCGCAGGCACATCATCCGGGAAGCGAGAGAATGAAGAAGAAGCTCCGTCTTGGCCTCATCGGGTCGGGTTTCATGGGCAAGACGCATGTCTTCGGCTTTGCGGCCGCCGAGCGGGTGTTCGACCTGCCCTATGACGTGGAACTCGCCGTGATCGCCGATGCAACCATGGCGCAGGCCGAAGCCGCCCGGGCTGCCTTCGGCTTCCGGCATGCCACGGACGACTGGCGCAGCCTGGTGGCGGATCCCACCATTGACGTCATCGACATCACCGCTCCCAATGCGCTGCACAAGGAAATGGCGCTTTCGGCCATTGCGGCTGGCAAGCATGTCTACTGCGAGAAGCCGCTCGCCCCGTTGGCCACCGATGCACGCGAGATGGCCGAGGCGGCGGAAAAGGCCGGCATCAAGACGCAGGTCGGTTTCAACTACCTCTGCAACCCCATGCTCGGACTCGCCCGTGAGATGATAGCGGGCGGCGAGCTTGGCGATATCCGCGGCTACCGGGGTCTGCATGCGGAGGACTACATGGCCGACGCCTCGGCGCCCTTCACCTTCCGCCACGATCCGGCGGGCGGCGGCGCGCTTGCCGATATCGGCAGCCACGCGCTGGCGACGGCGGAATTCCTGATGGGACCGATCGCCAAGGTGATGGGCGACTGCGTGACGATGATCGAGAGCCGTCCCGACGGCAGGGGCGGCGTGCGACCGGTCGAGACGGATGATGTGGGCCGCGCCTTCCTGCGTTTCGAGAACGGCGCAACCGGCTCCATCGAGGGCAACTGGATCGCCACGGGCCGCAAGATGCAGCACGATTTCGAAGTCTACGGCACCAGGGGCGCGCTGGCCTTCTCGCAGGAGCGCTTCAACGAGCTTCATTTCTATTCGGCCGCGGATGCGAAGGGCCGGCAGGGCTTTCGCCGTATCGAAGCCGGTCCCGACCATGCGCCCTATGGCCGCTTCTGCGTCGCACCGGGCCATCAGTTGGGCTTCAACGACCTGAAGGCGATCGAGGTCGCCGGCTATCTGGAGGCGATTGCCGGGTTGCGGCCGGAGCCGTTTAATTTCCGGGCGGGCCTGCGCATCCAGACGCTGGTGGAGACGATCCGGAAATCGTCGCGCGCCGGCATCTGGCTTGATGTGATTGGTGATTGACCACGGGCGGCAGTGGCGCAATAATAATTGCATACGGGGATTGATCGGCAACCCGTTTCGCGCCGAATGACATCGTGTCCAACCCCGCCATTTACCCCCGAACAAGCTGTCCTACTTGCTGATTGCACTTGACTCGCAATTAAAATTGCGTCTTTGTAATAATGAAAACAAATGTTGCTGACTGAATTCCTTCGGCAACGCGAGGAGGGAACATGTACGCGTCCTACGGTTTGTTCATCGACGGTTCCTGGTCCGGTCCCGCGAGCGGCGCATCGACCGAAATCACGGATCCGGGCAATGGTGAGGTCCTCGGTGCCGTTCCCGTGGCCGGCGTTGACGACACCAATAGGGCGATCGGCGTGGCGGACAGGGCTTTCCAGGCGTGGAAGAAAACGCCGGCCTGGGTCCGCGCGGATCACTTGCACAAGGCCGCCGACGTGATGGCTGCGCGCACCGCCGAGGCCGCGCGCCAGATCACGCTCGAAACCGGCAAGCCGCTGGGGCAGTCGGGTCGCGAATGGGCGCTCGCCGTCGACCAGTTCCGCTGGTACGCGGAGGAAGCCCGTCGCATCTACGGCCGTATCGTCGAAAGCCGCGTGCCGGGCGGCCGCCTGGAGGTCACGCACGAGCCCGTCGGTGTGGTTGCGGCCTTCACCGCCTGGAACTTTCCGGCGGCGTTGATTGCCCGCAAGGTCGCGCCGGCGCTTGCGGCCGGTTGCGCCGTCATCGTCCGGCCATCGGTCGAGGTGCCGGGCGTTGCGATGGTTCTCTTCGACTGCCTGCGCGAAGCCGGCCTTCCGGCGGGTGTCGCCAACCTCCTGATCGGCCCGACCGGCAACACCTACAAGCCGATCATGGCCTCTCCGGTCGTGCGAAAGGTTTCGCTGACGGGATCGACCCGCGTCGGCCAGCAGATGATCCGCGACAGTGCCGAGACGGTGAAGCGCGTCAGCATGGAGCTCGGCGGTAACGCGCCGATGATCGTCTTCGACGATGCCGATCTCGAAAAGGCGCTCGATCTCGCGGTGCCGACGAAATATGCCAATGCCGGCCAGGTCTGCGTCACGCCGGACCGCTTCTACGTGCACGAGTCGCTGCACGATCGCTTCGCCGACGGATTTGCGGCGCGCGCCCGCGCGCTGAAACTCGGCTACGGCCTCGATGAAGCGACACAGATGGGGCCGCTGATCAACGAGCGCCGCATCGCCGCGATCGAGGAGATCGTTGCCGATGCAAGCGACCGCGGCGGCAAGATTGTCGCGGGAGGCCGCCGTCCAGCCGACATGAATGCCGGCTTCTTCTTCGAGCCGACGGTCATCACCGGCCTGCCGGACGATGCCAGGGCAATCGCCGAGGAGAACTTCGGCCCGATCGCCGCCATCACATCCTTCTCCAGACCGGAAGATGTCTTCGAGCGGGCGAATGCCTCCGAAATGGGCCTTTCGGCCTACGTCTTCACCCGCGATGCCGGCCGGGCACGCGAGGCGGCGGCGCGCCTGGAGGCGGGCATGGTCGGGGTCAACAGTTTTGCCCTGGCGGCCGCCGAGGCGCCGTTCGGCGGCATCAAGGCGAGTGGGATGGGCCGCGAGGGCGGCACCGAGGGCATCCTCGACTATTCCAACGTCAAGCTCGCGCAGATGCTGGTGTGAAGGGGCGGTCATGATCAAGAACGGTGTCAAGCAGCGCTGGGCCGAAGGCAAGCCTGTCCTCAACGGGTGGCTTTCCATCGCCAATTCCTTCAGCGCCGAAATCATGGCTGCGCAGGGTTACGACTCGCTCACCATCGACATGCAGCACGGCATCGTCGGCTATGACGGGGCGGTGCCGATGCTCCAGGCCATGCGGGCAAGCGGGGTGACGCCGCTGGTGCGCGTGCCCTGGCTCGATCCCGCCGACATCATGAAGGCGCTGGATGCCGGGGCCTACGGCGTCATCTGCCCGATGATCAACACGCGCGCCGAAGCCGAGCGGCTCGTCTCCTATATGCGCTACCCGCCCGGCGGGGTGCGCAGCTTCGGTCCCAGCCGGGCGTTGTTTTCCGCAGGCCCCGGATACGCCGCGGAAGCGGACGACGAGATGATCTGTCTTGCCATGATCGAGACCGCGCAGGCCTATGAGAACCTCGAGGATATCCTCGCGACCCCCGGCCTCGACGGCGTCTATATCGGCCCCGCCGACCTGACGCTGGGACTCCAGGGCAAGCGCTACGCGCCCGGTTTCGACCGTCGCGAGCCGGAGATGATCGAGGCGATCAAGACGATTCTCCATGCTGCCCATAAAGCCGGCAAGCGGGCGGCGCTGCACAACGGCACCCCGGACTACGCGGCGGAGGCCGTGGGCTGGGGGTTCGATTTCGTGACCGTCACCAACGACGTCCGCCTCCTGGCCGGCGCCGCCGAGGCAAGCGTGCGGAAGTTCCGCGATCTCGTGCAGGACGTCGCTCCCGCCGATACGATCGACACGGGAGGATACTGAATGCCGAGGATCCTGGTCGCAGGCAAGATCCACGCCGACGGTCTTGCCGTCCTGACGTCCGCGCCCGGTGTGACGATCGACTATGTCGAGGAGGTTTCGGCCGCAAGCTACGCGCCCTTCCTGTCGACCGCCGATGCGCTGCTCATCCGCACCCAGCCGCTCACGGCCGCCTTCATCGCCGATGCGCCGCATCTCAAGATCGTTTCACGCCATGGCGTCGGTTACGATTCGGTCGATGTGGGAGCCCTGAACGGGCGCGGCATACCGCTCGCCGTCGTGGGGGACGTGAATTCCCGCGCGGTGGCCGAGCACGCGGTCATGCTGATGCTCGCGGCCGCGCGCCGCACCGTGCTCTTCGACCGCAGGATGCGGGAGGGCGACTGGAATTATCGCAACAGCCTGGATGCCGACGAACTGGACGGAGGCACATTGCTGGTGGTCGGCTTCGGCCGCATCGGCCGGCGGCTGACGCAGATCGCGGCGGCGCTCGGCATGACGGTGCTTGCCTACGACAAATTCCAGGATGCAGGCGAGATCGCAGCGGCCGGCGCGACTCCCGTGGATGATCTGCCCGGCGGCCTTGCGCGCGCCGACGTCGTTTCGCTGCACGTGCCCAAATCCGGCGACGAGCCGCTGATCGGTGCGGCGGAGCTGGCGGTCATGAAGCGCTCGGCCATTCTCGTCAACACGGCACGCGGCGGCCTCATCGATGAGAAGGCGCTGCTGGCGGCGCTGAATGAAGGGCGGCTTGCTGCGGCCGGTCTCGACGTGCTCGATTCCGAGCCGCCGGCGAACGACGATCCGATGCTCGCCTGCGAGCGGGTGGTGCTTTCCCCGCACAATGCCGGGCTGACCGAAGCCTGCGCGCGGCGCATGGCAATCTCGGCGGCGGAGAACATCCTCGATTTCTTCAAGGGGACGCTCGATCCGGCCCTTATCGTCAATCGCTCCGAGATCGCGGCGCAGCGCCTTTCTCCGGTCGGCAGGTGACCATGGCGCTCCTGACATTCCGTGACATCGCCAAGTCCTATGGCATCGTGCCGGTGCTCAAGGGGATCGACCTCGTCGTGAGGCCGGGCGAGGTGCTGGCGCTGGTCGGCGAAAACGGTGCCGGCAAATCCACCCTCATGCGCATTGCCGCCGGGCTGGCCTCGCCGTCTTCGGGCACGATGCTGCTGGACGGCATGCCGGCGCCCGAAACGCTGCATGCTGCCGAGCGCGCAGGCATCGTCATGGTGCACCAGGAGTTCTGCCTGGCGCCGCATCTGACGGTGTCGGAAAACGTCTTCCTCGGCCGGGAGATCACGCGGGGTCCTTTCACGGACCGCAAGGCGATGGATATACGGGCGAAAGACCTGCTGGCCGAACTCGGCTCGGCCGCTCCCGTTCGGGCGCGGCTCAGCGACCTGCCGGTGTCCGACTGGCAGATGATCGAGCTTGCCAAGGCCTTCGCCCGGCAGCCGAAACTCATCCTGATGGACGAACCGACCGCCGTGCTCTCGGCGACGGAGGCGGGCAATCTCTTCCGCCGTATCCGGACGTTTCGCGAGGCGGGCGGCTCGGTGATCTTCACCTCGCATCGCCTCGATGAGGTAAGGGACATCGCCGATCGCGTCGCGGTGCTGCGTGACGGCCAGATCGTGCGCGTCGAGAATGCGTCTGATCTTTCCGAGGACGAGATGGCCGAGGCGATGGTCGGGCGGCCTCTGTCGGAAATCTATCCACCCCGGCGCGGTCCTGCGGAACGCAAGGCCTTGCTCAGTGTTTCCCGCCTCACATCGCCGGGCGCTGTCGAAGACGGGACGCTCGATATTCGCGAAGGGGAAGTGCTCGGCATTTCCGGGCTCGTCGGCTCCGGCCGCACCGAACTCTTCGAAGCGCTCTTCGGGTTGAGGCCGGCGCGCTGCGGGTCGTTCGTGCTGCGTGGCGAGGCGCGGAAGCTGCCGGCGGCGCGCGAGGCCTGGGGCCTGAAGCTCGCCTACCTGACGGAAGACCGCAAGGGAAAGGGCCTGCTGCTCGGCAAGTCGCTCGATCAGAACGTGGCTCTTACAAAGGGGGCGGTCAACGGCGCGAGCTGGATCGACCGACGCGCGGAGCGGCGTGATCTCGAAGCGGCCGTCGGGCGCTATGACATCCGCACCGGCCGTCTCGACGTCACGGCCGGCGCGCTCAGCGGCGGCAACCAGCAGAAGGTGCTGATCGCCAAGACGCTTGCCGTCGAGCCCGATCTGATCGTCTTCGACGAGCCGACGCGCGGCGTCGATATCGGCGCCAAGCAGCAGATCTACGAGATCATCGCCACGCTCGCCGCCGAGGGCAAGGCGATCGTCGTCATCTCGTCCGAGATGCAGGAGATCGTCGGGCTTTCCGATCGCGTCCTTGTCATGCGGCGCGGCCGCATTGCCGGCGAGCTCTCCGGCGACGCGATCAGCGAGACCGACATCATTCGATTTGCCATGGGCCTGGAAGACAGAGGCCCGCAGGAGGAGGCAAGCCATTGACCGACATTACCGCCACGTCCGCCGGCAACGCCACGGCGTCGCCGGGCCGCACCCTTGCGGGGATTTTCGGGGCCGCAGGCCCGCTCATCGCCCTCATCCTGCTGATGCTCGTCGGCTCGCTGATGAGCGACAGCTTTCTCGGCGCGGAAAACCTCTCGAACGTTTTCACGCGCAGCGCCATCATCGGCATCATCGCGGTCGGCGCCACCTTCGTCATCACGGCGGGCGGGCTCGACCTTTCCGTCGGCTCGCTCTCGGCGCTGGTGGCGGGCGTCACGATCATGTTCATGAATGCGGCCGCCGAAACGCTCGGGCCGGGCTGGCAGCTCGTTGCCGCGGGCATCGTCTTTTCTCTGGTCGTCGGTGCGGCCGCGGGACTGCTCAATGGGGTCATGATCGTCAAGGGGCGGGTGGAAGCCTTCATCGTGACCCTCGGTGCCATGGGTATCTTCCGATCGGTCATCACCTGGCTTGCGGATGGCGGCTCCATCTCGCTCGATTTCTCGCTGCGCGATGCCGCACGCCCGATCTATTACGGCCAGGTTCTCGGCATCGCCGTGCCGATCCTCGTGCTCGCCGTCATCGCCATCGTCGGCGAGCTGGTGCTCAGGCGCATGCGCTTCGGCCGGCATGTGGCCGCCATCGGCTCGAACCGCCATGTCGCCTTCTACTCGGCAATCCCCGTCAACCGCGTGCGCATCCTCACCTATGTTATCCAGGGCCTCTGCGTCGCCGTCGCCACGGTCATCTACGTGCCGCGTCTCGGCGCCGCCACGCCATCGACCGGTCTGATGTGGGAACTGGAAGCGATCGCCGCCGTCATCATCGGCGGCACCGCGCTCAGCGGTGGCTTCGGCCGTATCTGGGGCACCATCGTCGGCGTGCTGATCCTCGGCTTCATCAGCAACATCCTCAACCTCACCGGCTTCGTCAGCCCCTATCTCAACGGCGCATTCCAGGGGGCGATCATCATCATCGCCGTCCTGCTGCAGCGCGACCGCGTGCAGGGCTGATCCTTCTTTCACTTCAACAGGGAGACAAGTGAATGTTCAACAGACTGAAATCCATGATCACGGCAGGTGCGGTCGCTGCCGTGAGCCTGGCGACGCCGGCGCTTGCCGCCGATGCCGTCATCGGCGTCTCGATCCCGGCGGCCACGCATGGCTGGACGGGCGGCCTCAACTACCACACCAAGCGCACGATCGACCGGATGAAGGAAGCCTTCCCGAACATCGACTTCGTGCTGGCCACATCGTCGAGCGCCACGCAGCAGGTCAACGACATTGAGGACCTGATGGCGCGCAACATCAACGCGCTCGTCGTGCTGCCCTTCGAATCCGATCCGCTGACCGAGCCGGTCAAGGCCGCCAAGGCCAAGGGCGTGTTCATCGCGACCGTCGACCGTGGGCTTGCCGAAGAAGGCATCGAGGACCTCTATGTCGGCGGCGACAATCCGCAATACGGCACGGCGGCCGCCGAATACTTCAAGAAGAAGTTTCCCGATGGCGGCAAGATCGTCGTGATGCGCGGCATCCCGACGGCGATCGACAATATCCGCATCGACGCCTTCAACGCGGCGCTGAAGGATACGAAGATCGAAGTGCTCGACATGCAATACGCCAACTGGAACCCGGACAAGGGTTTCGAGGTGATGCAGGACTATCTCCAGCGTTTCCCCGAGATCGACGGCGTGTGGGCCGGTGACGACGATGCCGCACTCGGTGCCATCGAGGCGATCAAGCAGGCGGACCGCAAGAACGTGACGGTGCTCGGCGGTTCCGGCATGAACAAGGTGATCAAGCTGGTGATGGACGGCCACGACATGGTCGATGCCGACATCTTCTACCCGCCGACGCTGATCATCCCTGCCATCGAGCTCGTCACCATGAAGTTCGCCACGCAGGCGCCGATCAACGGTCGCTATGTGCTGGGCAGCCCGCTGATCACCAAGGACAATGCGGCGGAATACTACTTCCCCGACGCCCCCTATTGAGGAAAACGGGGGTGCGTTCGCCATGGCGCACCCCCTGTCGTCACCGCGGATCCGCCGCTTGACGGGGCTGCTGCGACAAGCGTTGCGGATTGCCGGTTTTTGCAATACTGCACTGGGTAGGCGATTGGACCGCGCGCAAGACAAGCATCGAGTGCCGCGGCCTCTTGCACATCACGCTTCAGGAGTTGCGCTGCATGCCACGGGTAAAACAGTCCGATCAGCCGCCACCACGCACAGCCAACTACGAAACGTTCGTCAACCTCGTCACGGAGGCCTATCCGAACCTCAGTGACCGCTTCCAGCAGGTCGCCCGCTTCATCACGCAAAACCCGAACGTGGTCGCCATGCAGTCGATCAACGCGATTGCCGAGCAATGCGGCGCCCATCCGTCCATCCTTGTACGGTTCGCCCAGAACTTCGGCTTCTCGGGCTTCAAGCAGCTCCAGGCCGTCTTTCAAAGCCGTCTTTCGACGGCGGCCCCCGGCTACCGCGAGCGCATCAGCGCGCTGGATGTCGATCTGGAGAAGAACAAGCGCAAGGGGAACCTCGGTTTCCTCCATGATCTGGTCGTTCGCGATATCGCAACGTTGCAGGAGCTGCTGAGCTCGACGCCTGAGGAAAGCCTGTCGCAGGCCGCCAAGGCCTTGAAGAACGCGAATACGATCTTCATCGCCGGCCAGCTACGCTCGGAGCCCATTGCGAAATTCCTCCGCTACGTGCTCTCGATGCTGCAGTTGCGGGTCATTCTGCTCGATCCGGCGGGCGGGCTGGCGCCCGAGATGGCGCAGGTCATGGGCAAGAAGGACGTGCTGGTCGCCATCGCCTTCCGCCACTATGCCAAGGAGGTCGTGACGATCGCCGATGTCGCGGCGCACAACGGCACGCCGATGGTCGCCATCACGGATAGCCAGCTGTCCCCCCTTGCAAAGAATGCCAGCGTCCTCTTCACGATCCCGGAGGACGAATATTCGTTCTCGCGCTCGCTTGCCGCGCCGATGTGCCTGACCCAGGCCATCGCGGTCGCGGTTGCAGCGCTGCTCCAGGAAGACAAGAAGGGCTCGCCGCAAATTCCGACGGTGACGGGAAACCAGCGCCGCAAGCCGTGAGAGAATGCCCGCCGATCCATTTGGAACGGCGGGCAGCGATCTCACCCGGCGATTTCGCGGATGTCGACGAACCGTCGCTCGGCGCGGGATAGGTTTGCCGCCTCGGCAAGCGCCAGGGATCTTTCGCCGTCCTCAAAGGTGGCGTCCGGCATCGTGTTGGTTTCCACGCAGTCGATGAACGATTCCAGCCCCAGCGCATAGGCCTCTGCGTAGCGCTCGATGAAGAAGTTGAGGAAGGGTTCGCCGGCGCCGGTCGCGGTCGGCCCGAATCGTTCGAGACCATGCGCGCGGCGGTTCCCGGAGATGAGCATTCCGTTCGAACCGAGGATCTCGACGCGCTGGTCATGGCCGTAGATCGCGGCGCGGGAATTGTTGATGTGGCAAAGCTTGCCGCTTTCCGTGCGCAGGACGACCATGGCGGAGTCGATATCGTTCAGGTCGGCCAGTGTCGGGTCGATGAGCGCGCTGCCCGTCGCGAAAACCTCGACGGGCTCTTCGCCCAGCATGAAGCGGGCGAGGTCGAAATCGTGGATGGTCATGTCCTTAAAGATGCCGCCAGATGCCTTGAGGTATTCGCGGGAGGCAAGGCCCGGGTCGCGCGAGGTGATGATCACCTGGCGGATCTCGCCGATCTCGCCGGAGCGGGCCGCATCGCGCGCCGCGCGGTGCCCCGGATCGTATCGACGGTTGAAGCCGATCTGGATCGGCTTGTCGAAGCCTTCCAGCGCCGCACGGCAGGCCTTGACCCTGGCCAGCGACAGGTCGATGGGCTTCTCGCAGAAAATGGCCTTGCCGGCCTTTGCCGACGCCTCGATGAGGTCGGCATGCGTCGGCGTGGACGTTGCGATCAGCACGGCATCGGCCTGCGCGATGGCCTCCCCCGCACTCGCCGCGACCACGCAGCCGAACCGGCTGCCGACCTCTTCGGCTGCCGCGGAAACGGGATCGTACACGGCTGCGAGTTCCGCTTTGCTTGAGCGGACAATCGTGGCAGCATGCATCTTCCCGATACGCCCGCAGCCGAGCAACGCGATCCTGATCATCGACTTCCTCCCGATGGTTATGCAAAAAACGTTGCGGATTTGATATTCTTTCAATATTAATTCTGCAAGCTCGTTTTCGGGCAGGTGTGGATTTCGAGGGAGGGGATCATGGCAGAGGTTTCCGGCGGCCAGGCGTTTCCGCCGGCCGAGCGCCGTTTGCGGCTCGGCATCGTCGGCGGCGGGCAGGGCAGCTTCATCGGCAAGGTACATGCGCGCGGTGCGCGGCTCTCCAACCGCTGGGATGTGGTTGCAGGCGCGCTGTCGTCCCGGCCGCAGGTGGCGCAGGAATCCGGGCGAGCCTGGCTGCTGGCCGAGGACCGCATCTACACGGACTACCGGGTGATGGCCGAGCGCGAGGCGGGGCGGCCGGATGGCATCGATGCCGTGGCCATCACCACGCCCAACAACTCCCATCATGCCATCGCCTGCGCCTTCATGGAAAACGGCATCGACGTCATCAGCGACAAGCCGTTGACGACGACGCTCGCCGATGCGCTCGATCTCGTGCGCCGCCAGCGGGAGACGGGCCTCATCTTCGGCGTGACCTATGCCTATGCCGCCTCCGCCATGGTGCGGCAGGCGCGCCAGATGATCCGCGAAGGCGCGCTCGGTACGCTGCGGCAGGTGCATGTCGAGTATTTTCAGGAATGGGCGCTCACACCGCCGAGCGACGCCGGCGCCGGAGCGCAGTGGCGCCTCGATCCCGCCATCGTCGGCCCGACCTTCACCACCGGAGACATCGGCACCCATTGCCACCATCTCAGTGCGTTCGTGTGCGGCCGCCCCGTCACGGCGGTGCGGGCGGAATTCCACACGCTGGGTCCGCCGAAGGCGCTGGAAGACACGGCCTTCATGCATGTGCGCTACGAGGGCGACGTTCCCGGTACCATCATGGTCTCGCAGGTCGCGCCCGGCACCCATTGCGGCCTGCGCATCCGCGTCTTCGGCGACAAGGCGAGCCTCGAATGGAACCAGGAGGAGCCGGAGGCCCTGCATTTGCGCCGGTTCGGCGAGCCGGCCCGCCTGCTGACGCGCGGCGAGGGCGCGGGGATCGGCGCAAGCGCCGCCCGCTTCGTGCATATGCCGCGCGGCCATCCCGAGGCGCTCAGCGATGCCTGGGGCAATCTCTACGAGGAATTCGCGATTGCCGTCGAGGCGCGGCGTCTTGGCAGGGCCTTGCCTGCAGGGCTGCTGGAATATCCGACGGTGATGGACGGTGCGCTCGGCGTCAAGTTCATCGAGGCGGCGCTCGCATCGAGCCGGTCGGGCGGGCAATGGACCGATTGCCGGCTGCCGATCTGACGTGCAACAAGTATTGCAATATTTATAAAAATGAAATAATGGTTCTGCAATTGGAGCCGGCGCGGCAATGCCGGCTCAGGGAGGTTTTTAAATGGGTACCGTTCGTCTCACCATGGCGCAGGCCCTGGTTCGCTATCTCTGCAATCAGTTTACCGAAATCGACGGCCGGCGCGAGCCGCTTTTCCCGGGCGTCTTCGCAATTTTCGGCCATGGCAATGTGACCTGCCTTTCCGAGGCGCTGGAAGCCGTCAAGGATACGCTGCCGACATGGCGCGGCCAGAACGAGCAGTCCATGGCGCTCGCCGCGATCGGCTTTGCGAAGGCGACACGCCGGCGCCAGATCATGGTTGCGTGCAGTTCCATCGGTCCGGGTGCGCTGAACATGGTGACAGCCGCGGGCGTGGCGCATACCAATCGCCTTCCCATCCTGCTCCTGGCCGGCGACAGCTTCGTCAGCCGCCGGCCCGACCCAGTCATGCAGCAGGTCGAGCATTTCGGCGATCCGACCATCACCGTCAACGATGCCTTCAAGGCCGTCACGCGCTTCTGGGACCGTATCGTCCATCCCGAACAGATCCTCTCCTCGCTGCCGCAGGCCGTCGCCGTCATGCTGGACCCGGCCGATTGCGGCCCGGCGTTCCTTGCCCTGCCGCAGGACGCACAGGAGATTGCCTGGGACTATCCCGAACGGTTCTTCGAGCCGACCGTGCACAGGATCCCGCGTCCGCGGCCGGACCGTGAAAGCCTCGCCGAGGCCGTGCGCGTGCTGAAGGCGGCGAAGCGCCCGCTGATCATCTCCGGTGGCGGCGTGCGCTATTCCGGCGCCGAGGCGGCGCTCGCCGCGTTTGCCGAAAAGCACGGCATTCCCCTCTGCGAGACCATCGCCGGCAAGGGCACCGTCACCCATGACCACCCGGCCCATGTCGGCCCGATCGGCATCGTCGGCTCGACCTCGGCCAATGCGCTGGCCGGCGAGGCCGACGTGGTGCTGGCGGTCGGCACGCGCCTCATGGATTTCACCACCGGGTCCTGGACGGCCTTTTCTCCCGACGCCCGCTTCGTCGCGATCAACGCGGCCCGCTGGGACGCCAACAAGCACCGCGCCGTCGCCGTCGTCGGCGATGCGCTGGAGACGGTGGCCGAGCTTGAGGCCGCCATCGGCGGCTACAAGGCGGACGCCGGCTGGACGGAAAAGGGCCGGCAGGAATTCGCCAAGTGGAACGCGGCGCTCGACGGCTACCAGAAGCCGACCAACGTGCCGGTGCCGACCTATGCCCAGGTCGTCGGCATCGTCAATTCCAGGGCGAAGGAGCGTGACCTTCTCATCACCGCCGCCGGAGGCCTGCCGGGCGAGGTGATGAAGAACTGGCGCGTCAAGGCGCCGAACACCTTCGACTGCGAGTTCGGCTTCTCCTGCATGGGCTACGAGATCGCCGCCGGCTGGGGCGCGGCCATGGCCGATCCCACCCGCACGCCCATCGTCATGATCGGCGACGGCACCTACATGATGATGAACTCGGACATCTATTCGACCGTTCTTTCCGGCCACAAGATGATCCTCATCGTCTGCGACAACGGCGGCTATGCCGTCATCAACCGCCTGCAGAACGGCAAGGGCGGCGCCTCCTTCAACAACCTGATCAGGGATTGCCGCGTCAAGGAACCCTTCGCCGTCGACTTCGCCAAGCATGCCGAGGCGATGGGTGCGCTGACGCGCCATGTCGAAAGCCTTGCCGACCTCGGCGAGGCCGTCGAATGGGCGCAGGCGAACGACCGCACCACCGTCATCACCATCGTCTCCGACGCCTTCACCTGGACGCCGGGCGATGCCTGGTGGGATGTCGGCGTGCCGCAGGTGAGCGCGCGGGCCGAAGTCAACGCCGCGGCCAGGGACCAGGCGGAAGGTCGCAGGAAACAGCGCGTCGGCGTCTGATCGCGGCAAGACTACGGCAACCAATCCATCTGAAGGATGACAAGCATGAGAACCATCAAGGGTCCCGGCGTGTTCCTCGCGCAATTTGCCGGCGATGAGGCACCCTTCGACTCGTTGGAGGGGCTGGCCGGCTGGGCCGCCGACAAGGGGTTCAAGGGCGTGCAGATCCCCACCTGGGACCGCCGCGTGATCGATCTCGAACGTGCGGCGGAAAGCCAGGACTATGTCGAGGAGATCAAGGGAACGCTCGGGGAGCACGGCCTCGTCGTGACGGATCTCGCCAGCCATCTGCAGGGACAGCTCGTCGCCCTTCATCCGTCGTTCAACCTGCCGGCCGATTCCTTTGCGCCTGCCAAGGTGCACCGTGATCCCGGGGCGCGGCAGGAATGGGCCGTCAACCAGTTGCTGTGCGCTGCCAAGGCCTCGCGCCGTTTCGGTGTCGATCGCCATACGACCTTCAGCGGAACGCTTCTGTGGCCCTATTTCTACCCTTACCCGCAGTGGCCGGACGGGCTGATTTCAGACGGCTTCGATGAACTGGCACGGCGCTGGCGGCCGATCCTCGATGCGTTCGATCACGAGGGGGTCGACGTCTGCTACGAAATTCATCCGACGGAAGACCTGCATGACGGTCTGACGTTCGAGATGTTCCTGGAGCGCGTCGACAACCATCCGCGCTGCAACATCATGTACGACCCGAGCCATCTGGTTCTCCAGTCGATCGACTATCTCGCCTATATCGACCACTACCACCAGCGCATCAAGACCTTCCACGTCAAGGACGCGGAGTTCCGGCCGACCGGCAAGACGGGCGCCTATGGCGGGTATCAGCCGTGGGTCAGCCGCGCCGGTCGCTTCCGTTCGCCCGGAGACGGGCAGGTCGATTTCGGCGCCATCTTCTCTAAGCTGACCGGCTACGGTTTCGACGGATGGGCCGTTCTCGAATGGGAATGCTGCCTGAAGAATTCGGAAGACGGCGCGGCCGAGGGCGCGCGCTTCATACGCGACCATATCATTCAGGTCTCGGAGCGCGCCTTCGATGACTTCGTGAAGTCCGGCGCGGACCGATCCGTCAACAGTGAAATCCTCGGAATCTAAGGACAATGGCCGTGCCGAACAGAAACCTGCCCGACCGTCGTCTTCGCCTCGGCATGGTGGGCGGAGGCGAGGGCGCCTATATCGGCGGCATCCACCGCTTCGCCGCCCGCCTCGACAACCACTATGACCTCGTGGCGGGCGCGTTCGACGTCGATGCCGAACGGGGCCACGGCTTCGCCGCGAAGAATTTCATCGACCGCGACCGCTCCTACGGCGACTATCTCGCCATGGTGACGGGAGAGCGCATGCGCGACGACCGGATCGACGTGGTGGCGATCTGCACGCCGAACCACACCCATTTCCCGATCGCCAAGGCGTTTCTCGAAGCGGGGTTCGACGTCATTTGCGAGAAGCCGATGACGACGACCGTGCAGGACGCGATCGCGCTGCACGACCTGGCGCAGGCGACCGGGCGTTTCCTCGGGGTGACCTACACCTATAGCGGCTATCCGATGATCCACGAGGCGCGGGCCATGGTTGCGCGCGGAGACCTCGGCAAGATCCGCGTCGTGCAGGTCGAGTATCCGCTGGAGTGGATGGCGACGGGCATCGAACTGCAGGGCAACCAGCAGGCGGCCTGGCGCACCGATCCGAAGAAGAACGGACGCGGCGGTTCCATCGGCGACATCGGCACGCACGCCTATCACCTCGCCGGCTTCGTGACGGGATTGAAGGCGGAAGCCGTCGCCGCGGACCTTGCGACATTCGTCGAGGGCCGCGCGCTGGATGACAACGCCCATGTGATGATCCGCTACGAAGGCGGCGCGCGTGGCCTTCTGTGGTCCTCCCAGGTCGCGATCGGCCAGTCGAACGGCTTGCGGTTGCGGGTCTTCGGCGAGAAGGGCAGCCTGGTTTGGCACCAGGAGCAGCCGAACGAACTGGTCTTCACGGGGCTCTTCGGCGCCCCGGAGGCGATCAAGCGCGGCCGCGACGATCTCACCGACGGTGCGCGCGTGCGAACCCGCACACCGCCGGGCCACCCGGAAGGCTATATCGAAGCGTTCACGAACCTCTATTCCGGCTTCGCGGCCGTCATCCGGTCGAGGCAGAGCGGCGCGCCGGCCGGGCCGCTCGGGGAGGGAATGCCCTCATCCTACGACGGGCTGAAAGGCGTGGCCTTCGTCGATGCCGTCGTGGACAGCCATGAAAAGCACAATGGCGGATGGTTGCCGTTGCAGTTCGCTTGACGCGCACGCTGGACAAGCCGGACCGCAAGAATAACGCACAGGCATGCGAGAGGAACCGCAAATGGCACAGTTCGAAAACAAGATCATCGTCGTGACCGGCGGCACCCAGGGCCTTGGTGCCGCGACCGCGACGCTTCTTGCGCAACGCGGCGCGAAGGGCCTCGTCATCTGCGGGCGCTCCGAGGAGAAGGGCAAGGCGCAGGCGGCCCGGCTGGCGGCTTTGGGCACGGAAGCGGTCTTCGTCAAAGCCGACCTGTCGAAGGTGGACGACTGCAAGGCTGTCATCGCCGCGGCCGACACGTCGTTTGGCCGGCTCGACAGCCTGGTCAATGCGGCCGGAATGACGAATCGCGGCACCATCCTGAACACCAGCCCGGAACTCTTCGACCAGTTGTTCGCGGTCAACATCCGCGCGCCGTTTTTCCTGATGCAAGGCGCAATCGAGCTTTTCAAGCGCGACGGCATTGCCGGGACCATCGTCAACATATCGACCATGTCCTCGATGGGCGGACAGCCGTTCCTCGCCGCTTATAGCGCCTCGAAGGGCGCGCTCGATACGCTGACGCGCAATACGGCCTATGCTGCGCTTAGAAACCGTATCCGCGTGAACAGCCTCAACATCGGCTGGATGGCATCCGAAGGCGAGGACAGGACGCAACGGGAGCTGGACGGCCAGCCGGCCGATTGGCTCGCCAAGGCGGTGGTCGCGCAACCGAATGGCCGGCTGATCGAGCCTGAGGAGGTTGCCCGGGCAATCGCGTTTCTCGCATCGGAAGAATCGGGCCTGATGACGGGCGCTATCATCAATTTCGACCAGGCGGTCTGGGGCGCCTATGACAGCCTGCCGCATGCAAGCGCGGCTCTTTGATCGCCCTTTATCGGCGGTCGGAACAGTCACGCCCTGGAATTAGGGGACGACGGTTCAAATCCCTTTCCGACATCGGGCGCTCCAGGCCTGCAATGATGGTGTGCTGCTGGAGATAGCGGCCGCCAGGGGTCGCCTGGAACAACAGGTGGCGACAGGTGCCCGGCTCGGCAATTCGCGGGCCGATGAGCCGCTGGCTTATCTCTGACAGGCGCAGGGACCGTGGCTCAGTTGGTCCGTGCTTTCAGCAGAAGCCCGAGGATATCTTCCCGTCCGGCAGGGATCAGCGAAAGCTGTTCGGACACGGCCTTTGCCATGCGGCGCGTATGATCCGCATAGAAATCGAACCGGCCCTCGAAATCGACCAGCGGAACGACGAGGCTCATGGTCGCCAGGCAGCGCCCTTCCTCGTTCAGGACGGGCGAGGCGATGCAGGCGAGATGCGGGTCGACCTGGCCGTGAAGGGCGAAGACGTCGCTGCCGCGCGCGGATTCGATCGAGGCCATGAAGTCGTCGGGCGTCATCACCGAGCCATCGCGCAGCACGTAGTCGCTCTCGTCGATGTTTTCGAGTTCACGGAATAGACGACGTCCTCGGCATCCAGCGATTTCCCGTTGTGGAACAGGACATCCTTGCGGATACGAAGAGACCATCGGACCGCATCCGTGCTCTCCCAGCTCTCGGCAAGTTCGGGCACGAGGGTTCCGTCCGGAAGAATTTCGACGAGCTGATTGCACACCGCCACGCCGACGACCCGCTGCATCTGCTGGGTAAAGGCGCGTGGGTCGAGCGAGTTGTCCGAACTGCCCCCTGCCATCGAAATGCGAAGTTCACCACCTTTTCGCGGGGCGGCAGCCCAGCTCACACCGAGGGGCAACAGCAGTCCGGCGGCGGTGCTTCCTGCCAGGAAGCCGCGCCTGGTAAGCGACGATAGGCTATTCGACATGGTTGATCGCTTTCTATTGCTCGTGTTGTCCGGAGAGATTGTTCCGCAGGTCCTGCATGTCGTCGTGCAGACTGCGCTGTGTGTGGATGCGCATGGCTCTCGCCGCGGCGTCTCCATCCCGGGCGAGGATCGCCTCGAAGATCGGCTTGTGCCATTCCAGAAGGTTGATGCGTCTCGGCCAGTTTTTTTCCGACCACCTGTAAAGCCATTCGGTCAGCCCGCAGATGCTGTTGTATCGATGGAGCAGCAGCCTGTTGCCGCTGGCCCGCACGATATCCGCATGGAAACCCAGATCCGCCTGAAGGCGCTCTTCAGCGCCCCCGGCCGCCTCGGCGGCGGCAAGCCGCTCGTAGGAAGCGACCAGCTTCATCCGTTCGTCGTCATCAAGCCGCTCGGCAAGAAGCCGCACCGAAAGCTCCTCGAGCGCCCCGCGAACCTGATAGTTCTCGCGAAGGATTGCTTCATCGACCGTCTGCACCGCCCAACCCGAGTAAGGCCGCCGTACGACAAGATTTTCGGCCGTCATGGCGGACAGGGCCGCCCGGATCGTGCCGCGCGCAACCTGCATCTTGTCGGACAGGTCCTGTTCGGTGAGCCTCAAGCCAGGGGGCAGCGCGGCGCCGATGATCATCCCGCGGAGTTGCTGGGCGGCACGGTCCACCAGGCTGAGTTTTTCGAGTTCCATCGCCGTCTCCTTCTGCCAGGCATCATTGCTGATTGTCAACAATTGTCAATGCGGTCAGAGGATGCTTCGATCGAGCAGTGCCTGCACACCGGCGGCCCATCTGCCCGGCATCGTTTTCTTTAGCCAACAGGAACACCAACGACCGAGACAGCAATCGCGATCGTCAGCATCGAATGGAGTTCGGGTAGGTGCTGTTGCGGGCTTTGCTGGATGGCGCCAGGCGCGTCTGGATGCAGGCGGTTTCGGCGCCTCACTCAACGCGGCCGCGCGCCAGCCTGGAGATGGCCGGAGTGGTTCGGAACGGGATGAAGGCGCGTCCCCGGAACGGAGCATGGCCTTGATACCGCGCTCCAGATGCGCAGCCCCTGCCGCCCGTGACCCGGACTGTCCAACCGGGAAGCGCAACCGTCCAATCGTCTTCTTCGTGCTTGTGCCGACCCCCCAAATCGATCGGCACTCCCTGCATGCTACAAGTTCAGGTCAGCAAACCCCAAGGTGTCGCCGGCGGAAACCCGTCGACGATACCTTGGGGCGTCCAGGTCGATCGAGAGCGCCTCAGTAGATGTCGAAGTCGAAGTACTTCGCGACGATGGACTTGTAGGTGCCGTTCGCGACGATGGCGTCCATCGCGGCGTCGAATTTCTGCTTCAGCGCCTTGTCCTCCTTGCGCAGGCCGACGCCGATCTCGGTCTGGCCCTCGGCAAGGTCGCCGACGAGCTTGCAGCAGCCGTTGCCGTTGGTTTTCATCCAGGCGGCGAGGTAGAACTTGTCGGCGACGATCCCATCCAGCCGGCCGTTCACGAGGTCCATGTCGGCCTCGTCCTGCGACGGGTAGAGCTTCACCGTGGCGCCATGCCTGCCGAACAGCGCTTCGGCCTGCTCGGCCTGCGGCGTGGAGGACTGGGCGCCGATCGTCTTGCCTTCGAAGCTTTCCGGCCTGATGTCCTCTATCCCGCTGTCGGCCTTGGTCATGACGGAAAGCTTGGAGCTGTAGTATTTCCTGGAGAAGTCGATTTCCTTCAGCCGCTCCTCCGTGATCGACATGGAGGCGACGATGGCGTCGAATTTCCTGGCCTTCAGCCCGGGGATGATGCCGTCCCAGTCCTGCGCGACGATGGTGCATGTCGCCTTCATCTCGGCGCAGAGCGCATTGGCGATGTCGACGTCGAGGCCCTGGAGCTTGCCGGCGGCATCGACGAAGTTGAAGGGCGGATAGGCGCCTTCCGTCGCAATATGGATCTCCTTCCAGTCGGAATCCTGCGCGGCGGCCGGCCCGGCGGCCTGGAGGCCGATGGCCAGCGCGGCGGAAACGAGGGCGGCAGTGAGAGTCTTCATTTTCATTCCCCTTTTTTCACTGTGGATTTCTTTCGAGGCGCGCCTCGCTCCTGCCCGCGCCGCCGCTAGTGGCCGCTCGCCGCCCGGCTGCCGGCGATGGCGGCGTCGAGCCATCCCGCATCCATTTGCGGCACCGCGGAGAGGAGCTGGCGCGTATAGGGATGATCGGGGGCGGACATGACGGAGGCCTTCGGACCCTGCTGCACGATCCGGCCCCGGTGCATCACCACGACATGGTCCGCGATGGCGTTCACGGTGGCGATGTCGTGGGTGATGAAGAGGTAGGACTTGTTCATCTCCTTCTGGAGCTTGAGGATCAGCTTGAGGATCTGCTCCTGCACAAGCTGGTCGAGCGCCGAGGTGATCTCGTCGCAGATGAACACGTCGGGATCGGCCGCGATCGCCCGGGCGATGGAGACGCGCTGCTTCTGCCCGCCCGAAAGCTCGGAGGGAAAGCTGACGATATGGCGGTCGGACAATTCGACCATGTCGAGCAGCTCGGCGACGCGAAGGTCCCGGGCGCGCCCGCGCAGGCCGAGATGGAACGCCAGCGGCCGGCCGACGAGGTCGAGCACGGTCTGCCGCGGATTGAGCGAGGTATCGGCCGACTGGTAGATCATCTGGATGCGGCGCAGCTGGTCGCGGCTGCGCTGCTTGAGGGAGGGCGCAAGCGCGGTTCCGTTCAGGCTCACGCTGCCCGCGGTCTGCGGGAGCAGGCCCGCGATGACGCGGGCGAGCGTCGATTTCCCCGAGCCCGATTCCCCGACGACGGCGACGGTCCGGCCGGCCGGCAGCGTGACGGAGATGTCGTCGAGCACCTTGAACGTGCCGTAATGGGCCTCGATGCCGGAGATCTCGAGCATCGGCGCGGCGGGCGGCTCCGCCTGCTTCTCCATGGTGCGCACGGCCCAGAGCGAGCGCGTATAGGGCTGCTTCGGCGCCGAGAGCATGATTTGCGTATCCGCCTCCTCGACCAGCGCGCCATGGCGCAGCACCATGATCCGGTGCGCCATCTGCGCCACCACGGCAAGGTCGTGGGTGATGTAGAGGGCGGCCGTGTGGTGCTCCTCGACGATCCGGCGGATCGAGGCGAGGACCTCCACCTGCGTCGTCACGTCGAGCGCCGTCGTCGGCTCGTCGAAGACGATGAGGTCCGGCCGACAGGTCATCGCCATGGCGGTCATCGCGCGCTGCAGCTGGCCGCCGGAAACCTGGTGCGGGAAGCGCGCGCCGATGCTGTCCGGGTCAGGAAGCTGCATCTGCGCATAAAGGTCCTTCGCATTACCGATGGCGGCGGCGCGCGAGGTCAGCCCCTCCCGCATCGCGCATTCGATCGTCTGGTCGATCAGCCTGTGCGCCGGGTTGAAGGAGGCGGCCGCGCTTTGCGCCACATAGGCGATCCGGTTGCCGCGAAGCTGCCGGCGGTATTCCTCGCTCTCCTTGAGGAGGTCGCGCCCGTCGAAGACGACGCTGCCGGCAGAAAAGCGGCAGCCGGCCCGCGCGAAGCCGAGGGCGGAGAGCCCGAGCGTCGATTTCCCGGCGCCCGATTCCCCGATGATGCCGAGCACCTCGCCGCGCTTGAGGGTGAGGCTGATGTCGCGGACGATCGGCTGCCATGCCCCGTCGCGCTCGGCCTCTATGGTGAGGTTGCGGATATCCAGCAGGGTCTCGCCGCTGCGGCGGCCGTCGGCGGCGGGGCTATTGGTCATTGCGCAGTCCGCTTGCAATGTCGAGGAACCAGTCGACGACGAAATTGATGCTGATCGTCAGGAGGGCGATGGCCGCGGCCGGCAGGAGCGGCGTGATATCGCCGTAGCTGATGAAGGTCGCGCTTTCCCGGACCATCGTGCCCCAGTCGGCCGAGGGCGGCTGGATGCCGAGGCCGAGGAAGGAAAGCGCCGAGATGGTGAGGAAGACGAAGCAGAAGCGAAGCCCGAATTCGGCGATCAGCATGGGAAGGATGTTCGGCAGGATCTCGCGGACGATGACCCAGGCCGTCCCTTCGCCGCGAAGGCTGGCGACCTCGATGAACTCCATGGCCGCGACATTGCGGGCCGAGGAGCGCGCGAGGCGGAAGATCTGCGTGGCGTTCAGGACGGCGATGATCAGGATGATGCTCGGGATGGACGAGCCGAACAGCGCCAGCAGGATGAGCGCGAAGATGAGCTGCGGAATGGCCATCAGCGTATCGGCAAGGCCCGACAGGAGATGATCGAGCCAGGCCGGCGATATGGCGGACAAGATGCCGAGCGTCCCGCCGAGCAGGAAGGCGATGGCGGTGGTGACGAAGGCGATGCCGACGGAGTTGCGCGCGCCGTAGATGAGGCGGCTCAGCACGTCGCGGCCGAGCTGGTCGGTGCCGAGCGGAAACGTCAGGCTCCAGGCCGAAAACGGCTCGTTCGAAACGACGTCCGCCTCGCCATAGGGCGCGAGCAGCGGCGCGAAGATCGCAAGGACGGCATAGAGCAGGATGACGGCAAGGCCGAGCCAGGTGGTCCAGGATGCCTTCTTCAGCCCGGCGCGCAGCCATTCCATGCGGGAGCGCCGGTAGCGGACGATGCGGACGGGCGGGGACGTTTGGCTTGTCTGCATCGGGTCCCTCATCGCGGATGCGCCAGCCGGGGATTGGTCGCGATCGCGATGATGTCGGCCAGGAGATTGAGCAGGATGTAGGAGGCCGCGAAGATCAGGGCGCAGCCCTGCACCACGGGGATGTCGCGCGTGCGCACCGCATCGACCATCGCCTGGCCGATGCCGGGATAGACGAAGACGACCTCGACCACGACGACGCCGACAATGAGATAGGCAAGGTTGAACGCCACGACCGCCGCGATCGGCGCCCAGGCGTTGGGCAGCGCGTGCCGCAGCACGATGCGCCACGGCGGAACACCCTTGAGCTTCGCCATCTCGATATAGGGATGGGCGAGCAGGCCGATGATGGCGGCCCGCGTCATGCGCATCATGTGGGCGATGATGCCGAAGCTGAGCGTGAGGACCGGCAGTGCGATGCGCTGGAATATCTCGACCGCGCCCATGTCGGGCGTGATGCGGGCGAGCGAATAGAAGACGGGGATCTTGACGGCCAGAAGCAGCATCAGGACATAGGCGACGAAGAATTCCGGAAAGGAGATGCTGGCGAGCGTCGCCGCGTTGAGCGCCTTGTCCAGCCAGCTGTTGCGCCGGATGGCCGCGACGATGCCGAGCGTCAGCGCGATGGGCACGGCGAAGAGCGCGGTGATGCCGGCGAGGAACAGGGTGTTTTCCAGGCGCGGGCCGATAATGCCCGTCACGGTGCGCGGCGTTCCGCTTCCCGAAGAGAACGACAGGCCGAGATCGCCGGTGACTGCCCCGCCGATCCAGATCGCGTAGCGCTGGATGGCCGGCTGGTCGAGCCCCAGCGCCTTCTGGAAGTTCGCGACCGTTTCCGGTGTCGCCGCGCGCCCGAGCGTCTTCTTCGCGAAATCGCCGGGCAGGACGGCGATGGCGGCGAAAATGATGAGCGACACGACGAACAGCGTCACGAAACCCGAGCCCAGCCGGGCGAGGATCGTTCGAAACAGCGGGTTTGACAGGATGCCTGGATGCAATGGACGACCTTCCGGTGAAGCTGCGCGTCACCGCCCCCGAAGGGGCGGCGACCGACGATGGTCAGGGCATGCAGGACGGCCTCAGGCCAGCCACCACCTTTCGGCCATCCGGAAGTTGTCGCATTGCAGCATGTTGCCGATCGGCCCGTGGCCGATCTTCTTCGACATGGCGTCGATGAACAGCGCATAGGCGATGACGAGCGCGCCGCCGTCGTCGTGCAGCAATTGCTGCATCTCGGCATAGATCGCCTGGCGCTTGGCCGTGTCCGGCTCGGCCCGTCCGAGCACCAGAAGCTCGTCGAAGCGCGCGTTCTTCCAGGCCGTGTCGTTCCACGGCGCATTGCTGGCATAGGTGGTCGTGAAGAGGGAATCGCAGGTCGGCTTGCCCAGCCAGTCCACGCCGACGAAGGGCTTGTGCTGCCAGACATTGTCCCAGTAGCCGTCGTCGGCCTCGCGGATGACGTTGATCTCGATGCCGGCCTTGGCCGCATGCTCCTTGAAGAGGAGGGCGGCGTCGATGGCATTGGGGAACGCCGTCTCGGCGACGGAGAGGTCGAGCGTGAGGCTGGTCAGGCCGGCCTTCGCCAGATGCTCCTTGGCCTTCTCGATATCGTAGCTGTGCACCGGCTCCGGGTTGACGGCGAAGGCGATCTGCGGGGCGACGGGATTGTCGTTCGCCACCTTGGCATTGCCGAGGAAAGCCTTGTTGACGATATCCTCGCGGTCGATCGCGTATTTGATCGCCATCCGCACGTCGGGATTGTCGAAGGGGGCGACCGAGGTGTTCATGCTGAAGCTGAAGTGCCTGAGGCCGCTGACCTTCGAGATCTCGATCTCCGCATTGCGCTCCAGAAGCTTCAGCGTCTTGATGTCGGCGTCGACCATGTAGTCGATCTCGCCCGTCAGGAGGGCGTTGGTGCGCGCCGCGACATCGATGATGTTGACGAATTCGACGGTGTCGAAATAGGGCTGGCCGGGCTTGTGGTAGTTCGGGTTGCGCTTCATCCGGACGCTGACGCCCGGCTGGGAATCCTCGATGATGTAGGGCCCCGTCGCGACGCCGCGCGCCCAGTCCAGCCCGCCGCCGTCCTTGGCCGGCAGCACGACGAGGTGGCAGTCGGAGACGAGGTAGGGGAAATCCGCATTCCCGCCGGTGAGGGTGAAGACGATCGTGTCGTCGCCGCCGTCCTTGATGTCGGCGATCCCCTCGACCAACGCCTTCGCCGCCGAGCTCGACGACGGCCCCATGTGATGGCGGAAGGACTCGATCACGTCGTTCGCCGTGACCGGCTTGCCATCGTGGAACTGCAGGTTCTGCCGCAGCTTGAAGGTCCAGACCTTGAGGTCGT